>JAJYLG010000023.1 GCA_021787985.1 Chloroflexota bacterium
TTGGCCGCCCAGTCGCGGTGGCCACGCACGGGCACAGGCCGGCCGCGGGCCCGTCGCAGCGCCGCGCAGGCCGCCGCCGCGGCACGGAGCTGCGCCTCGGGCGGCGGCTCGGCCGAGAAGTCGCCGGCCAGGCACAGGCCGATCAGCTCGCGGTTGTGGCGCGCCACGTGCGCGCGGACCGACTCGATCGCGCCGACCAGGTAGACGCGACCGGACGGGAAGACGTAGCAGTGATAGCCGATACCCGGCCAGTCCCAGCGCCCGCCGCGGCCCAGGTCGGGCGGGGGCGTACCGGAGCCGGCGTGACCGTAGTAGGCCGTGTGCAGCCGGTAGACCGTTGCCAGCCGCTCCTGCTCGGCCGCGGCATCCCCGTCCCGAGGGAAGGCCGCCGCGTCGTGGTGGATGGCGATCCCGGTCACCTCGTCCAGCGTCCGAGTTGCGAAGCCCGGTCCACGGTCGGGGATCTGGTCACGCACGTCGATGAAGTCGCTCAGCTCCATGGGGCCGTCACCTCCGCTTCGGCGAGCGCGGGTCGTTGCAGCCGCCGGACGCCAACCCGCCGTCGGCCGAGCGCGAGCACCAGCCGGCGGAAGGCGGCGAGCCGCCGCTCGGCCTCGGCCGCGAACCGCTGCGGCGTGTCCGAGCCGCCCAGGTTGACGCGGTCGGTCGACGCCAGGGCGAGCTGCTGCGCCGCGTAGCCGGCCGCCCCGAGCAGCACGACCTCTTGCTGCGCCGCGTCGAGCGTGGTGCCGGAGGCGTCGAGCTGGTGGAGCGCGTCCCAGTACACGGCGGCCGGGTCGCCGGTCGGCGGCTCGTCCGTCAGCAGCAGGAGCTCGCCGGCGCGGCGCTGGAAGCGGACGAGCTCGGGTGGCTCCGCCGCGAGCGGGTATTCGACCGCCGCGACGCGCAGCAGGTCGGCCAGCGATGCCAGCGCGAGCACGCGGTCGCCGGACGTCGTCGGCAGCTCGGTGCGTCGGCGCATGGGCAGCGCGAGGCTAAGCTCGCGCGCCGCCCGCAGCAGGTGCCGGTCGAGGTCCGCGTCCGCCCAGCGCAGCGCGCTCGAGTCGGACAGCTCGACCCGCAGCATCGCCCGCAGATCAACGATCGTTGTCATCTCCCACCGTCCTTTCTGTCGTCACCCCGCATTCCCCCTCTCCCTCGTTGTGGGAGGGAGAGGGGGCGCGGGAGTGAGGACCTACCCCCGGGAGGGGGCCAGGGGTGAGGGCTACGGCCGCACGCCGTTGAGGCGGGCGCAGGACAGCTCGGAGAAGAGCGCCAGGCCGACGTACCACTTCACCCGCCAGCGGACCGCGTCCTTCGTCTCGAGCTCGCCGACGCGCTCGACCTGCAGCCCGCCCGGACCCTGCAGTCCGGCCAGCCGCCCCTCGCCGAGCTGCAGCGCATAGACGCTGGAGCAGTCGGTGCTGGTGCCGACCGTCTCGGCGTCGCCGACGAAGTCTGACACGGCCAGGGGGATGCCGTTCCAGTACTCGACATAGCGGCCGAGGTCGTCGCGGTGCGTCTCGAGGAAGGCGGAGCCGGCGCCGCGCACCAGGCCCATCAGCGAGCGGCGGGTGCGCTTCGACAGCAGCAGGAGGTCAGGCCGGCCGGGGCGGACGAGGTCCACCAGCTCGTCCAGCTTGGCCAGGGTGAGGCTGGCGCCGTTGACCCCCATCGAGGTCGTCCGGGCGCCGAGGAGCAGCGTGTTGAGGCCGTCGAACTGCTTCGGGTCCAACGACGAGTCGCCGGTGACGAACGCCTGCTCGAAGGCCTGGGCGACATCGCGCGCCTTGAGCTGGATGACGGCCGCCTCCAGGTCCTGCACGTTGTTGCGCGTGCTCGCCAGGTAGCGGTCGACGTCGGCGTCGCCGCCGAGGATGGTGAGGCCGGTGCTGACCTGGGTGAAGGTGGGCGTCCCTTCGGTCCAGGCGTCACCGACCGCGTAGAAGGCGGCGCCACCCTGCGTGCTCTCGCGGTTGTACTTGAGCGAGTTGCCGACCAGCTCGATGAAGGGGAGCCGGTCGAGGATGGGCGACTCCTTGACGACGGTCTCGACGACGCCCTGCAGGACGACGTCGTTGGAGAGCTTGGCCGCCTCGGCCAGGGTGAGGGCCATCACGTCACCTCCCGTGCGCGTATGGCCCGAGCATCAGAACGTATGTGCTATTCCTGCAAGCGCGGGTGTCAGGGGCAGGCGAAGCCGAGGATCACGCGGCCGGGGGCAGGTGGCCGCCCTTGGCGGCTGCGTCGCCCGCGGGTGGGGACTGGGAGCAGGCGTGCGCGCCGCTCAGAGATACCAGGTGTAGCCGCGGTGGGTGTGGCGAAAGCCGAGCCGCTCGTAGAAGCGGTGGGCGTCCGCGCGCCTGAGGTGGGAGGTGAGACCGACGCGGAAGCAGCCGGCCGCGCGCGCCCGCTCGACGGCGTCGCGCATCATCGCGTCGCCGACGCCGCGGCTGCGGTAGCGCTCGTCCACCACCACGTTCTCGACGATGGCCCGCGGTCGCGCGCCGTGGGCGATGCCCGGGAGGATGCAGATCTCGTACGTGCCGACGATCTGCCCGTCGGCCTCGGCCACCAGCAGGCGGTACCAAGGGCTGGCGGTGAGCTCGCGCAGCGCACGCTGGTGGTGCTCGCGAGGCTGCTCCGGCAGCTCGTTGGGTTGCTCCCCGCCTTGGCTGAGCTGGTGGTAGAGCTCGAGCAGGCTTGGCAGGTCGGCCGCGGCGACGTCGCGGATGCGCGGCTCAGGCGGGGGCGTGGCCATCGTCCTCCTCTGCAGCGCGGCGACGCGGGCTGCGGCGGCGGGGTGTGGCGCCGTTCGCCTCGTCCTGCATCAGGGCGAGCTGCTGCTGACGCGCCTGCTCGGCAGGCGCCTCGTCTGGGTTCAGCGTTGCGATGGACACGACCGCGTCGCTCTTGTGGGGCCGCATCACTTGCACGCCCGAGGCCGCGCGCCCGGTGAGGCGGATGTCGCCCACCTGCGTGCGCATGACGATCCCCTCACGCGTGATCACCATCAGGTCCTGGTTCGGCTCCACCATGCGGGCGGTGACCACGGCGCCGGTCTTGTCGACCACGTTGAAGGCGATCACTCCCTGTCCGCCGCGGTTGTGCGTCGGGAACTCCTCGATCTTCGTGCGCTTGCCGAAGCCGTGCTCGCTGATCACCAGCAGCTCGCTGCCGGCGCTCGCCACCTCGAGCGAGACCACGCGGTCCTCGGCAGGCAGAGCGATGCCGCGGACCCCGCCACTGGCGCGCGACGCCACGCGAAGCGTGCGCACGGAGAAGCGCACCGCCTTGCCGCCGGCCGAGACGAGCACGACGTCGTCGCCGTCGTTGGCGAGACGGGCGGAGACCAGCTCATCGGCCTCCTCCAGGTCCATGGCGCGGATGCCGTTCCGGCGGACATCCTGGAACTCCTCCAGCGGGCTGCGCTTCACTTCGCCGTGGCGTGTGGCCAGGACCAGCGAGTCGCTGCGGAACTCGCGCACCGGCACGACGGAGGTGACCATCTCGCCCGGTTCGATGGCGACGTGATTGATGATCGGCTCGCCGCGCGCCACGCGGCTGGCGTCCGGCAGCTCGTACGCCTTGAGCTGGAACACCCGGCCGCGATCGGTGAAGAGGAGCAGGTGGTCGTGGGTATCACAGACCAGCAGGCGCTGGACGGCGTCCTCCTCGCGCTTGGTGACCGCCTTCACGCCCTTCCCGCCCCGCCGCTGTCGCCGGTAGGTGTCGAGCGGAACACGCTTCACGTAGCCGCGCTGCGAGAGCGTGACCACCACCGTCTGGTGCGCGATGAGGTCCTCGTCTGAGATCTGGTCCAGCTCTTGCTCGACGATCTGCGTGCGGCGGTCGTCACCGTACTTCTTCTTCACCTCCATCGCGTCGTCGCGGACGCGCTGGTCGACCTTGTGCGGGTCGGCGAGCAGTTCCTCCAGCTCGCGGATACCCTTGACCACTTGTGCGTACTCGTCCTCGAGCTGCTTGCGTTCGAGCGCGGCCAGGCGGCGGAGCTGCATCTCGAGGATGGCGTCGGCCTGGCGCTCGCTGAAACGGTACGGGCGCAGCATGAGCTGCTCTTTCGCCTTCGCGGCCGACTCGGACTGGCGGATGAGGCGGATGATCGCGTCGATGTGCGAGACGGCCTGGAGGAGGCCGGAAAGGATGTGCTCGCGGTCGCGCAGCTTGGCCAGGTCGAACTCGGCCTTGCGACGGATCACGATGCGACGGTGCTCGATGTACTCGCGCAGCGCCTCTTTGAGCGTGACCGTGCGCGGCTCGCTGTTGACCAGGCAGAGCATGTGGATGGCGAAGGTCGTCTGGAGCTGCGTGTGCTTGTAGAGCTGGTTGAGGACCGCCCGCGGCTGCGCCTCGCGCTTGAGCTCGATCACCACGCGCAGACCGTGGCGGTCCGACTCGTCGCGCAGGTCGGAGATGCCGTCCACCTTGCGGTCGCGCACCAGGTCGGCGATGCGCGACACGAGCTCGGCCTTGTTGACCTGGAACGGCAGCTCGGTCACGACGATCTGGTAGCGGCCGGCGCGGGCCATCTCCTCGATGTGGGTGCGCGCGCGCACGATGACGCGTCCCCGCCCGCGGGTGTACGCGTCCACGATGCCCTGGCGGCCGATGATGATGCCGGCGGTGGGGAAGTCCGGCCCGCGGATGATGTGCAGCAGCTCCTCGCCGCTCGTCTCCGGGCTGTCGATGAGCCTGGCGATGGCGTCGGCGACCTCGCCCAGGTTGTGCGGCGGGATGTTGGTCGCCATGCCGACGGCGATGCCGGAGGAGCCGTTGATCAGCAGGTTGGGGATGCGCGAGGGCAGGACCACCGGCTCCCGTTCGGAGCCGTCGTAGTTGGGCGCGAAGTCCACCGTACTGCGGTCGATATCAGCCAGCAGCTCCATGGCGATCGGCGTAAGACGGCACTCGGTGTAGCGCATGGCGGCGGGAGGGTCGTTGTCGACGCTGCCGAAGTTCCCCTGGCCATCGACCAGCGGGTAGCGCATGGAGAAGTCTTGCGCCATACGGACGAGGGCGTCGTACACGGGCGTGTCGCCGTGCGGGTGATACTTGCCCAGCACCTCGCCGACGACCTTGGCGCTCTTCTTGTACGACTGGTTGGGCCGCAGGCCCATCTCCTGCATGGCGTGCAGGATGCGGCGGTGCACTGGCTTCAGACCATCGCGGACGTCCGGCAACGCGCGCGACACGATCACGCTCATCGCGTAGTCGAGGTACGACTGGCGCATCTCGGACTCGATCGGCACGACCACGACGCGGCCCACGCTCGGCTGGCCGTCCTGCGGGATGGTCGGTTCGTCAGCCATTAGCTCACCCCTGTCTCGGTGCGGACGGCTGCCGCCTCGACGAGCCGCCGGAAGAGCGCACGCGACGCGGCGCGGAAGGCGTCGGCGTCGGGGCCCGGCAGATGCTCCTCGTCGCGCTCGGGGTGCCACTGCACGCCGCAGACCCACCGCCGGCCTGGAACGAAGCCGGCCTCGACGAGCTCACCATCGCCGCTCCACGCCCAGGGCACGACGGCGGACGCCAGCCGCGCGGGCGTGACCGCCTGGTGGTGGCGGTGGTTCACCCACGGCCGCTCGCCGGTGATGGCGGCCAGCGGGCTGGCCGCGTCCACGTGCACCGTCGCCCAGGCAGAGCGCCCGTCCACGTCGCGGTGCGCGCCGCCGGGGATGTCCTGCAGCAACGACCCGCCGAGCGCCACATTGAGCAACTGGAAGCCGCGGCAGATGGCGAAGACCGCCAGGTCACGCGCCAGCGCGTCCTCGACCAGCGCCCGCTCGAGCGCGTCCCGTTCGAAGGCGTCGACCTCCGTCGCAGGTTCGCGTGCGTCGCCGTAGAACGCGGGGTCGACGTCGGCTCCGCCCGTGAGCACGAGGCCGGCGGCGTCCGCCAGGCGAGCGAGGGCCTCGGCCGGGGGCGTCTCGCCGGCGAGCACGGCAAGCGGCGCCGCTCCAGCCGCCTCGACGGCGGCCAAGTAGCGCCGCAGCGAGCGTGGCGCGGCGAGAGAACCGGTGACGAGGATCGTGGGCGCTTCCAAGTGCCTTTCCGCTCGATCATCTTACCATTTAGTGCGCTCGGAGTCAAACAGCCCGCGCCCGTGATGCCCGCCCTGGCTATGCTGGCCAGAGAGGGGCGCGGCCTGCCATGGGTACGCGCGGGGTGATGGGTGCGGGTGAGTCAGACGCGGGTAAGACGACCGAGGGGGCGATTCGTAGCGTTGGTGTTCGCCGCGCTGGTGCTGGCGGCGTGTGGTAGCGGCCCCGCCGAAACAGGGCCCGCTGGGTCGCCCTCCCCGTCGCTCGCTACGCCGACGGCCACGGCTGGCGCCGCGGCGACCCCGGCCGCGCCCCGGGTCTACGCCCTGCAGATGGTCGACGTCTCGGTCGGCTGGGCGCTCACCACGGATGGACGTGTGCTGCGGACCGCCGACGGCGGCCAGCGCTGGTCGGACGTCTCGCCCGACGACCCCGCCTGGCGCGCGGTGACGTTCGACGAGGTCGCGTGGGACGTGCTCGACGCGGCGAACGCATGGCTCCTGGTGCCGGCGGCGGGCGGCGCGTCTGGTATCCTCTTGCGCACGCAGGACGGCGGACGCTCGTGGTTGCGCGAACTGGCGCCATCGGCGAGCGGCTTCCTCTCGTTCGCCGATCCGGCGCACGGCTGGCTGCTGCACATGAACCCGGGCGCGGCCGGCGGCGAGGCCGCGGTCCTGTGGGCGACGGCCGACGGCGGCGCGCACTGGGCGGAGGCAGCGATCACCGCCGGGAAGTCCGGCGGCCTGCCAGCGCAGGGCGACAAGCGCGGCATCACGTTGCGTGACGCCTCGGCCGGTTGGTTGGCCTGCTTCGCGCCGGCGCCCGGGCGCGCGTGCCTGTACCGCAGCCAGGACGGCGGCCGGACCTGGCGCCCTGAGCTGGTGCGGGCTCCGGCGAGGTACGGCATGGCCGAAGTCGCAACCGCCCCGCCGATCTTCTTCACCGGCGAGACGGGCGTGCTGCCGCTCGCGTTCAACGGAGGCAAGCCGCCCGCGGGAGCCGTGGCGTTCTACGTCACGCGTGACGGTGGCGCGACCTGGAGCGCGACCACGCCCGTGTCCTCACTCGGCCCAACGTCGCTCATCGACGCGCAGCACTGGCGGACGATCGGCGCGCCGGCGAACCCCAAGGAGCAGCCGTCGCTGCTGGTCACCGACGACGCCGGCGCGCACTGGCGCTCGGTGACGGCGAACATCGGCCTGGGGCCCGTCGTGCAGCTCGACTTCGTGTCGCCGGACGTGGGCTGGGCGGTCGACCCGGCAGTGGCGTCGGGGCTGATCGTCACGCGCGATGGTGGGCGCACCTGGTCGGCCGTGGACGTGGAGGTCGGCGCGGCGGGCGCACGCTAGGCGGTGCCGGCAGCGACGGTGATGCGCAGCTCCGGTGGGTTGCGCAGCGTGTTCGCCACGGTGCAGCCACGCTCGGCGACCTCGATCAGGTGGCGCGCCACCTCTGGCGCCACGTCCGGAAGCTCGGCATCGATCGCGATCCGTGCCACACGAGAGGGCCCGTCGGCCGTCTCGCCGCGCACGCGCACGCGGCAGCGACCGAGCTCGATGCCGCGCGACTGGGCGGCGGCCGCGATGGTGATCGCCAGACAGGCGCCGGTCGCCAGCAACAGGCCCTCCGCCGCGCGCATCCCCTCGTCCGCGCCGCCGCGCTGGACCGCGCGGTCGAACGTGACGGTACGGGGGCCGGCCGTGCCGAGGACCTTGTAGCCGCCCAGCCAGTCGAGCGCGACTTCGAGGGTCGCCATGTGAGCCTCCCCGGTCACGGTGTCGAGCGGTCCGCGCTGCCTGCCCCCGCCTGCCTGGCGGGCAGACAGGCGCAGGCGGGGGGCCGCCCCGCACCACCCTAACCGGCGCGACCTACTCGGAGAAGAACCCCGTGATCGCTGCGCCGCGTTGACGCGCTTCGGGGGGCGGTCTAGGCTCGGGCTGACGGATGCGCGCGGAGGTGGCCGATGGCGGATCAGGCAGAGCTGCTCAAAGGAAGCACCGATACCCTCCTGCTCGCGTTGCTCCGCGAAGAGGCGAAGTACGGATATCAGGTCATCCGCGAGCTGCGAGAGCGGAGCGACGGCTACTTCCGGCTGCAGGAGGGCACCATCTATCCGGCGCTCCACCGGCTGGAGCAGGACGGGCTGGTGCAGGCGAGCTGGCAGGCGATGCCCTCGGGTCCCATGCGCCGCTACTACCGCATCACCGAGAACGGTATCGCCGTGCTCGAGGCGCGAGTGCGCGAGTGGCAGCAGTACGCCATTGCCGTGCGCTCGGTGCTGGTGACCGCCAGGCTCTAGGACAAGCGGGCGATGCGCACTCGCGCCGAGCTGCTGGCCGAGACGGAGCGACGCCTACTCGTCGATCCGCGCAGACAGCGTGAGATCATGCTTGAGCTGCGCTCCTCCTTGGACGACGCCTACGAGGAGTACCTGGCGGCGGGCTGCTCTCCCGCCGAGGCGGAGACGCTGGCCGTCCAGTCGTTTGGGCGGCCGGCGGCCGTCGCCGGTGCCCTGAACGACGCCTGGGGCCGCGCGTCGTGGGCCAGCGCGCTCGCCTGCGCGCTGCCGCATCTGCTCGCTGCGGCGGTCTTCCTGACGGTGGGATGGGCGTCGCCGGCGGCCGCGGCCGTCCTGGCCGGTGCGGCCGGCGTCGCGCTGCTCGGCCATCGGCTCGGCACGCCGCTGTGGACGTACACCTGGGCGGGGTACGCGCTCTTCGCCGTGTTCGGCGCCGGCTACCTGGCGCTTCGGCTCGCTGAGCGCCAGGCGAGCAATACGCTCACCGGCGGTGGTGCGCTGTCCTTTGGCTTGGCGGTGCTCGGCCTGGGGTTCGTGCTGCTGGCGGTGCTGTTCCTGATGCACACGGTGCACCGGCTGGCGGAGCGCGACTGGCTGCCCGGAGCGCTGGTGCTGCTGCCCGCGGGGCCGCTGCTGAGTTGGCTGGTAGCCACGGACCGCAGCGGCGGGCTGGTGCAGCTCGGCCGGACGGCGCACCAGTACGACGGGGCGATGGCCGCGGCCCTCCTGGCGCTCGGCGCGGGAGCGGCGGTGGCGCTGCGGCCACGACGCAGACAGCTCAAGCTCGCCGCGTTCAGCGCGCTCGCGCTTGCGACGGAGGCGCTGGTCATCCACGCGTTCGACCCGTCGGCCCGGCCGCTGGCGCTGGCGCTGCGTACCGTGGCCGTGACGGCGGTCGTCTTCCTGCCGCTGGCGTTCGTGGCGCGCTCCGGACTGGAGGCCGAGGCGGAGGGGTCGATCGTCGGCTGGTTCTGGCGTGGGCTGCGGCCACACTGACGGCTCGCGTTCGGCTGGGCTCGGGCTGGCTTGACGCGCGATTGAGCCCCGAATACGCTACCTAGCGATCCGATGTAGCCTCGTCCGCTCGGGGCCGCATCTGGTCGCCCCCGGCGGAAGGAGCCGCGCATGGCCGAACCCCCCGTGCTGCTCCGTTACCGCGCGCGGGTCGAGTCGGCGCTCGACGCGGCGGCTCCGCGCGAGCCTGCCGGCCTGGCGACCATGGTCCGCTACCACCTGGGTCTGGCCGACGTGGAGGGCCGGGTGGTGGGTGGCGACCCCGGCAAGCTGCTGCGTTCCTCGCTCTGCTGCGCGTTGGCTGAAGCCGCCGGCGCCGCGGTCGAGGATGCACTCCCCTTCGCTGTCGCCGTCGAGCTGGTTCACGCCTTCTCCCTGGTGCACGACGACATCCAGGACCACGACCGTCGCCGCCGTCACCGGCCGACGGTGTGGGCGGTGTGGGGCGTCGGCCAAGCGATCAACGCCGGCGACCTGCTGTGGGCGCTCGCCCAGCGCACGCTGCTGCGGTCGCCGCTGCCGGCCGAGGTTCGCGCCGCGGCCGCGTCCGAGCTTGCCGAGGCGTGCATGCGCATGATCGAGGGCCAGTACCTGGACCTCTACTTCGAGGCGCACGGTCATGTCACCCCTACCGAGTACCTGGACATGATCGGACGCAAGACCGGCGCACTGCTGGGGGCGGCCGCGGCGCTCGGCCTGCTCGCCGCCCGCCGCGGGCCGGAGGAGGCCGACGCGGCGCGCGAGTTCGGGCGGCGCCTCGGTGTGGCGTTTCAGGTGCAGGACGACTATCTGGGCGTGTGGGGCGAGCCGGACGAGCTGGGCAAGCCGGTAGCGGCCGACATCGCCCGGCGGAAGAAGAGCTACCCGGTGGTGTTCGGCCTGGCCCACGCGCAGGGGTCTGACCGCGAGGCGCTCGAGCGCCACTACGGCGGCAGCGGCGATGTCGCCGCCGCGCTGGCGGCGCTGGAATCGTGTGGCGCGCGCGCCGCCAGCCAGGCGCTGGTCGCACGGGCGACGGCGGAGGCGGAGACCGCGCTCGACGCCTTGCCGCTGCGGCCGGAGCACCGCGCGGCGGTGCGCGAGCTGGTCGCCTTCCTGGCGACCCGGACGCGGTAGGAGGCGCGGGCGTGCGGCTGACCGATGAGGCGACCGGCGTCTCTCAGGGACGGACGGCCCTGCGCAAGGCCGAGCACCTCCAGATCAACCTCAGCGCGGACGTGCAGGCGAAAGGCGTCACGGCTGGGTTCGAGCGCTACCGGCTTGCGCACAACGCGCTGCCGCAGCTTGCGTTCGATGATGTGGACACCGGGGTAGAGGCGCTGGGGCAGCGGCTCGGCGCGCCGCTCCTCATCTCCTGCATGACGGGCGGCGCGGGCACGAGCGGACCGATCAATCGCACCCTGGCGCTCGTCGCGCAGGAGCACCGGCTGGCGATGGGACTCGGCTCCATGCGCGTGGTGCTGGATGACCCGACGACCATCGAGGACTTCCGCGTTCGCGGCGTCGCGCCGGACGTGCTGCTGCTGGCGAACGTCGGTGCGGTGCAGCTCAACTACGGCGTCACGGCCGAGGACTGTCGCCGCCTGGTGGAAGCGGTCGAGGCGAACGCGCTGGTGCTGCACTTGAACGCGTTGCAGGAGGCGCTTCAGCCGGAGGGGGACGCGGACTTCCGTGGGCTGGAGGAGCGCATCGGCGAGGTATGCGCCGCGTTGCCGGTGCCGGTGATCGTCAAAGAGGTCGGCTGGGGGATCTCGGCCGACGTCGCCCGGCGGCTGTTCGCGGTCGGCGTCGCCGGCGTCGACGTGGCGGGTTCCGGCGGCACGAGCTGGAGCGAGGTTGAGCGGCATCGGCTGCGCGACGAGGTCGCACGCGAGGCCGCGGCCGCGTTCCGCGGCTGGGGCAACCCCACGGCGGAGTGCGTCCGCGAGGTCCGCGCCATCGCCGGCGACCGACTCGTCATCGGCTCGGGCGGCGTGCGCGACCCGCTGGACGTGGCGCTCGCCCTCGCCCTCGGCGCCGATCTCGTGGGCGCGGCGCGGCCGTTCCTGCTGGCGGCCTCCGAGTCGCTCGCCGCGCTCGATGTGCTGATTCGCACCTGGATCGCGGTGCTGCGCCTGGTGATGTTCTCCACGGGCAGCCGCACGCCGCGGGAACTGCGCCGGGCGGGTCTGCGGGACCTCGAGACCACGGCGGAGCTGCGACCCCGTGGCTGATGGCATGGTCCTGCTCGAGGACTCTGCGGTGGCCGGCGTCCCTTCCGACCTGGCGAGCGCCCTCGAGCGCGCGGTCCGCTACCTGCGTTCGCTGCAGCGCGCCGATGGCTACTGGTGGGGCGAGCTCGAGTCGAACGTCACGATCACCGCCGAGCATCTGCTGCTGATGCGCTTCCTCGGCGAGGACGACCCCGGGCGCGAGCAGCGGATCGCGACCTATCTGCTCGACCGACAGCGCGCGGACGGCGCCTGGGCGGTCTGGTACGGCGGCCCGGGCGACCTGAACTGCACCGTCGAGGCGTATTGGGCGTTGAAGTGGGCCGGCGTCTCGGCCGACGACCCGCGCATGGTGCGCGCGCGGCGGTTCATCCTGGAGCGCGGCGGCGTGGCGAAGACTCGCTTCTTCACTCGGCTGTGGATGGCCCTCTTCGGCCAGTATCCATGGGAGCTGCTGCCGGCGATGCCGCCCGAGGTTGTGCTCTTCCCGAGCCGCTTCCCATTCAACATCTACGAGTTCGGATCCTGGGCGCGGGCGACGATCGTGCCCGTCTTGCTCGTCTGGCATCAGCGGCCGGTGCGGGCGTGCCCGGAGCACGCCCGCGTCGACGAGCTGTGGCGCCATCCTGCCGAGCGGGCGCGCTGGCCGCTGCGCTTCACTCGCCCGTGGGCCTCGTGGCGGAACTTCTTCCTCGTGGCCGACGCCGCGGTGCGCGCGCTCGAGCGGGCGGGCGTCCGGCCGCTGCGGCGGGTGGCAGTCCGGCAAGCCGAGCGCTGGATCCTGGCGCGCCAGGAGCGCGATGGGGCGTGGGGCGGCATCCAGCCGCCCTGGGCCTACTCACTGATCGCGCTGAGCAGCTTGGGCTACCGCAACGACCACCCGGTCGTGCGGCGCGGCATCGACGCGTTCGAGGGGTTCGCGGTGGACGCGGGCGACTCGTGGCACGTCCAGTCCTGCATCTCGCCCGTCTGGGACACCGCGCTGGCCGCGATCGCGCTCCGCGACGCGGGCGTGCCGGCCGACGACCCGGCCCTGGTGCGCGCGGGGCGCTGGTTGCTGTCGAAGCAGGTACGCGGCGGGGGCGACTGGCAGGTAAAGAACCGTCGCGGGCGTCCGGCCGGATGGGCGTTCGAGTTCGAGAACGAACGGTATCCGGACGTCGACGACGCGGCGATCGTGCTGATCGCGCTCGACCTGCTGGCGGATGGGCTGCCCGGCAGCGAGGGCGCGCGGCGCGATGGCCTGCGCTGGCTGCTCTCGATGCAGGACCGCAACGGCGGCTGGGCCGCCTTCGACGTCGATAACAAGAAGCGCTTCGTGACTCAGATCCCGTTCGCGGACTTCGGCGAGACGATCGACCCGCCCACCGAGGACGTCACCGCGCACGTCCTGGAGCTGCTCGGCCGGCTGGGGATGAACGAGCACGATCCGGCGGCACGGCGCGGGCTCGACTTCCTCTGGCGGCTGCAGGATGCGGACGGGAGCTGGTGGGGCCGCTGGGGCGTCAACTACGTCTACGGCATCGGCGCGGTGCTGCCGGCCCTGCGGGCGCTGGGGGCCGACGTGTCCCGGGTCGAGGTGCGGCGCGCGGTGCGCTGGCTCGAGGAGCATCAGAACGAGGACGGCGGCTGGGGCGAGGGCTGCGAGAGCTACGCCGACCCGTCGCTGCGCGGCCGGGGCTCCAGCACGGCCAGCCAGACGGCCTGGGCGCTGCTGGCGCTCGAGGCCGCCGGCGAGGCGCGCGGCGCTTCCGCCCGGCGCGGCGTCGAGTATCTGGCGCGCACGCAGCGCGAGGACGGGAGCTGGGACGAGCCGCAGTTCACCGGGACGGGCTTCCCGCGTGACTTCATGATCAACTACCACCTCTACCGGCAGTACTTCCCGCTGATGGCGCTTGGCCGCATCCGCGGCGCGTTGGAGAGGGTGGGGTCATGACCGCCGCCGGCGCTGGGCGAGCCTGCCCCCGCGGAGGCGGGGGAGCCGCGACCGGCCGCGGCTGGGATGCGGCCGAGGCGTACGCCTGGTGTGACCGCTTCGCCCGCACGACGTACGAGAACTTCACCAAGGTCTCCTGGTTCCTCTCGCCGGTTCGTAGACGGCACATCCTGGCCGTGTACGCCTTCTGCCGCCGCACGGACGACATCGGCGACGCGGCCGCGGGCGACCGGCTGGCACTGCTGGACGAGTGGGAGGCCGCCCTCGACCGCGCGCTGTCCGGCGAGCGCGGCGATGCCGGGCTCACCGCCCTCGCGGAGACCACTCGCGCCTGCGCCATCGACCCGCGCTGGTATCGCAAGCTGATCGAGGCGAACCGCATGGACCAGCGGCAGCAGCGCTGGCCCGCCTACGCGGACCTGCTGCGCTACTGCGACCACTCGGCCAACCCGGTCGGCCGCATGGTGCTGGCGGTCTTCGGATACCGGGACGAGGAGCGCGGCGCCCGCTCCGACGCCGTCTGCACGGGATTGCAGCTCGCCAACTTCTGGCAGGATGTGCGGCGGGACCGGGAGCTAGGTCGCGTCTACCTGCCGCTGGAGGACCGGGAGCGGTTCGGCTGCCGCGAAGCGGACCTCGACGCCGGCTCGGCCGGGGAGCGCTTGCGCGCCTTGCTGGCGTTCGAGGTCGGCCGGGCAGAGGAGTGCTTCCGCCGCGGCCGCGAGCTGCTGCCCGTGCTCGACTCCGAGTCGCGCTTCGAGGTAGAGCTGTTCATCAAGGGAGGGGAGCACGTGCTGCGCGCCATCCGCAAGCAGCGATTCGATGTGCTGTCGCGGCGGCCGGAGGTCTCGCGTGCCGCCAAGCTGCGCATGGTCGCGGGCACGGCGGTGCGGCTCGGGTCCGCCAGAAGCGGATTGTGGCCAGGGAGGAGGCACAGGTGACAGCAGTCGCGATCCCGGAGTCATCTCCGTCCGTCGACGCGGCGTACCAGTGGTGCCGGCGGTACACGCGCGACCGCGCCCAGAGCTTCTATGTCGCGTTCCGCGTCCTCCCAACGGCGAAGCGGAACGCGATCTACGCGGCCTACGCGTTCGCGGGCAGCGCGGACGACATTGCCGACCAGGACGGGCCGGCCGACGGGAAGCGCGCGCGGCTCGAGGCCGTGCGACGGGACCTGGCGGCCTGCTACGCGGGCGAGCGCTCCGGCCCGCCCTGGATTGCGCTCGGCCACGCCGTCGAGCGATTCCGTGTGCCGCAGCGGTACTTCGATGAGCTCCTGAATGGCATCGAGATGGACCTGACCTTCGACCGCTACCAGACGTGGGACGACCTCCACCGGTATTGCTACCGCGTCGCCAGCATGGTCGGGCTGATCTGCATCCGCATCTTCGGTCATCGCCCGGATCCGTACGCCGAGGACCATGCGGTGGATGTGGGCATCGCGATGCAGCTCACGAACATCATGCGCGACGTGAAGGAAGATGCCGCCCGCGGGCGCATCTACCTGCCGCGGGAAGACCTGGCGCGCTTCGGCCTGACCGACGCGGACATCCTCGCCGGTCGCTACGACGACCGGTTCGTGGCGCTGATGCGGTTCGAGGGCGCGCGCGCCCGCGACCACTACGCCCGCGGACGGCGATTGCTGCCGCTGATGTACCCCGCCGGCCGCATGTGCGTGAACACGCTGCAGGGCGTCTACTTCGAGTTGCTGCAGCGCATCGAGGCACGCCGCTACGATGTCTTCAGCGGACGCGTGCGCCTGTCGGGGCGTGAGAAGCTGCTCACCGTCGGGCGGCTGTGGATGGAGGCGCTGCTCCCGTGGTCGGTGCGCCGCCGGGGGTGATCGTCGTCGGGGCGGGGCTCGCCGGGCTGGCCGCCGCGGTGGAGCTGGCGGGCGAGGGCCTGCCGGTGACCGTGCTCGAGGCGCGTCCGCACGCAGGCGGTGCCACGTACTCGGCCGCTGACGGCCGGCTCGACCTGCCGGTGGACAACGGGCAGCATGTGGTCCTGCGCTGTTGCAGCTACTACCTGGACTTCCTGCGGCGCATCGGCGCCCGTGATGCGGTCTGGATGCAGCGGTCGCTCGATG
Organism: Chloroflexota bacterium; assembly: GCA_021787985.1. GTDB lineage: Bacteria > Chloroflexota > Dehalococcoidia > DSGV01 > DSGV01 > JAJYLG01. Next base: position 15,611 of record JAJYLG010000023.1, read on the forward strand.
TGCCGGTGCTCGACGAGGTGGGCCGCGAGGCGCGCCTGCGCGCGGCGCCGCTTCCCGCCCCGCTGCACCTGGTCCCGTCGCTGCTGGCTTACCGCCACTGCTCGCGACCGGCGCGCCTGCGGATCCTCCGCGCGGCGGCGGCCATCCAGCGGCTGGGCGAGACGGAGCGGCTCCAGGCGGACGCAGTCACGTTCGCCCAATGGCTGCACGACCGCGGCCAGCAGGACGAGGAGGTCGCGCGCTTCTGGGAGCTGATCCTCCTGCCGACCTGCAACGCGTACGCCGGCGAGGTCAGCGCTGCGCTCGCGCTGAATGTGCTGCGCATGGGCTTCTTCGAGGATCGCCGCGCGGCCGATATCGGCGCGCCCGTGCTGGGGCTGAGCGAGGCGCACGTGGACCCGGCGGTGGCATGGCTGCGGGCGCGGCGCGCCCAGGTGCGCCTGCGGGCGCGCGTCGCGACCGTCGAGCCGGGCGAGGGCGGCGCGTTGGTGCGGCTGGCGGACGGCGAGACGCTCGTGGGACTGGCGGTGCTGGCGGTGCCGCACGACCGGCTCGCCGGCCTGCTGCCGCCCGCCTGGGCGCAAGAGCGCTGGCTGGCGCCCGCGCTGGGGCTGCCCACCGCGCCGATCGTCAACGTGACGCTGCGCTTCGACCGGCCGGTGACGGAGACGGACTTCCTTGCTTGCCTCGACCCGGAGACGCAGTGGGTGTTCAACACCGGGCGGTTGCGCGACGATCCCGTGCTCGACGGCCGCGTGCTCACCGTGTCGCTGAGCGCGGCCCGCGACGCGCTCGAGCTGCCGGAGCGCGCCCTGGTAGAGCGTACCGTCGCGGCGCTGCGACGCGTCCTGCTGTCCGCGCGCGAAGCGAGGCTGGTGACGTGGCGCGTGCGCAAGGAGCCGCACGCGACGTTCGTGGGACGGCCGGGCTGCGAGCACGCCCGGCCGGGGCCGGTCACGCCGGCGCCCGGTGTGTATTTGGCCGGCGCGTGGACGGCCACCGGCTGGCCGGCGACGATGGAGTCCGCGGTGCGCAGCGGCGTGGCCGCGGCGCGACAATTGCTGCGCGACCTGCGCGTGCAGGGCGCGCCCATGCGGGAGCGGGAACGTGGCGGCGGTCGCAGGGGAACGCGTCCGCAGGCCCGGAGGGAGTGAGGGGACCATGTCGGTGCCGATGCGCCAGTCCGTGATGGTGGGCGCGTACGTCAGCAAGCAGAAGCTGCTGCGGCGAGCGCGCTATCCTTTGGTGCTGATGCTCGAGCCGCTCTACCGCTGCAACCTGGAATGCGCGGGCTGCGGCAAGATCCAGCAGCCGGAGCCGGTGCTCAGCTTGCGGCTCTCGCCCGAGCGCTGCTGGGCGGCGGCCGAGGAGTGCGGCGCGCCCGTCGTCTCGATCGCCGGTGGTGAGCCGCTCATCCATCCGGAGATCGACCGCGTGGTCGGCGGCCTGGTGAAGCGGCGGAAGTTCGTGTACCTCTGCACGAACGCCATTCTGCTGGAGAAGAAGCTCGACCTGTTCCGCCCCAGCCCGTACCTGACCTTCTCCATCCACGTCGACGGGCTCAGGGAGCGTCACGACGCGATGGTCTGTCGCGAGGGCGTCTTCGACAAGGCGGTGGCGGCCATCCGGCTCCTGAAAGAGCGGGGCTTCCGCGTCACCACCAATACCACGCTCTTCTTGGGGGAGGAGTCGGCGAAGGTGGCCGAGCTGTTCGACTTTCTGATGGACCTGGGCGTAGACGGGATGATCGTCTCGCCCGGCTACGCCTACGAGAAGGCGCCCGACCAGCAGCACTTCCTGCGGCGCGAGCAGACGCGGGAGCTGTTCCGCGGCATCTTCCGCCACCAGCGGCGCAAGTGGCGCTTCAACGAGTCGCCGGCCTTCCTCGACTTCCTGGTCGGCAACCGCGAATACCACTGCACGCCTTGGGGAAACCCGACCTACTCGGTGCTCGGTTGGCAGCGCCCGTGCTACCTGCTCGGCGATGGCTACGTGGCGACGTTCAAGGAGCTGATGGAGACGACGCCCTGGGAGAACTACGGCACAGGGCGGCACGAGCGCTGCGCGCAGTGCATGGTGCACAGCGGCTACGAGGCCTCGGCCGTGATCGACATGACGAGCCACCCGCTCGAGGCGGTGCGCGTCGCACGCTCGCTGGCGCACGCGGGAACCTGAGCGGGGCGCCTGCCTGGCGGGCGGACAGGCGGGACCGCGGTGCCCGCCTCAGTGGCCGCTTTCGGCGGCGGCGTCGGCGAGCTGGCCGGAGCGGGCGGAGACCACCGGCGGAGTCGGTCGCTCGTTGACGACGAGCTGGAAGATATCCGGCCGGGCATAGTGGCCCACGACGTCGAAGTCGAACTTGCCGCGGGCGATCTCGTCCAGATCGAGGTCCGCGGTCAAGATGCGCTCTCCGTCGAAGCTGGGTCCGGCGAGGACTTCGCCCAGCGGACTGACGATGCAGCTCCCGCCGCGCATCAGCACGATGCCGGGGTCATCGCCCTGGATCGCCCGGTACGGCTCGGGGCAGTCACCGCGCCTCAGGTATTGGCAGCAGGAAAGCACGAAGCAGCGGCCTTCCAGTGCGATGGTCTGCATGGTCGGCAGCCAGGTGTCGCGGTCGTCGGCGGTGGGAGCGCAGTAGAGCTGAATGCCCTGCGAGTACATGTGCATGCGCAGCATGGGCATGTAGTTCTCCCAGCAGATGACCGCGCCCAACCTGCCGATCTCCGTGTCCAGGACGGGCATCGTGGACCCGTCGCCGAAGCCCCACACCAGCCGCTCCATGGCGGTGGGCATCAGCTTGCGGTGCTTTCCCAGCAGGCTGCCGTCGGGAGCGAAGAACAGCGCGGTGCAGTAGAGTGTGCCGATCTCGCGCTCGATCACTCCAATGACGAGGTGGACCGCGTTCTCGCGAGCAGCTTCGCCGAGCGCATCCACCGCCGGGCCCGGCACATCGACCGCGCTCGCGAAGTAGCGACGGAAGTCCTCGCGCCCCTCCGGCAAGCGCATGCCCAGGCGGGCGCCGAAGTCGAGGCCCTTGGGGTAGCCCGAGACAAACGCCTCTGGAAAGACGATCAGCTTCGCGCCCTGTCGGGCAGCCTCACGGGTCAGCTCGCGCACCTTGGCGATGGTGCGTTCGCGGTCGAAGACGAGCGGGGTGGCCTGCACGACGGCCGCGCGGAAGATGGTCATGCGTGGCTGCTCCTTCCCCTGATGGGTATGTGCCACCCCGCGCGGGGCAGCGCTGCCGGGCGGCGCTCGGAAGGCCGCGTTCGTCATGGCCGGTCGGTCGCGCCGTCGTCGAGCGACATGAAGCGCGGTCCCGCACCTGGTGGCGGGCAGACGGGCTCGGGGCGATCAGCCCTCGCCGGTCGGCGGCGCGACCAGCGTGTCACGTGTCGCCGGACCGTCTCCGGAGCCGGCGGCCGGGCGGCGGGGTGTTCCGCGGCCGGCCCCCGTCAGGACGAGGAACCGCTCCTCGACGTAGCCGAGCTCATGCTCCCCCCAGCGGACCTCGAGCATGGTGCCGACGCGCGCCAGTACCTGCACCGGGTCGTCCTGTCGCAAGGTGCCGACCGCTGGCGCGAGCGGCGACGGCTGGCCGTAGACGAGCATGTCGGCGGCGGCGCGGTACGCACGCGGGCTGGCGTATCGTACTCGGTCGTGGACGCTCCGGGCGACCAGCCGCGGTCCCCGTGCGGGAGCAATGCCGAGCGCGTCGCGTCCCTCCAGCTCGGGCAGCCAGAGCACGGCCAGCGCGCCAGCCGCGAGCAGGTAGGCGACCACGCCGAGCCAGTAGCCGACGTCGTCCAGGCCGCCGCGGAGCAGGTCGGACCCCCAGAGGAAGAGCCAGGTCGCCAGGCCCACGGCCTGGGCCGACCAGAGGCCGGCGGCGATGCCGCGGCGCCGCTCCAGCGGCATGGGGCGCACCCACTCGACCGCCAGCGTGACGAGGCCGGCGAGCACGGCCCAGGGGAAAATGAGCCACGAGCCCTCGATGTCGGCCAGCGTGCGCGGCCGGCCAGCCGCCGGGCCGCCGGTCAGCTCCAGGAACATGGCGCCGACGGCGCACACGATCGCGGCCGCCGCCAGGCCCAGCCCCCACAACAGCCGTCGCTGCCCGGTGGTCAGCTCGCCGTAGGCCACCGTCCACTTCCCGCCCGTTGATGGTGTGGTCCGCCGCTGTCCGTCCTAGGTGCCCTGCTCGTGGGGCGCCGTCTCGCCGGGGCCCGGGGTGAGCGTGGGTTCGATCTGCTCCTCCGGCTCCTCGCACGACTTCATGCGGCGCCGGATGCCGATAGCAGCCGCGACCGCGGCGGCGACCGCGGTCAAGAAGAGGATGAACCGCTTCATGGCAGAGCCTCCTCGGGGAACGGGTCCGTCCGCCCACCGCGGGCAAGCGGCCCGCAGTGTCCGCATGCTACGCTTCCGCCTCCCCCTCGTCAACGCCGCATGAACTACCCCATTGCGTCGCGGGGTGGGGTCTCCTACAATCACTCGGCATTGCGAGGTGCTGCAAGACATGACTACAGATGAGACGACCCGGGGCCGGTCGCTTCGCCAGTTGCGCGAGCAGGCGATCCAGCTCGCGACGCGCGGGCGCTGGGAGGAAGCGGTCCAGTGGAACCGGGCCATCCTTCAGGTCGCGCCGCGCGACGTCGACGCGCTCAACCGCCTCGGCAAGGCGCTAGCCGAGCTGGGCCAGTACGAGGCAGGGCGCGAGGCGTACCGCATGGCGCTGGAGGCCGAGCCGGCCAACACGATCGCCCGCAAGAACCTGCAGCGGCTCGAGCAGCTCGCCGGCGCCGGCGCCGTCTCCGAGGTGCGCGAGGGCGTCGAGAAGGTGGACCCACGCCTGTTCATCGAGGACACAGGACGCACCGGGATGGCGCAGCTCGCGCGCCCGAACCTGGAGGCGCTCAAGGCGATGGTGCCGGGCGACGTGGTCCGGCTGCGCGAGTCCGAGACCGGGCTGGTGGTCGACACGCCCGCGGGCGTGCTGTTGGGCGAGATCGAACCGAAGATCGGGCTGCGGCTCGCCAGCCTGATCCGCGGCGGCAACACGTACATGGCGGCGATCGCCGCGGTGGACGAGCGCGGCGCACGGGTGTTCATCAAGGAGACGTACCAGTCGCCGGAGAACGAGGGGAAGGTCTCCTTCTCGGTGACTCCCGGTGAGATGACGCGCGGCTACGTGCGCGGCGACCTGCTGCACTACGAGGAGGACGAGGAGTACGAGGAAGAGCAGTACGCCGAGGCGCACGAGTTCGGCGAGGAAGAGCCGCCGGCCGAGGAATCGGAGCTGCCCTTCTCTCAGTACCAGCGGGCGGTCGAACGCGGTGAGGAGGAGGAGGAGACGGAGTGAGCCGATGGGGTGGTAAATGAAAAGTGAACGGTTCACGATGGCAAACATAGACGCTGGCAGGAGGCGCTGAGGGGCCCGCCGTCTCCGTGGCGGCAAGACGAGGAGATCCGCCCCGGGCCGTGTCGAGGGCGCGATCGCCCGGTGGGATGGCCGCACCGGGCTGGCGGTCGAAAGCAGCGAGGCGCGCTCGTTCGCGGTCGCGCCGCGGGGGCATCCGTAGCCGAAGAGAACGGAAGGCACGACAGGCCGGCGCATTGCGCGGGCGCCCGCTGCGCCCGGTCGGCCGGTCAGACGAAGACGCGTTCGCGGTACTCGCCGAAGACGTGGCGCAGCACGCCGCAGATCTCGCCCAGCGTGCAGTAGGCGTTCACCGCGTCCAACAGGTACGGCATCGTGTTCGCCCGCGGGTCGCCGCAGGCCGCCTCGAGCCGGCGCAGCGTCTCGGCCGCGCGGTCCTGGTCGCGCTCGCGGCGGACGCGGCTCAGGCGCGCCAGATGCCGCTCTCTCCCGCGCGGGTCCATGTCGAGGATGGGGATATCGAGCGGCTCCTCGATCACGCAGCCGTTCACGCCGACGATGACCCGCTGGTGATGGTCGATCTCTTGCTGGTAGCGGAAGGAGGCGTCGGCGATCTCACGCTGGAAGAAACCGGCCTCGATGGCGGGCAGCACGCCGCCCAGCGACTCGACGCGGCGGAAGTAGTCTTCGGCCTCCCGCTCCAGCTCGTTCGTCAGGTGCTCGACGAAGTAGGAGCCGCCGAGCGGGTCGATCGTGTTGGTCACGCCGCTCTCATGCAGGATCACCTGCTGCACCCGCACGGCCAGGCGGGCCGCCTTCTCGCTGGGCAGGGCGATCGCCTCGTCCCAGGAGTTGGTGTGGAGCGATTGCGTGCCGCCGATCACGCCGGCCAGCGCCTGGATGGTGGTGCGGATCAGATTGACCTCCGGCTGCTGCTCGGTGAGGGTGCAGCCGGCCGTTTGGGTGTGGAAGCGCATCCACCAGGAGCGCGGGTCCTTGGCGCCGAACCGCTCGCGCATCCAGCGCGCCCAGATGCGGCGGGCGGCGCGGAACTTGGCGATCTCCTCGAAGAAGTCATTGTGGCTGTTGAAGAAGAAGGAGAGGCGCGGGGCGAAGCTATCGACGTCAAGGCCGCGCTGCAGGCACCAACGGACGTACTCCATTCCATCGGCGAGGGTGAAGGCGAGCTCCTGCGCCGCCGTCGAGCCGGCCTCGCGGATGTGGTAGCCGCTGATGCTGATCGTGTTCCACTTCGGCAGTTGCTCGGTGCCGAACTCGACCGTGTCCACCACCAGGCGCATGGACGGCTCGAGCGGGAAGATGAATTCGTTCTGGGCGATGTACTCCTTGAGGATGTCGTTCTGGATCGTGCCGCCAAGCTGCGCGCGGTCGATGCCGCGCTTCTCGGCGGCGGCGATGTACATCGCCCAGATGACGGCGGCCGGGCTGTTGATCGTCATGCTGGTCGTCACGCGGTCGACCGGGATCCCCTGGAAAAGGAGCTCCATATCGGCCAGCGATGAGATGGCCACGCCGCACTTGCCGAACTCTCCCTCGGAGTGCGGGTCGTCCGTGTCGTAGCCCATGAGGGTGGGCAGATCGAAGGCGACCGAGAGTCCCGTCTCGCCGTGGTCGAGCAGATAGCGGTAGCGGGAGTTGGTCTCCTCGGCGGAGCCGAAGCCGGCGAACATGCGGATGGTCCACGGCTTGCCGCGATAGCCGGTGAGGTGGACGCCGCGAGTGAAGGGGTACTCGCCGGGGTTGCCGAGGTCGCGCTCGTAGTCGAGGTCGGGGAGGTCGGCCGGGCTGTAGAGTCGCTCCACGGGCCGGCTGGACGCCGTCATGAACGGGCCGGGCGACTCCTTGCCCTCGCGGGCGGCCCGCTCGTCCCAGGCCGCGCGGTTTCGCCGCAGTCGCTGCAACACCTGCTGGTCGTACATCCCGTTCCCTCCCGCTGCGGCGATCCTAGCACGCGTTCGCGCCGAGCGGTGTGCGGCCTGTCGGTCCGCCCGGCCGGGGCGCCGGCGCGCGTAGGGAGAGCGCTCGTTATGCTCAGACCATGCGTGGACCACAGGCGCCATCGGGGGTGGCGATACGACTGGGAATCACGGTCACCGTCTGGGGGGGCTACTTCGTCGTCGCGCGCAAGGCGGTGGCGACGACTTCGCCCGAGGCGCTGGCGTTCGGCCGTTACTTCGTCGGTGGTGTCGTGCTTGTGGTGCTGGTGGCGCTGCGCCGGCAGCTCCGCCTTGGTCGGAGGAGCGACTACGCGGCCGTCGGCTTCATGGCCGCGATGATGGCCGTGTTCAACATCTTCGGCTTCGTGGGGATGAAGCACGCACCGGCCACGGACGCGGCGATGATCATGCCGGCCATGCCGACGCTGTTCACCGCCGTCGTGGCCGCGGCCCTGCTGCGAGAACGGCTGACCGGCCGCCAGTTGGCCGGGCTGCTGGCGGCGCTGTGCGGCGAGCTGCTGGTGTTCCGTGAGCAGATGCTGGGGGGCGGCGCCGGCGGCGCGCGTCTCGTCGGCGACCTGATGTTCGTGGGCGCAGCCGCCTCATGGTCGGGGTACACGATCGTGAGCAAGCTGCTCGCGGGGCGCGTCAAGCCGGTGGTGGCGACGGCCTGGGCAGCCGGGCTCACGGCCGTGTTCACCGCTCCCTTCGGGCTGGCTCCGGCCATGAGCACGGTGCGCGGCGGTGTCACCAGCGCGTTACTCTTTCAGCTCGCCTATCTCGGGTTGCTGCAGACCGTGTTCACCCTCATCTGGTGGTACGACGCCGTGGCGCGGATCGGGGCAACGCGGGCGGCGCTCGTGAACACGCTGGTGCCGGTGATCGCCATCGCGATGGCGTGGCTGATCCTGGGCGAGCGGCTCACGGGCGAGCAGGCCGTCGGCGCAGCGCTGGTGGTGCTCGGCGTGGCGGTGGCCGCCATATTCACGGGGCGGCGGCCGTCTGCGGCGGCGCTGGCCGAGGCACCGGCCGAGCCGTAGAGCGCCGCTGCCATGCCACGAGCGTCACGCGGTCAGTAGATGATCCGCGGGCCGTCGCCGCGATCGTCTTCCGCCCCGGCGTCCTGCGCGGGGGGCCGGCGCCGCGGGTGCCGCTCCCAGCGCCAGACGGCGAAGATCGGGAGCACGAAGATGACGGGCACGAAGGCGAAGCCGTCACCGCGCAAGGCGAGACTCAGGGCGAAGAGCAGGAGACCGACCGCAATCGGCAGCAACGCGATCCGCAGGCCGGGGCGATCGTCTCGCGGGAGGATCGGCATCAGCCGCGAGCTAGTCGACGTACGAGCCGCAGCGAGCGCAGAACCCGGGTCCGCCGGCCGGTGTGCCGCAGCGCCCGCACGATCGCGGACCGGCCGCGGGGGCGGGGCCGCTCGCAGGCGTGTATGCCGGCGGGGCGGCGGGCGTCTGGCCCTGGTAACCGCTGGCGGTCAGCGCCGGCAACTGCGGCTGGCTCACGGTGGTGTTCTCGGGCGTCTCGTCGCTCACGCTCTTGCGGAACTCGCGGATGCTCTTGCCCAAGGCGGATCCTGCCTGAGGCAGCTTGCCGGGGCCGAAGAGGATCAGCACCACCACAAGGGCGATGATCCAGTGAAGCGGGTTGGAGAAAAGTCCATCAAGCATGGTGACGTGTCACCTTCCGAGGTAAGCATAGCGCACCAGCGCGCCGAAGATCTCACCGAGAAGTCAACAGGGACCGCGCGCGGCCGGAGAGAATGCGACTGATCGGAGACCTTGGTTCCACCCCTCCTTCCCGCCAGCGGCGCACGGCGTACCGTGGGCTGTTGACGAGCCACGGCCGCGTGTTGTGTGCTCTCGCCTCGGACCCCGAGCCGACCTTGCGGGCGATCGCGACGCAGGTGAACCTGACGGTGCGCCAAGTACAAAACGTCCTCGATGAGCTGTACGCCGACGGGCTGGTGCGCCGTACGCGCGCTGAGCGCCGCTACCGCTATGAGGTGATTCCGGCGCTACGGGCTGACGTCGAGCCGCTGCTCGGGCACGCCTGGCCGCTGCTGATCTACTTCGCGCCGGCGGTCGACTTGGGACGGTCGCTCGGCCGGGAATGCGAGTGGGCGCGGACGTCGATCGGCGCCGATTCGGCCGCGGTCTATGCAGTGGAGCCTGGGCATGGACCGCGACGGGTGGCGAGCGCCGAGGACGCCGGCTCCGGAGAGCTGCCGGACTACCTGGCCCCGGGCGAGGGGCCGGTCGGCCGCGCGCTGGCGAGCGGGGCTCCTGAGCTGGCCGACGACTCCGCGCCGGCACCTGGCGTCGGTCCGCCAACCGGTGGATCGGCCGACCGGGTGCGGGCGTTCCGGCGGCGTGCGGCGGTCGCCGTGCCACTCGGCGATGGCTCGGCGCCGCTCGGTGCGCTGCTGCTCGAACGGCGCTGGCGCCCGCCGTTTCGACGCGAGGATGTCTATCGGCTCGCCCCGTGCATCGACCGGCTGGCAACGGTGTTGCGGCGCGCGCAGGCGCTCCGCGAGCTGCTGGGCGAGATGGCGGCCGACGGAGGTTTGCGGTCCGACGTAGCGTGACGCGCGCCGGGCTGCTCCAGGCGGTCCCGCTCGACGTGGTTGAAGGGGCGGTGGTCGGGGAGAGAGGATTCGAACCTCCGGCCTCAGCGTCCCGAACGCTGCGCGCTAACCAGGCTGCGCTACTCCCCGACGAAGACCCGTGAAACGTGGCGCATAGATAGCCTAGCAGAGGCATCGCTGGCCGCCAACGCCGTGTGGCCGCTGGTCGTGGCAGCGACCGCGGCCGTCCGTCATTCCGGCCAAGCGAGCGGGTGCGCGGAGCGAACCGCCGTGTACCGATACCATGATGTTGTTGGCCGGCGACCCGCGGACGGCGTGTCCGGGTGGCGCCGGTTACACGGGAGACGCCTGATGGATGGAAGTGGCGGCGCATGACCGGGACGCGCGTCGGGGCCCCGCGACAGGGCGGTCGCACGTGGGCGGCGTAGTCGGGCAGCACCGGGTCCGCCCGCGGAAGGCGGGCGTCTTGGCGCAGGGGCGCGGATGAGCGCGACGGCCGAGGCCGCCGCCGCCCGGTCCGAAGGCGCCGCGGGCCTCCTCAGCCGGATGCTGGAGGCGGACTTGGCGCGTCCGCTGCCGCTCGCCATCCTTTCGGCCGTCTACCTGGCGAGCCGCGTTCCGCTGCTCAACCTTGGCTATGGCGCCGACCCCGACACCTACCGCGTGGCGCTCTCCGCCCGCTATCTCCGGGACCACGCGAGCTACCTCCCCAGTCGGCTGCCGGGCTACCCGGTGCACGAGCTGGTCACGGCTCTCCTCTTCCCGCTCGGCCCGGTGGCGACCAACGCCGCGACGATGGTCGTGAGCCTGCTGGCGGTGTGGTGGTTCGCGCTGCTGGTCCGCGACCTGCGCCTGCCGATGCGCGCGCTGCTGGTGGTGGCGTTCGCCTTTGCTCCGTTGACGTGGATCAACTCCACCGTCACGCACGACTTCCTCTGGGCGATCAGCTTCATGCTGGCCGGGTACCTGGCGGCCACGCGCGGCCGCTGGCGGCTCGCCGGCCTGCTGCTCGGCCTGGCGGCGGGCTGCAGGCTCACGAGCGCGGCGCTTGTCATCGCGTTGTTGCCGCTTGCCTGGCGGAGCGGCCGGCGCGCGGCCGTGACGCTGGCGGTGACGGCGGCGATCACTGCGCTGGTCGTCTACTCTCCGGTCTGGGTGCGGTACGGCATCCACACCTTCGCCTACTCGGCGTATCGGCCGCCGATCCGCGAGGTGATGCGGGCCGTGACGAGCCAGTTCCTTGGCCTGCCGGCCTTTGTCGTCCTCGTCGCCGCGCTGCTGTGGGGCTGGCGGCGCCTGGGTGCGCTGCCCGGCCGCCTGCGCGACGACCCGCACCTGCTGGCGTGGACGATCGAGATCGGCGTCGTGGTATTGATGTACTCGCGGTTGCCGGTCAAAGAGGACTACCTGCTGCCGGTCATCCCCTTCGGATTGATGTGGCTGGCGCGCGTCATGCCGCGCGGCTGGACGGGCGCCATCGCCGGGCTGATGCTGCTGGCCAACGGAGTCACCGTGTACACCGCCAGCCCGCAGGGATGGCTCGCGCCCACTTCGCTGCTGGACCTGCGGCCACGGCAGGGGCTGTTGCTGCAGGACCGCCAGTTGCGGGTGGACCGGATGCAGACGGTGGAGCGGGTCGGCACCTTTTGCGTCCCCGACCACTCTGTCGTGACGATCGGCTTCTACTTCCCCTACTTCGCCGAGATCCAGCGCGACCGGTTGCAGTGGCACGTTCCGCCGCTGGACCGCGGCGTGGTCGGCCCGCTGACGGACAAGGCGACGCTGACGCCCGCGGGGCACGACATCAAGTACGTCTGGCTGCTCGACAAGAAGCAGGCGCTCGCCTACCTGGCGCGGGGCTACACGATCTATTCGACGAACTTCCTGCTCGAGGACCGCGCGGTGGAGGTCTTCGATGCGTTTCCACGCGGGGTGCAGGACGTGCTGGCGAAGTACGGGAAGGGGGCCGACCATCCCGGGCCGCGGATGCTCTGTCACCCGGATGGCACCCTGACCCCCGCCCCGCCGTCGGCAGACGGATAGCGGAGTGGAGGCGCGCCCGCTCGCCTTGCCGACGCGCGCCTCGGCCTTGCGCCGCTGGTGGCCGTGGCTGCTGAGCCTCGACCTGACGGAGTGGCGGGTCGCCGCCGCCTTCTCCGCCGTGTTCGTCTTGTCCCGGCTGCCCTACGTCCTCCTTGGCTACGGCGCCTTCACCGACGCGTACCGCGTCGCGCTGTCAGGCCTGCACCTGTGGCAGGCGGGCCAGTACCTGCCCAGCCGCCTGCCGGGTTACCCGCTGCAGGAGCTCGTCACCGCGCTGTTCGTGCCGCTCGGCCCCGTGGCCACCAACCTGCTCACGGTCTTCATCTCCCTGGCCGGAGTGTTCCTGTTCGATCGCGTCGTGCGCGAGCTGCGGCTGCCGGCGCGGGGGCTGCTGGTGCTGCTCTTCGCCTTCACGCCCTTCCTGTGGGTGGTCAGCGCGACCACGCTCGACTACCAGTGGGCGCTCACCGCCCTGCTGGCGACCTACCTGGCCGTGCTGAAGCGGCAGCCGTGGCTCGCCGGCTTCCTGCTCGGCCTGGCGGGCGGCATCCGGCTGACCAGCCTCGCCTTCGGCCTGCCGGTTGCCTGGATCCTGTGGCGCGAGGGACGTCGGCGCGAGATCCCGCGCGTGGCGTTCCCGGCGGTCGTGACCTGGCTGGCCTGTTTCAGCCCGGTGCTGGCGCGCTACGGCGCTCACTTCCTCAACTACGCCGCCAGCTACCCGTCGCTCGACCTGATCCTGCGCCCCATCGGCCAGTACTCGATCGGTGCCTTGGGCATCGTGGCCGTGGTGGGCGTGCTCGCCTGGAGCTGGCGCGGCGTCGGTCGGCTGCTGGCCCAGGCCCGCTCGGACGCGCACGTGCAGGCCTGGCTGATGGTCGTGGTCATCTGGGCGTTCGTCTTCGCGCAGCTTCCCGTGAACATCGCCTACCTACTGCCGATCTACCCGTTCGCGTTCTTCCTGCTGGCGCGCGCGGTGCGGCCGATTGGCCTCGCGGTCGTGCTGGCGGCGGTGGTGTTCGCGGGCGTATTCGACATCAACCTGGCGCGCGTGCATGGCTGGTCGACGCTGACCGACCTGGGCGTGACTCGCAGCGGCGCGGGTCTCTGGCACGACCGTTCCACCCGGCTGCTCTACCGCCACTATGCGGCCACGCTGGCGGGCATCCCCGTGCCGCGCCATACCGTGGTGCTGACGGGCGGCGTCTTCCCGGTGTTCGCGGTGATGGAGTGGGACCGCTTCCACTACGAGGTGGCGCGCTACGAGATCTCCGCCGTCAGCGAGCTGAGCGACAACGGGGCGATGGTCGACCGGGCGCACGACGTGATCTATCTGGCGGCCCCCGACCAGCCGATCCTCGACCAGTACCTGCGCGAGGGCTACACGTTCCTGCGCGCCGAGCCGCGGGAGCCCGACTGGACGGCCGAGCTGCACGTGGAGATGCCGCCGCACTCGCGGTGACGGGAACCGCGCATGGACACCGATGCGCGGGGATGGGCATCGAGCGGTGCCGCGGCGCGTTCCTTCCGGCCGGCTCTGGGCTCACCCGCGGTCGTTGGCGCTCGTGTGCGGCCAGAACGCGTCGCCGCCGGGCGCCTATTGGCTCCTGCCCAGCAGGGCTGCCACGAGCAGCGGCAGGGAGCGGCGGAAGCGGTAGAGCAGATCGGAGTGCGTGCCGTCGTGCTCCTCGTGCAGGAAGGGGACGTCTAGCGCGCGCAGTCGTGATGCCAGCACGCGCGCCCCGTACTGCAGGCTGTACTCGTCGCGCTTGCCGGCATCGAAGTAGAGCAGCCGCAGCGAGCGCAACGCCTGGTGTTGACGGGGCGCCATCTCGACGGGGTCCCACTCGAGCCAGCGTGCCCAGGTCGCCGGCACGAGCTCGCCGCTGGTCGTGTCGAACGGCAGCGCCAGGCCGAGTGGCTGCGTCGGGTCGGGCGAGTAGCAGGCGGCCATCGCGATGATGTTCATGAAGGGGATGTCTGCGCCGCGGTACGGGTTCGCTTCGGACTGGCGGACGAGCTCTTCGATCCCGCCGGCCGCCTCCATCTTGCCGAGCAGCTTCAGCAGGTCCGGCTTATAGCACCACTCGAAGTAGCAGTCGCCGGAGTGGCTGGCCACGGCCGTGAAGCGGTCGGGCCGCAGCATGCCGAGGACCAGCGCTCCGTAGCCGCCGCTGCTGATGCCCACGGCCGCGCAGCCGGACCCATCGATGGTGGTGCGGAACGTGCGGTCGGCGAAGTCGACGAGGTCGTCCGCCAGATAGTCCATGTAGCGGCCCGTCCCCGCGGAGTTCAGGTACTGCGACCCGCCCCAGCGCGTGAAGCAGTCGGGCATCACGACGATGCACTCCTCGCATTCGCCGACGGCGATCATCTGGTCGAGCAGGGCGGGCAGGGTTGGCTGCCACGGGTGGCGATTGAGGTAGTGCTCGCCGGTGGCGCTATAGCCGGCCAGGGCGAAGAGGACCGGGTAGCGGCGCGCCGGCTCGCTGTCGTAGGACGGCGGCAGGTAGACGGGCGTGCGGCGGGCGGTCGGGTCGCCCAGCGGGTTGTCCTCGAGGGAACGGCCCGGCGGTTCGACGAAGATCACCCGGCCGGCCACGGTCACGCCTCCCGGTAGAAGGCGCGGACGCGTTCCGCGACGTACTCCTGCTGCTCGTCGGTCAGCTCGGGATAGAGTGGCAGGCTGACGGTCTCCGCGGCCACGCGCTCGGCGACCGGCAGCGAGCCCTCGCGATAGCCGAGGTCGGCGAAGACGGGCTGCAAGTGCACCGGAACGGGGTAGTGGATACCCGCGCCCACGCCGTGCTCCTGCAGGTAGGCGAGCAGACGGTCGCGCTCTGGGGCGAGCGGCGCGAAGTGATGGTAGACGTGGCCGGCGCGGTCGAGCTCGGCCGGCAGCTCCAGAGGCGTGCCGGAAAGCAGCGCGCGGTAACGGTCGGCGAGCTCGCGGCGGCGCTCGTTCCAGCGCTCGAGGTGGGGCAGCTTCACCCGCAGCACCGCGGCCTGCAGCTCGTCGAGGCGGGCGTTCATCCCCAGCTCGTCGTGGCGGTAGCGTCGCGACGAGCCGTGGTCGCGGATCTGGCGGACGCGCTCGGCGAGGTGGGGGTCGTTGGTGGTGATGGCGCCGGCCTCGCCGTAGGCGCCGAGGTTCTTCGAGTAGTAGAAGGAGAAGCAGGCGATCCGTCCCAGGGATCCGGCGCGCCGGTCCGGCCGGCCGGCGCCCTGCGCTTGGGCCGCGTCCTCGACCAGCGGCACGCCGGCGCGCTCGCAAGCCCGCCGTAGCGCGTCCATGTCGGCGAGCTGGCCATGGATGTGCACGGCGATCACCGCGCGCGTGCGCGGCGTGACCGCCTCGGCGACCTCGGCCGGGTCGATCGAGCGCCGCGCCGGCTCGACATCGACGATCACCGGTCGTGCGCCGCAGAGCGCCACCGCCTCGGCGGTAGCGATGAAGGTGTGCGCGGGCAGCACCACCTCATCGCCCGGTCCGACGTCCAGGGCGCGGAGCGCCACGTGCAGCGCGTCGGTGCCGCTGCCCACACCGACGCACTCGGCCGCGCCGCAGTAGGCCGCGAACTCCTGCTCGAACGCGCGCACGTTCGGCCCGAGGTTCAGGTGCATGTGCTCGAAGACGTCCAGCACCGCGGCGCGGATCTGGTCGCGCAGGCTGTCGTATTGGGCGCGGAGGTCGACGAGCGGCACGCTCATGACGGTGGTCACGGGGTCACTCCTTTCCGGGTCGAGGGCGGCGAAAGGCGAAGGCGCGTTCGCCCGATCCGAGCGCTCCGGCGGCAAGCAGCGCGCGGTCCGCCCGCTCCAATACGGGGGCCGTGGGGCGGGCCAGCACGGGCAGCCGCTCGCAGCCGCCCGCGGCGAGGCGCCAGAGCGCGCGCTGCGTTGCCAGCCGCCAGCGATCGCGCCCCGCCAGAGGCTGGTTCGCCAGCACGCAGACCGGGCGCTCGCCGGCCGGCTCGAGCCCAGCCGCGATGAAGGCGGCGCGATACGTCTCGGCGTCGCGCACGACGTTGTGCCGCGCGCGCTCGTCAATCGCGGCGCGATGCGCGGGCAGCCGGACCGGGTCGACGGTGAGCAGCAAGCCGCCCGGTGCCAGGGCCGCGGCGAGGCTGCCGGCGGCGCGGCGGAACGCCGAGTCGTCCACGATGTGCAGCAGCACGGAGACGCAGCTCACGGCGGCGAACGGGCCTCCCGGGGGTGGGCCGTCGGCCAGGTCCCAGCGGACGAACGTGTCGTCGGGAAAGCGGGCGGCAAGCTCGCGGACCGACGTCTCGGTCAGGTCGATGCCGCACACGGGGGAGGCGCCGCGGCGGTGCCACCACGCGACCCAGTAGCCCGTGCCGCAGCCGGCGTCGAGCGCGGGGCCGCGCGCGTGCGGCGGGCGAGCCTGTCTGCCGGCCAGGCAGGCCTGGGCCAGCAGGCCGTCCAGGGCGCGGGCGCGGAGGCGGTAGAGGGCGGCGTTGAGCGGCGCGGGCAGACCGGCGAACCCGGCGCCCGAGAGGTCGAAGTGCTCGCCGAGCCGGCGCTCCCAGTAGGCACGCGGCTCGTAGCCGGCAATCACGGGCGCATGGCCACGGGTACGCCGCCCGCGCGACGCGAGCGGTCGCACGCGTCGAGCACTCGCACGACCTCGATCCCGAGGCGGCCGTCGCTCACCGGGCGGATGCGGTCGCGGATCGCGCGCACGAACTCTTCGCACTCGAGGCGCAGCGGCTCGGCCGGGTCGATGGCGGGCGCGGTGATCTCGCCGTTGCGATAGGAGAGGTGGAAGTCGCCGAAGGTATCGGCGTAGGGCAGGCGGTCAACGCCGCGGTCGTAGATGCGCAGCTTCTCGGTCGGCTCCACGTCGTCGAAGACGGCCATGCGGCGCGCGCCAACGACGGTCATGCGCCGGACCTTGACCGGGAAGAGCCAGGACGCGTGCACTTGCGCGACGACGCCGCCCGGGAACCGCATGCCCAGGTAGGCGAGCTCGGCCGTGCCGGCGCGGTTGAAATCGCCCGTCAGCGCCGTCACCTGCGCGGGCGACTCGCCGAGCAGGTAGAGGAGGATGGAGATGTCGTGCGCGGCCAGGTCCCAGGCCACATCCACGTCCTTGCGGTGCAGCCCCAGGTTGGCGCGCACCGAGTCCACGTAGCGCACCTCGCCCAGCTCACCCGACGCGAGGATCTCGCGCAGCTTTCGCACGGCCGGGTTGTAGAGGAACGTGTGTCCCGACGCGAGCACCAACCCACGGGACTCCGCCAGGGCGACCAGGCCCTCGGCGTCGGCAACAGTGGTGGTCAGCGGCTTCTCGACCAGGACATGCCGGCCCGATTCGAGCGCGGCGCGCGCGATGGCGTAATGCGAGCCGGCCGGTGTGGCGACCACGACCGCATCGACGTCGTCCTGGGCGAGGAGCACGTCGGCGTCGTCCAGCACGCGGGTGGCCGGGTAGAGGCCGGCGATGTGCGCCCGGCGCTGCGGATCGCGGTCGGCAACCACGGTGACGCGCACGCCGTCGAGCTGGTTGAAGTTGCGGACGTGGTGCGGGCCCCAGTAGCCGACGCCCGCGATGCCGACGCGGAGGCTCACCGCGCGCGCTCCCGTGCGCCGCTGCCGATGGCGACGTAGGTCAGGCCGGCGGCGCGCACGGCGGCGGCGTCGAGTCCGCGGCGGCCGTCGAGCACCATCGGCTGGCCGGGAACGCTGGGCCAGTCGATCGCGCGGTACTCGGGGTGAGCCGTCTGCAGGATGATGCCCGCCAGCGGCGGCAGCGCGGCCAGATCGGCCGGCTCGGCGGCGGTCCAGTCGCGCAGCTCCTCGGGGCTGAAGAGCGGGTCGTGCACCAGCGGCCGCGCACCGCGCTCGCGCAGCAGGCGGCTGAGGGCGATCGCCGGCGAATGCGCCGCCTGGCGGACGCCGGGCCGGTAGCCGAGCCCGAGGATGAGAACCGGCCGGTCGCGCAACGGGCCGGCGTGCCGCTCGAGCAGGTCGACCGCATAGGCCGGCATGGCGTCGTTGATGCGTCGTGCGGCGCGGGCGAGTCGCCCGTGCTCGGTGTCGCCGATCAGGAACCACGGGTACACGGGGATACAGTGCCCGCCCACGCCGATGCCGGGCACGTGGACCATCGACTGCGGCTGCGAGTTCGCGGCCGCACGTACCTCCTCGAAGTCGATGCCGAGCTCGTCGGCGTACATCGCGAGCTCGTTGGCGAGGGCGATGTTGACGTCGCGGAAGATGGACTCGGCGAGCTTGCACAGCTCGGCGGCCTCGGCCGAGGCGAGCAGCCGGACCTCCACGTCCAGGCTCTCGCGGTAGAACTCCGCGGCGCGCTGGCCGCCTTCCGCGTCGAGCGCGCCGACGATACGCGGGTAGGTGCGCAGGTCGCGCAGCAGGGTGCGCGACTGCACCCGCTCGGGGCTGAACGCCAGCCAGAAGTCGCGGCCGTGCTGCAGGCCGCTCCGTGCCTCGAGCAGTGGCAGGAAACGCCGGCGCGTGTCGCCGGCGGGCACGGTCGTCTCGAGGATGACGAGGCTGCCGGGCTGGAGACCATCTCCCACGGCCAGGAACGCGGCGTCCATGGCGCGGTAGTCACGGCCGCCCTCGGGCGAGGCGAGCATCGGCGGCACGACGATGACGACGTCGCTGGCATGGACGGCCGCCGCGGTGTCGGTGGTCGCGCGCAGGCGGCCGGCCGCGACGGCGTCGGCGACGAGCGCCGGCAGCTCCGGCTCCTCGTGCAGCGGCGACTCGCCGCGGTTGATGGCATCGACGACGCGGGCGTCGACGTCGCAGCCGATGACGGTGTGGCCGAGCGAGGCATAGTAGGCCGCGACGGGGAGGCCGATGTGGCCGAGGGCGACGACGGCGATGCGGTGGAGGTTCAACGGGCGAGGTGCGGGCTGCACAAGATCGAGTGTACGGGCGGCAAGGGCGGCGGGCAAAAGGACGGTCGCGAACCCCGGCGATGCTGGAGGAGAGACGACAGCGGAAGGGACAGGCGCCCTCCCTCCCCGTCATTCCCGCGAATGCGGGAACCGAGCGGTCTGCCAACCGGAAGGTCCGCCACGTGCGCGAAACGCCCCACCGCCCGCGTCGCGCTCCGGTTACGCTGGTGGACGTGAGCGCTTCCACCGGGTCGTCGTCGCCGACGGCGGGCGCCGTGCGACCATCGCCCGCCGGCCGCATCGCCGCGGCGCTCCGTTCGCCCGCGGTTCCTCCGGCGATGGCGCTGCTCGCGGCCGCCGGCTTCATGGGAACCGCGCTGGCGACGGTCGCGAGCGGCTCGGCGAACCTGGAGATCGCCGGCCTGTTCTCGTCAGACGAGGAGCTATCGGGCCACATCGTGCTTCACATGCTGCGGGCCGGCACGCTCAGCCCGTCGCACTTCTTCTCCTATGGCGCGCTCTACCACGAGCTGTGCGCCCTCGCCCTGCTGCCGTGGCAGCTTCTGGGAGGCGTGAGCGAGCGCGAGGTCGTGCTGGGGATGCGCGCCGTGGCGCTCGCCGGCGGTGTGGCCACGGTGCTGCTGGCGTACCTGCTCGGCGCGCGAATCGCCGGGCGCTGGGGCGGCGCGCTGGCCGCCGCGGTCGTCGCTACGGGGGGTGAGCTCGCCAAGTGGGGCGTCACGGCGCACCCGGACACCGTCCAGGTGGCGCTGCTCGCCGCTGGCCTGTACGCGGCCGTGCGCCGGGCGGAGGGCGGCGACCGACGCTGGCTGATCGCGTCGGCTCTGCTTGCTGGGCTCGCGTTCTCGACGAAGTACGCCGGGGTGTTCCTGCTCCCGATCATCGTGGCCGCTGACTTCTTCGTCGTTGGACGCAGCCGACGGTGGCGGGAGCTGGCGCTCGACACGGCCGCCGTGGGGGCGGTGTTCGCGGTGGTCTTCGTCGTCACGAACCCGTACGCGCTGGTGGAGTGGCGGCGGCTCCTGACCCAGGTGCGCGAGGAGAGTGACCTGGCGCAAGCCGGGCACGTCTTCCGTGCGGGCGGCGGAGCGCTCGACTGGCTGCGGGTCGTCGGCGGTGGCGGTCTGGCCGGTCCGCTGACGGCGCTGCTGGCGGGCGCCGGACTCGTGGCGGCCCTGTGGACGGCCCGTCGCGGGAAGGGGCGGAACGGACCGCCGGCCGGTTACTGGACGGTGACAGGGTTCGCGGCTCTCTACCTCGGCTATCTGATGGTGGATACGAACTTCCGCGTCGGACGGTACGCGCTTCCTCTGGTGCCGGCGCTCGCCGCCCTGGGGGCGTGGACGGCGGTCCGCGGCGCGCGCTGGCTGTGGCGCGAGGCCGACGGCCGAGCCGTCGTCGGACGCGCCGCCGTCGCGGCTGTCGGCCTGCTGGCGCTGGCGCTCGCGGTCCTGCCGGGGGCGCTGGCGACGGCCGACGTGGTACGCCTTCGTGACGGGCGGATGGACGAGCCGGCCGTGCGCGCCACGTTGGAGGCCGGCGCATGGCTCGAGGCGCATGCCGAGCCCGCCGCGCGCGTGCTGTACGACCAGTACTCCTATGTTCCGCCCCGGTTCACGCACCGGCTGGCCACCTTCGGTCTGACGCGGGCACAGGTCGAGGCGTTCCGACCGGACATCATCGTCACGGACGAGGCGATCCGTGGACGTTTCCGCGACCCGGCGGCGGCGAGCTCATACGTGGACGGCCCGCAGGCGTATGGCGAGCGTGCGCTGGCGTACCGGTTGCTGGAGCAGGGCGAGTTGAGCTGCTTCGTGGTGGCGGCGCGGTTTGGGCCGGTCACCATCTACGCGCGTGAGCTGCCGGGGTGCGTGCGCGCGTCGTGAGGCGCAGGCGAAGCTCCAGGGAGTGAGGCGTTCGTTGGCGCCGATGGTGATTGGATGGCTCGCAGCCGTCCGGATTGGCCGTTGACGCGCCAGTGGTGTGGTCCGACGCTGGTTCCACGGAGGGGTGCCACGGGCGATGACCGCGCGACGTACCAGCCAATCTGACCATCCAATGCGGCCGCTCGATCCGTCGACGATCGCGCTCGAACGCGCGTCTGGCACGCCGCTCTACCGCCAGATCGCCGACGCGCTGCGGCGGCAGGTGCTCGACGGAACGCTGCGGTCGGGCGACCGCTTGCCGCCGGAGCGACGGCTCGCGCAGGCGCTCGGCGTCAACCGGACGACGGTGGTCAGCGCCTACAACGAGCTGCTGGCCGAGGGGCTGGTCGAGCGCCATGTGGGGCGCGGAACGAGCGTGGCGGGTCAGCGGCGGACCGGCGCTTCGACCAACGATGAGCCGGTCGAGTGGCGGCGGCTGTTTGTCCGGGGCGTGGAGGAGCTGGCGCCCTGGCAGTACTCGGTGGCGGACGCGCTGGCAGCGCCCGGCATCGTCGGCACGACCTGCGCTGAGCCGCTGCCGGACCTGCTGCCCGTGCGTGAGCTTGGGCGCTTCGCGACGGAGCTCTTGGAGGAGCGCGGCAGCGAGGTCCTGCGTGTGGCCCCGGTGGAAGGCGTCCCGCGGCTGCGTGCGGCGGTGGCGCGGCGGCTGGCGCAGCGCGGGGCGGAGCTCGATGCCACCAACGTGCTGGTCACGGCGGGAGGCCAGCAGGCGATCGACCTGCTCGCCCGGGCGCTGGTCGAAGCGGGCGATGTGGTCGCCATCGAGTCCCCGACCTACATGGGAGCGGTCCGCGCATTCCAGCAGCGCGGCGCGCGGCTCGTCGGCGTGCCGATGGACGAGAACGGGATGCGCGTGGACGTGCTCGAGCAGGTCCTTGCCCGCTGGCCGGTGAAGCTGGTGTTCGTGACGCCCAACTTCAGCAATCCCACCGGTGCCGTGCTCTCCGCGGACCGTCGCCGGCAGCTCCTGGCGGTGACGCGCCGGTACCAGGTGCCGGTGGTGGAAGACGACGTGTTCGGCGAGCTCCAGTTCGAGGGTGACACGCCTCCCTGTCTTATCAGTGCGGCGCCGTCGGACCACGTGATCCACCTCAGCGGGATGTCGAAGACGCTGTCCGCCGGGCTGCGCGTGGGCTGGATCGCCGCTGCCGGAGCGGTGATCGAGCGTGTGGCCGGGTTGAAGCAGGTGTCCGATCTGTTCACCGGGACGCTCAACCAGTGGCTCGCGCTGCGCGCCATCGAGAGCGGGCTGGTGGAGCGGCATCTGATCGCCATGCGCCCGCTCTACCGCGAACGTCGCGACGCCCTGATCGGGGCGCTCGGGCGACATTGCGGCGCCTGGCTGGCGACCAACCGGCCGCCGGGGGGAATCGTGTTGTGGTGCCGCCTGGCGGAAGGGCTGCGCGCCTCTGACCTGCTGACCGAGGCGTACCGAGCGGGGGTGACGTTCGTGCCGGGCGAGGCGTTCTCCGCGGACGGAGGGTGGCGATCGTACCTGCGGTTCAGCTACGGTCCGCTCTCTCACGAGGAGATCGAGGTTCTCGCGCGGCGGCTGGCAACGGCGATGGAGAGCGTGCACGCGCGACAGAGTCCGGCGCGCACGACCGCCGGCGCGACGCCACTGGTGTAGACGTCGCGGAGGGGAGGGAACCGATGTTGGCGTGGTCCAGCGTGCGAGGGTTCTGGCGGGCACGGCGTCGTACGCCTGTCACGTCGCGAGACTTGGGGGCAGGCAGCCCTCTGGACGCACAGCCGGCCGTGTGGCGCATGACGGGTCCCGAGCAGTCGCCGGCCGCGCCTCGGGCGGAATTCATGGAGCCACGCCGCGGAGCGGATGCGATGCGCGTGCGCGATCTGCCGCTGTTGCTGCCGCAGTTCATGGAAGAGCGGGAGAGCATCGTGGAGGCGATCCGGTTGCTGGACGCCTCCGGCGCACGCCTGCTGCTGACCGCGTGTGGTGGCTGCCCGGCCGTGGTGCAGCGTAGCGACCTGGAAGCCGTGCTGCCGTCACCCGCGACGCTGCTGGCTCGCTACGAGATCCCGGCGCTCCTCGAGCGGATCAGGCTGTGCGAGGCAGTGCGCGGGCCGGCGCCGCTGGTCCACCCGGACGAGGGTCTGCGGCGCGCCGTCGCGATCATGCGGGAGTGGGAATGGCGGCCGCTCGTCGTGGTGGAAGGCAGCGCGTTGCGCGGCGTGGTCAGCGTTGAGTTGCTGGTAGCCGCGCTGGCAGACGCGCAAGCCGGGCTGGGCCCGTGCTGACCTAGCCGTGCGCTGGGAGCGTGTCGACCGCTCCCCACAGACGCGCGGCAGGATGGCTTTCACTGCAGCTACGGGGTTGCGGCAGCAGTGCCTCCGGCGACGAAGGCGGTGGACGGGCTCAGGACGGCCGGCGGAAGTGGACGCGGTCCACGACCCGGGGCTGTGGAGCCTGCCGGCGGCGGCGGATGAGGAGCGCACGGAATACTCGGACCAGCATGACGGTCTCCCTGAGTTCGCCTGCTGTCATCAGTGTGGGTGGATGACGCGGTGCGTGCACTAGGTCGTTCGGCGTAATCCTGGGTGATTCGCCGGAAGATCGCGCGATCTTTGAGGTTTCGGCACGAGCTCCGCCGCGCCGGCAGCGGGCGGGCGGGGAGGACGATAGCGGCACGTATGATGGTGGGGCGACGCCGTCGCGAGGTGCCTCGGGTGCACATCGCCCTCAACAGCCTGCGCACGTTCGTTTTCCGCGTCTTGACGGTCGGTTCGCTGCTCGGCATCACGGTGCTGACGGCGCGAGCGCTGGGCGAGGCGGGACGGGGCGTCTACACGCTCGTGGTGCTGGTCAGCACCGTCGCCACCACGGGGCTGTCCGGTCTTGGCTCGGCGATCGCCTACCAGGTGTCGAACGAGGGCCGTGACCTGCGCGCGGTGATCGGCAATGCGCTCGCCATCGGCACGCTGGTGGGCGGCGGACTGTTCCTCCTGTCGGTGCTGATATGGATGCTGCCGCCGGCCCATGGCGCCTGGTGGCTGCCGATCGCCGGCGCTGCGCAGCCGGTGCTCTTCGCCACCACGGCGCTGGTCTGGGCGTTCCTGGCGGTGGACGACAACCGCAACTACTCGTATTCGCTGCTGGCGCCGTCGCTCGCCATCCTGGGGTTCCTTCTGCTGTTCCTGGCGGTGTTCCCGCATACCGCCGAGACGGCGGTGGTCGCGTGGCTGTGTGGGCAGGCGGTGACCTTGCTCTGGGTGCTGTCGCGCGGGTGGTCGTCGTGGACGCCGGTGCCATGGCGAGCCGTCCGCTGGAGCGCGATGACCGGCCTCGGGCTCTTCGGGCTGACGAGCGGCGTTGCCAACCTGGTGTCGTTCTTCAACTACCGCGCCGATGTCTTCCTCACTGCCGCCTACCTGGGCGACGCGAAGACGGGCGTCTACTCCGTCGCCGTCCAGACCGGCGAAGGGCTGTGGTTCATCTCGTCGGCCGTCGGCGTCGCCATCTATGCGCACGTGGGGATGCGGACGAAGGAGGAGGCCGCCGAGCTGACCGCGCGCGCGATGCGCTACTCGCTGGCGATCATCGGCATGCTGGGGCTGGCCCTGGTCTTGCTGGCCAACCCGCTCATCCCGTGGCTCTACGGCGGCGCGTACCGCGGTGCGGTCCCGGTCTTCCGGGTGTTCATCCCCGGCATCGCGATCTTCGGGCTGGGCACGCTCTTCTCGACCTTCTACACCAACCAGCTTGGCAGGCCACGGGTGCCGTTGTTGATCGCGGCCGTGTCGCTGGCGATCAATGTGCTGGTGTGCCTGGTCCTGATCCCCACCATCGGGCTGAGCGGCGGCGCGTGGGCGAGCACGCTGTCGTACGGTGTCTCGATGGCGCTCGCGCTGACGCTCTTCCGCCGTGAGACCGGCTTGCCGTGGCGGAGGTTCCTCGTGCTCACCGGGTACGACGTGCGTCAAGCGATGGCCTTGGCGAGGCGCGTCGCGGGGGGCATGGCCGGCGCGCGAGGGGGCGATGTCCCGACGACCTGAGCGGCGGGTGCTGGTGGCCGGCCTGCCGCACTTCGGCCGGCAGATGGCGGAGCTGATCGCGGGCGACGGCTGGGCGGCCGCGTATGTCGAGACCGGCGAGCGGCCGTGGCGCCATCTCGCGACGCTCGCGCGCGAGACGCTGCGCGCCGATCTGGTCTACCTCTACGGCGGACAGGTAGAGCGCGGCAGCCGGCCGGAGTGGCTGCTGCGGGCGACGCGCCTGCCGGCGGTGATGCACTGGTGCGGCACGGATGTCCTCTACGCAAGACGCGCGCAGCAGGCAGGCCGCGCGTCACGGTTCCTGCGCGAGCGCGTGGTGCACCTGGCGGCCGCGCCCTGGCTGGCCGACGAGCTGCGGCCGGTGGTCGAGGCGGAGTACCTGCCCGTGGCCAGCCCGGCGGTCCCGCGTGACGAGCCGGCGCCGCCGTTCCCCTCGCGGTTCACCGTGCTGGCGTACCTACCGGACCAGCGCGCCGAGTTCTACGGGCGCGACGTGGCGATGTTCGTCGCCCGCAACCTGCCACAGGCCCGCGTGCTGGTGGTGGGAGGCAGCGGCGGGCTGGCCCTCGCCTTG
Organism: Chloroflexota bacterium; assembly: GCA_021787985.1. Taxonomy (GTDB): domain Bacteria; phylum Chloroflexota; class Dehalococcoidia; order DSGV01; family DSGV01; genus JAJYLG01. The sequence goes on from JAJYLG010000023.1 coordinate 41,036, forward strand.
TCCAACGTCGAGGCGCTCGGCTGGCAGCGCGACCTGCGCCCGCTCTGGGCCGAGACCACCGTGCTGCTGCGCACTCCCGCGCACGACGGGCTGTCGTTCATGGTGCAGGAGGCGCTTGGCTGGGGGCGGCATGTGGTGTGGATCCACGGCTTGCCCGGCGTCACGGAGGTGCGCGACGCCGAGGAGGCGGTGCGGGCGGTTCAAGATCTGTTCGCTCGGCACCAGCGCGGCGCATTGGGCCTGAACGAGGAGGGGATGGACCACGCCCGGGCCGTCTTCCGGCCCGAGCTGGTGCGCGCGGCCCTGCGGACCCGGTTCGCGGCGCTGCTGGAGCGGGCGGCGCCGTGACCGTGGCGCCACGTCCCGCGGAGCCTGCCCCCGTGCAGACGGGGGGCCGCACGGCGGTGCTCGCGTCTGCACGCAGGTGGGCCATCCCGCTGCTGGCGTTCTTCGCGGCGGCAACGCCCCCGATCGCCCTGCCCGGTGGCCTGCCGTCCGTCCGCGCGGAGCAGCTCCTGCTGCCCCTGGCGATCCTCATCTGCTGGCCGGTGCTGCGCGCGGGCTGGGACCGCTGGACCGCGGTCGATAGCGCGCTGCTGGCGCTGGCCGGTGTCACCGTCGCCTCGCTGATCAACGCTCGGCTGGTGCTGGGCGAGACGGTGCTGCTGCGCGACTGGTACGAGCTGCTGAAGCCGGCCGAATATTGGCTGCTCTACCGGCTGGCGACCGCCCAGGATGGGGTGGGCGGTCGGCGCGCGCTGCGGGCGCTGGCGGCCGGCCTGGCGGTCTCGGCGTTCTTCGCGGTCTGGCAGTTCAGCGGCTGGCTCAGGGTCAACGATTGGATGACGCCGCACCTGACGACCGGGGCGCACCTGCGCGACCTCGTGAACGCCGGCCGCGCCGTCGGGCTGGCGGTGAACCCGAACTACCTGGGCTTCGAGTGCGCTGGCCTGCTGGCGCTGATAGCAGGCGGCGTGTTCGCCGGCGGGGGCCTGCCCCCGCGCGCAGGCGGGTGGCGAGTCGCGGGGGTCGTCGCGGCGCTGCTCGCCGGCGGCGGGCTGGCCGCAAGCGGCTCGC
>JAJYLG010000094.1 GCA_021787985.1 Chloroflexota bacterium
GCGCAGCTCATCGCGGCCTCCGGCCGGGCGGCCGAGCGCGCGTCCGAGCTCTTCCGCGCCGTGCACACGGTCGTAACCATGCTGTCCGGGGAAAGCGGCGACTACGAGCAGACGCTGCGCGTCACGGCCGGCCTGCGCCACGGCGGAGAATGGGAGTCGCTGGAGCTCGCCTGGGGCCGGCTGGCGCAGCCACTGCACGAGCTCGCCGAGCTGCTCGGCCGGGCGGGGACGCTACTCGGCGACGTGCCGGATGAGAGCGGCGACGCCCGCGATCGGCTTTCGTCCGACGCGGCCGCGCAGCTCGCCCGCGTCCAGAGCCTCGCGGCGGGGCTGGGACACATCTTCGACCAGGTCGATCCGGACTGGGTGCCATGGCTCTCGGTGGACCGCAATGGCACGGTCGCGCTGCGCGCGGCGCCGCTCGACGTTGCGGCCATCCTGCGGGACCAGCTCTTCCAGCGCAAGCGCTCGGTCATCCTTACCAGCGCAACCCTGGCGACCGGCGCAGACTTCGGCTACGTGCAGTCGCGCCTCGGCGTACCCGAGCCGCGGACGCTGCTGCTCGGCTCGCCGTTCGACTTCCAGACCGCGGCGCTCGTCTGCGTGGCGGCCGACGCGCCCGAGCCCGACGCCGGCGTGGCGTACGACCGCTTCGTCGCCGACGCCGTCGACCGGTTCGTCCGCGCCAGCGATGGCCGCGCGCTGGTGCTGTTCACCAGCCACCGCGCGGTGCGCACGGCCGCGCGGGCGCTGCGCGACTCGCTGCGCGGCGCCGGGCTGACCGTGCTGGCGCAGGGGATGGACGGCACGCCCGGCGAGCTCATCGACCGGTTGCGCCGGCGGCCGCGCACGGTGGTGCTCGGGACGCAGAGCTTCTGGGAGGGGGTTGATGTGGCCGGCGAGGCGCTCTCGCTGCTGGTGATCGCGAAGCTCCCGTTCGCCGTTCCCACGGAGCCGATCACGGCGGCACGGGCTGAGCGGCTGGAGCGCCCGTTCATGGAGTACTCGCTGCCGCAGGCGCTCCTGCGCTTCAAGCAAGGCTTCGGGCGGCTGATCCGTACGCGCACGGATCGCGGCGTGGTCGTGCTGCTCGACCGCCGCGTGGTCACCAAGCGCTACGGACGAGCGTTCTTCGATTCGCTGCCTGGCTGTCGCGTGGTGCGCGCGCCGCTGCACGAGTGCGTCGACGCGACGAGCGCCTTCCTCGCCGGAGTGACGCAGGATGCGCGTCCGCGTTGAGCCGCTCGACGCCCCGAGCGTGGCGGCGCTCGCCTGGCTGGAGGAGGCGGCCCGCTGGGCCTGGCCCGTGAGCGAGCCGCGCGACCGGCTCGCGCGTTGGATGGAGCGCTGGCCGCGGGCGGGGTGGTGGGCCATCAGCCGCGACGGCGAGACGTGCGGCGTGGTGGCCACCGCGGCCGTGGACGGTTTGCTCTGGTTTCCTGCCGCGTTCGTGCGCTCCGACGTGCGGGGCTACGGCCTGGGCGGCGAGGCGATCGTTGAGCTGGAGGAACGGCTCGGCCACGACGCGGGAGCCGCCGGATTCCGCACCGCGCTGCCGGTGGACGCCGGCTTCGCCGTCTACTTCTGGCTGCGGATGGGCTACCGGCCTGAGCCCGCGCGCGGCCGCGGGCTGCTCGTCATGACTCGCGCTGCCGCGGGGGCCGTCGTTGCTCGGTCCGACGGCGAGCAGCGCGCGGCACAATCACCAGTCGGGTGAACAGGTGGCCGGTCGCGACCGCGGCGAGCAGCGTGAACGCGAGGAAGGTGACGCGCACCCCCCACGGGCCGAACGCCGGCACGATCAACAGCACAAGGAAGCCGGTCATCGCGAACGCGAAGAAGACCGGGAAGCTGCGCCAGCGCCAGTCAGGCGTACCCAGCGGGCGTTGTGTGACCTGCCGCTTGCGCCGGGCCATCAGCTCCGCCTCCGCCGCGAGCGGCGCTGTCGCAGCTCCGCGCGGCTGAGCAGCCGGTATCGGTGCGCGTTGGGGACCGGCGGCGTCCGTCCGAGGCAAGCGTTGCATGTGAACTGCAACGTCTGATGCTCGTCGTTGATCCACACCTCGCCGCAGTCCGTTTGCGCCACGTCCACCCGCAACGCCAGGTGGAACGGCCGGCTGCACCCGTTGCAGTAGGCCTCGTGGTCCGCGTCCACCGCGCCGCCGCAGACCGCGCAGGCTCGCTCGTCGCTCAGCGCTGCACCCCGTGGAGGATCTGCCGAGCGAGACGCATCGCCTCTTCGCGTGTGCTCGCCTCGCCGTCGATCCAAGCGTAGCGCAGGGCGGTTACGAGCGCTGCGCGCTCGGGGGAGGCGGGAACGCCGAGCGCGTCCAGGTCCTCGGCGCGCAGGGGAGCGCGCGCGCGGTGCCAGCGTCGCAGGTAGGCGGCGGCGCGTGCGTCCAGGGGCGCGAGCGCCCGCACGGCGGCCGTCGGCGCGGCGTCCAGCGCCCGCGCCACGAGCGACGGTCGGGCGCCATCCGGCAAGGCGTCCAGCGCGCGACGCACGTTCGCCACCGCGGTGGCGGCCGCCGCCTCGCGCCGGGCAAGCCCGCAGCGCAAGACGACGCGCTCGGCCAGCGTGGCGGGCGCGTCCACCAGAAGCGCGCACCAGCGCGCGGCAGGGTCGGCCGGCAGGCGGGGCAGCCGCCGCGGCAGGCGCCAGCCGGGGACAGCGGCCTCGAACAATCCCCACCGCTCGGCCACGCGCGTCGCCCCCCGCCAGCACGTCTCGCGCAGCAGCAGCGACAGCTCGTCGTGCAGGCGTGCGGGTGAGAGCGCGGCCTGGAGACCAACCGACGCCGCCAGGCGGGCGCGGGTCCTCGGCTCGAGCCGCACGCCGAGTCGCGCGACATAGCGGGCGGCGCGCCAGGCCCGCGTCGGGTCATCGCGGAACGAGGCCTCGTGCAGCACGCGCAGGACGCGGGCGCGCAGGTCGGTCTCGCCGCCGTGTGGATCGAGCCACTCGCCCGCACGCGGCCCGGCAACGCCGAGCGCGATCGCGTTCACGGTGAAGTCGCGGCGGGCGAGGTCGGCGTCGATTGCGGCGGGCAGCACCTGGGGCAGCGCGCCGGGCCGGGGATAGCGCTCGGAGCGGGCCATCGCCAGGTCGATGTAGACGTCGGCGGCGAGCACGACCGCCGTTCCGAAACGGACATGGCGGGCACGCAATCGGCCGCGCAGCCGCGATGCCAGGCGCGCGGCGAAGCCGACGGCGTCGCCCTCCACCACCAGGTCGAGGTCGGCCGGAGCGCGACCCAGCATCAGGTCGCGCAGCGTCCCCCCGACGCACCACAGCGGCGTCGAGTCCACCTCGGCGAGGCGACGCGCTTCCTCCAGGGCGTGCGCCTGGCCGGGCGGGAGCGCCGTCACGACCTCCTCGTACCGCATCGCGGCGATTGTACCCGCCCTTGACCGTCCCCATGGCCGCCGCCTATCGTTGCGGCGTCGTGACGAGCGACCAGACCAACGGCGAGCCCGACTGGGCGGAGGTCGCGCGGCGGCTCGGCGCGCAGGTACGCGACGTGGCGCTGCTGCGCCAGGCGTTCGTCCACCGATCATGGGTGAACGAGCACGGCGTCGACCCGATCCACTCGAACGAGCGGCTCGAATTCCTGGGTGACGCGGCGATCGGCTTCGCGGTCGGATGGCACCTGTACCACCGGTTTCCCGACCTTCCCGAGGGCCAGCTTACGGAGATGCGGGCGCAGGTCGTGCGGGGCGAGGCGCTGGCCGGCGCCGCCGGGCGCCTGAGGCTCGGCGAGTACCTGCTGCTCGGGCGGGGCGAGGACCAGTCCGGCGGGCGAGAACGCCAGGCGAACCTGGCGCGCGTCTTCGAGGCGGTCGTGGGCGCGGTGGCGGTGGACCGCGGCGTGGCGGCGGCGCGGGCGCGGGCGCTCTACTGGCTGCGCGACGAGATCCGGGCCCTGCGCCGGGGGCCAGTGCGGCCCGACCCGAAGTCCCGTCTGCAGCACTTCGTCCAGCGGCGGCTGAGCGTCACGCCGCGCTACCGAGTCGTGCGGGTCGAGGGTCCGGAGCACGAGCGCGTCTTCACCATGGTGGTCGAGGTGCAGGGCGAGGCGCTGGGTGAAGGGACCGGCCGCACCAAGCGCCGGGCCGAGCAGGCCGCGGCGGAGGTTGCACTGGCACGCCTGACCGTGGAAAGTGTAGAGACGTACATATCCTGATGCCTGGCGGGGAGATCAGGGGAAGCATGCGTGTACCTGAAGCGCACTGAGCTCCAGGGGTTCAAGAGCTTCGCCGCTCGCACGGTCTTTGCCTTCGAGCCAGGCATCACGGCCGTTGTGGGCCCCAACGGCTCGGGCAAGAGCAACGTCGTCGATGCCGTCCGTTGGGCGCTCGGGGAGCAGAGCGCCCGCTTGGTGCGGGCGCGCAAGATCGAGGACCTGATCTTCAGCGGCGGGGCGAAACGGCCGCCCGCGGGTTTCGCCGAGGTCTCGCTCGTCCTGGACAACGAGGAGCACTGGCTCCCGGTCGACTTCAGCGAAGTGGTCGTGACGCGTCGAGCGGCGCGCGACGGCGAGGTCGAGTACCTGGTGAACCGCAGCCGGGTGCGCCTGCGCGATGTGGTCGACCTCTTCCAGCGCGCGCGCCTGGGCCAGAACTCGTACGCCATCATCGGCCAGGGCCTCGTGGACCAGGTGCTGGCGATGCGCCCGCTGGAGCGCCGCGGCCTGATCGAGGAAGCGGCCGACGTGTACCGCCACCGCGTCCGCCTGCAAGAGGCGGAGCAGAAGCTCGCCGCCACGCGCGAGAACCTCGCCCGTGTCGCGCTGGTGCTGGCCGAGATCGAACCGCGCGTCGCGCAGCTCGAACGTCAGGCGCAGCGCGCCCGCCACTACCGCTCGATCGTCGATGAGCTGGCGACCACGCTGCAGGAGTGGTACACGGCGCGCTGGCGCGCCACGCAGGACGCCCTGACCGCCGCGCGCGCCGTCTACGACCAGCGGAACGAGGAGTTCACCCAGGCCCGCAATCTGCTCGCGACGGCCGAGCGGCAGCGCGGGCAGCTCCAGGCCGCCGCCGACACGGCCAGGCGCGAGCTGGCGCAGGTTGCGTCCGAGCTTGCCGGACTCGACGAGCGGCTGGCCACCGCTCGCCGTCGGCGTGACGCCGCCCGCGACCGCGCCGCACAACTGGAGCGGCGGCTGGCCGAGATCGAAGGCGAGCGCGAGCGCCTGTCGGCCGACTTGGTCGCGCTCGAGCAGCAGGAGACGCCGCCGGCGCCGGACACGGAGCTGCGGTCGGCCGAGCAGGAGCTCCGGATGCTGCCCGCCCGGGAGCAGGAGCTGCGTCGACAGCGCCAGCAGGTCGCCGAGGCCGCGCGCGCGGCGACCGCCGCACGCGACGCCGCGCAGGGCGCGCTCGCCCGGACGCAGCGCGAGCTCGAGGAGGGACGAGCCACGGCCACGCGACACCAGCGGCAGGCGGAGGAGCGCCTCCACAGTCGGCGCAGGCTCATCCGCGAGCTGGCGGCGGTCGCCCGCGACGTACGCGGCGTGTCGGAAGAGGAGCGCGACACCGTCGCGCGCGTGACCTCGCTCTCCGAGCGGCTGAGCTTCGAGGAGCGCGCCGTCGCACAGTCGCGCAAGGAGCTGGAACAGGCGAGCCTCGCCGCGACCGAGGCGGAGCGCGCCTACCAGCGTGCGCTCGGCGAGATGGAAGCGTTAGAGCGGGAGATGGAGTCCGGCCAGGCGGTGCCGCCCGGCGTCCGGTTCCTCTCGGAGACGGGGGCCAGGCGCGGCGGCCCATTCGATACCTTCGTCGACCTGGTGGGCAGGCTCCTGCGCGTGCCGTCTCAGTACGAGCGCGCCATCGAGGTGGCGCTGGGCGAGCACGCCTCGGCCGTCGTGGCCGAGGAAGCAGGTGACGCGCTCGAGGCGCTGCAGCACCTGGCGCGCGCCGGCGCCGGCGAGGCGACGGTCTGGCCGCTGGACGGCCTGCGCTACGTCCACCCCGTGCGACTGCAGACGGAGGCCGGCATCTTCGGCGTCGCCAGCGACCTCGTGCGGTGCGACAAGCGCTACCGCCCGCTGGTCGAGACGCTCCTCGGGCGCGTGGTCGTCGTGCAGGACGCGACCGCTGCGCGCTCGGTGGTGTCGCGTGGGCTGGGCGCGGCCGTCACGCTGGACGGCATGCTCTTCCGGCCGCAGGGGTCGATCACCGGCGGCCGGCGGCCGGGCGCGGACGGCCTGCTGGCGCTCGAGCGCCGCCGCGCCGAGATGATCGCCACGGTGGAGCAGCTCTCCTCGGGCGCGACCGCGTCCCGCGCTCTCGCGGAAGAGGCAGAGGCACGCGTGCGCGCGGGGGCGGACGCCGTCACCCAGATCGGCGCGCAACTGGAGCAGGCTCGCCGACGACGCGGAGAGCTGGCCGAGCGTATCGCGCGGACGCGAGCACGCATGGCGCCGGCGCGCGCCGAGCTCCATGTGCTGCGCGCGCGCGACGCCGAGCAGGCGGACTCGCCCGTGGAGATCGCCGCCCTCCGGAAGGCGGTCGTCGAGCGAGAGCGAATGCTCGTCGAGGCGGATGCCGCACGGGCGCACGCCGGCGACGCGCTGGCGGCGGCCGAACGGGCGCACCGTGAGGCGCGCGACACGCTGGAAGCGGGCGAGTCCCGGCTGGCGGCGCTGCGCTCGCAGGCTGAGACGTTGCGCCGCGTCCGCGAGGCGCACGACGCCGCCCTCGCCCGCGTTCGCGCCTCCGCGACGCAGCGCGAGCAGGAGCGCACCCAGGTCGAGCGGTTGCTCGCCGAAGCGCGGCGCGAGGCGGATACGGCCGAGGACTCGAGCAAGGCCGACCAGCAGCGGCTGGCCGCGCTCCGCGGCCGACGCGAGGAGTTGCGGAAGAAGCTGGCGGAGATGGAACAGCAGGGGGCGGCCGCCGCCGAGGGCGCGGAGGCGGCCCGACAGCGCTCCTTCACCTGCGAGCGCGCCTGCCTCGAGGCGGAAACACGCCTGGAACGCTGCGCCGAGGACGCCGCGCAGTTGGAGCGCGAGCTGGCGGACGAGGGACTGGTGGTCCTGCCGGGAAAGGGCGGCCGCGTGCAGCCGCGGGGCGCCGCGCCCCCCGCCTCCGCGCGGGCAGGCGCCGCGGAGGGACTGCCGGGCATCCCCCCGATCGCCGGCGCCGCAGACGTCGGCGCGGACGAGCTCGGCGAGCGCGTGCGGACGCTGCGGGCGCGGCTGCGCGCGTTGGGTTCGGTGAACTTGCAGGCGCTGCAGGAGTACGAGCAGGAGCGCGAACGCGGCGAGTTCTTGCGCAAACAATCGGACGACCTGCACGCCGCCGAGGCACAGCTCGTCTCCGCGGCCGGTGAGCTGCGCCGCCTGATGGCCGAAGGCTTCCAGAAGACGTTCGACGCGGTGAACGCCGGCTTCTCACGGGCATTCCAGACCTTCTTCGGCGGCGGCGACGCGCGTCTCGAGCTGACCGAGGACGGCCCCGAGCAAGGGGTGGAGATCCTGGCCCGCCCGCCGGGCAAGCGCGTGCAGTCGCTGGCGCTCCTCTCCGGCGGCGAACGGTCGATGACCGCGGTGGCGCTGCTGTTCGCGTTGCTGGAGCACAATCCGGCGCCCTTCTGCTTGCTTGACGAGGTCGACGCCGCGCTCGACGAGGCGAACGTGGCGCGGTTCGGCCAAGGTCTGCGGAAGCTGGCCGAACGCACGCAGTTCGTGGTCATCACGCACAACCGCCGAACGCTGGAGGTCGCCGACCGAATCTACGGGGTGACGATGGGTGCGGAGGGGGTCTCGGCGCTGCTCAGCCTCAAGCTCGAGGACGTCCCTGCCGAGTAGCGGGCCGCACCCGCTACCCTGAATGGCAGAGGAGGACGTCGATGCCGTTTCGCCTGTTCCGTCGCCGTGTGGGATCGCCCGAAGCCGAGGTATCGAGCGCCGCCGAAGCTGCCGAGGCGGCCGCAGTGGCGCAGGCCGCGGCGGAGGTCGAGGAGTCGGGCGCGGCCGAGTTCGAAGCGCACACCGCCGAGCGCACGGCGGTCGCAGTCGAGCGGACGCGGCGCTCGTGGTTCGGGCGCGTATCGGGCCTGTTCGGCCGCGGGAAGGTCGACCAGGCGCTCTGGGAAGAGCTGGAGGAGGCGCTCGTCGGCTCGGACGTGGGGCTGCGGACCACCGAGCGGTTGCTCGACCGCGTCCGCGAGCGCGTCGAGCAGGAGAGGCTACGCACGCCGGACGAGGTGCGGGGCGCGCTGCGGGACGAGTTGATCGGGGTCCTGGCGGCGGTGCCAGCCAAGGGCACGCTCTGGGCGGCGGCGCAGCCGCCGGTGCCGCCGGCGGTGGTGCTGGTCGTGGGGGTCAATGGCGTCGGCAAGACGACGAGCATCGCCAAGCTAGCGAACGCGTTCAAGCAGGACGGCGGCAAGGTGATCATCGCCGCCGGCGACACGTTCCGCGCGGCCGCCATCGAGCAGCTCCAGGTGTGGGGCGAGCGGCTGGACATCGAGGTGATCGCCCAGCGCCCGGGCTCGGACCCCGCCGCGGTCGTCTACGACGCTCACGCGGCGGCAGCCGCCCGCCACGCCGACGCGCTGATCGTGGACACCGCCGGCCGGCTGCACACCAAGGTCAACCTGATGGAGGAGCTCGGCAAGGTGCGTCGCATCCTGCAGCGCCGCGACCCGGAGGCGCCGCACGAGGTCCTGCTGGTGATCGACGCGACCACCGGGCAGAACGGCCTCAGCCAGGCCCGCGAGTTCGCCCGGACGGTCGACGTCACCGGGATCTTCCTCACCAAGCTGGATGGCACGGCGAAGGGCGGCATCGCCTTCGCCATCGCCGCCGAGCTGGGCATCCCCATCCGCTTCATCGGCGTTGGCGAACGGCCCGGCGACATCGCGCCCTTCG
>JAJYLG010000024.1 GCA_021787985.1 Chloroflexota bacterium
GGCAGCCCGCCGGCGGTCTGGGCGATCCGCTCACGGGTCAGGCCGGCGGCCTCGGCGAGCGTCATGCCGGTCATCAGCTCGCTGGCGATGCTGCTGGTCGCAATCGCCGCCGGGCAGCCGCTCGTCTGCCAGCGCACCTCGACGATGTGGCCGTCGCGGATGCGGAGCATCAGCCGCATCGTGTCGCCGCAGACCGGGTTGCTCTGGACGCCGACCGCGTCGGGGTCGGGCATCGAACCGGCGTTGCGCGGGTTCTGGAAATGGTCGATGACGGCAGGACTATAGACGCCGGCGTCGAGCGACTCGGCCATGGCGGCTTTCCCCTTCACTCCCACGTTCTATCGTACTCGGTCCCGCCCAGGAGTCCGCGTCTTCGGCCGTGAAAGCGGGCGGGATGGACGGGCCGCGGGCCGCCGCCAGCACGCGCACGCGGCCGAGGCCGGCGGCGTCGGTCAACGCGGCGATGGCCTCGCGCCGCGCCTGGAGCGCCTCGAACGAGAGGCCGGCCGCCGCCTCCGGAGCGAGCGCCTGGCCGATGCCGAGCCGCCGCAGGAACTCCGCCTGTGACAGCGGGCCGTAGACCCGCAGACCGGACTCGCGCAGCGCACGGCCGAGCGCGCCGAAGTCCACGTGGGCGGTGATGTCCTGCTCGCCAACGAAGCGGAACGGGTCGTCGTGCGCGGCGTGCCGCCGGAAGCAGAGCAGCGTGCCTTCGCGGCGCCACGCCGCGTAGAGGCGTTCGGTGCGGTCGCCGTAGTCGAGGAGCAGGAGGAAGCCCTCCTCGAGCTCAGCGGCACGCGCCCGCGCCCAGGCCGGTAGCCCCGGCCACAGCTCCACGGTGGCGCCCTCGGGTGGCTCCACGCCGAGCCACTCGAGGTAGGCGAGGATGCCAGGGTCGGTGGCCGGCGCCGGCGACCAGGTGAAGCGGCCCTCGTTCAGGCCCACGCGGAGCTCCTCCAGGCGACCGTCGCGGCGTCGCACGCGATGAACCGGCATGGCGTCCAGCAGCTCGTTGGCGAGCAGCACACCGCGAAGCGGGCCGGAGGCGTCCCACCGCGCCCGGCCGCGCTGCGCCCAGGGCCGCAGCGCACGCTTCTGCCGGGCGCGCATGGCTGGAGCGCGCTCGACAAGCTCGACAGACAGCGCGCGCGCCAGCTCGGGGTGGCGCGCGGACCACGACAGCAGACCGGCCGCGAGTGTGCCGTTGCCCGGCCCCCACTCTCGCACGACGAAGCAGGCGGGCGCGCCGAGCGCGGACCAGGCAAGTCGGAGCCAGCGGCCGATCACGGCGGGAAACAGCGGATGGACTTCCGGCGAGGTGAGGTAGTCGCCTTCGGGGCCGATCACACGGCGGTCCCCGCTGCTGTAGTAGCCGAGCTCGGGGTGATAGAGGGCCGCGTCCATGAAGTCCGCGAAAGAAATCGGGCCGGAAGCCGCGATCCGGTCACGGAGGAGCGTGAACAGCGCGGGAATGCCGGGTTCGTCGATCGGAGGATCGGAGAAGGGAGTAAAATCTTTTGGGTCGAAGTTCGGGGAGATCTGAGTGGCATCTATCATGACTGATGTTAGTCTAGCTCGGAGGAGATCGGATATCGTGGTTAGGCGCACGGAGACGAACGGAGGAAAGAGAAAGGTGCTCGTTGACCTCTTCGGTCAGGCGGTGTTCACGGTTCAGCCTTACCTGCTGGAGACATGGTACCAGCGGGGGCTCTCACTGCCTCAACTGCGACTGCTGTACGTGCTGCGGGATGCCAGCCCGGTGACGGCCGGTGAGCTGGCGCAGCGGCTGGGGGTAACTCCCTCGACGCTGACCGGTTTGTTGGACCGTCTGGAGCGAGAAGGCTATGTGGAGCGGACCCGGCACGCGACGGACCGCCGGCAGATGATCCCGGCGCTCACGGACTCGGGCCGGCACGTGATCGCGGAGCTCGACCAGGCGGCGCAGGACTACTTCCAGCGCGTCGTCAAGGCGCTGGGCGAGCGACAGGCGAAGCCCGTCGAGGAGGCGTTCCAGGTCTGGCAGCAGGCGCTCGAGACGGCTCGCTGAGCCATCGGCGGCATCTCGCACTGCCGGCTGCTGGCCGAGGCGGACGGTGCGCAGGCGGTTGCGCGGCCCGCGAGAGAGTCGGCGGGGACGCCCCGGGTTTCGGCGTCGCGCCGCGGACGTGGCTGTGGTCGACGAGCCACCCGCTCGCCGCCTGCGCGGGGGCAGGCGGCGCGCCGCCGCGAGGCGTACGGGCCGCGCGGAGAGTCGAGACATAATCGCAGGGGCAGCGCCCGGAAACAACTCGGCCCGCCTGGTTGGCGGGCCTTGGTGTGCAGGCGGTCTAGCGCTTGCGACGCTTACGGGCTGCCTTCTTGCGAGCCGCGCGGGCTTTCTCACCGGGAGAGACGTAGTGGCGCCTCGCCTTCACCTCACGCAAGATGCCATCGCGCTGGACCATCTTCGTGAAGCGGGCCAGGAGCTGATCCCCCGTCTCGCCATCCCGCAGGTCGACCTGCAGCAAGCGCTCACCCCCCTTCTGGGCATACAGAACGCGGGGCTTGGCCCCGTGCTGCCTCCAGAGTAGCATGCGTTCTCCCAATGAGCGATCATCGGTGCACGGTTCGGCTGCGCCGGGTCTGTCGCCCGCCTCCGCGGGGCAGGCTCCGCGGGTGCGATGATGGGGCGGGGTGCGAGCGCTGCCCTCCGGGTGGAATGAGTCCTCATGCCTCAGGTGGAAAGTCGTGTCGTTCTGCCGCTGGTGGTGGTCCTCGGGACCTTCTTCATCGGCTGGTATCTCGTCGGCAACGAGATCATGCGACGCCATGCGCGTCGGCTTGCCATCTGGAGCAAACGCACGCTCGACCCGCTGGGCGGCACGCAGGCAGTGCAGTGGCTGACGTTGCACGCCTTCCGGCTGGAGGTGGAGGGGGCCGCGGCGCCCTTCCAGCGCGGCTCGCTGACGGGCCTGACCGAGTCGTGGGACGTGCCCATGATCTGGCTGTGGAATCGCCTGCGCGGGCGGCGTGACATGGTCCTCGCGCAGATGACGCTGCACCAGCAGCCGCTCTGGGGGTTCGAGGTGTACCGGCCGGGGTCCTTGCTCAGCAAGGACTCGCGCCATCTCGCCCGGCTCGAGGGATGGGAGGAGCAGCCGCTCGGCGAGCTCATGGTCGCCGCGGCGGGCGACGCGCCACGCCAGCTCGCCGGCCGGCTGGTGGCGGAGCTGGGCGACTACCGCTCGCGACTGGTCCGTCTGGCGGTCCGCCGTGCCGGCCCGCACCTGACGCTGGCGCTTACCGTGCCGGAGCGTGGGCGCCCTGACCCGCTGGACTTCCAGCGCCTCCTGCAGCGGGTGGCGCGGGCGGCGCTGCGGCCCGAGGCGGATCTCCGTCCGCCTCCCGGCGCCTAGCCGCTTGCTTGTGCGAAGACCGCCGTCGCCAGCCGGCCGAGCATCTCGACCCCGCGCACCTCGTTGTCGAACAGTGGCACGATGGCGCGCACCCGGCCGTCGAACCGCTCCCAGATCGTCTGCATGTGCTCGTTCTGCATCGCCAGCCGGTTGCGGACGAACTCGGCGCTGTCCGCCCCGACGACGGATTCATCGATGCGCATGTTGACGATCACGCCGCCGACCGGGATGCCGAACTCGTGGAACCAGTCGATGAAGCGGCTGATGACGGCGATCGGCAGTGCTTCGGGCAGGGTGACGAAGAAGAAGGCCGTCTTCTGCTCGTCGGTCAGCAGCGCACGGGCGTGCTCCATCCGCTGCTGGAAGTCCATCAGGTAGTCCATCAACGGGTCCTGCTCCTTCTTCTTGGAGAAGGAGAGCATCTGGCGTAGGCTCTGGGCCTCTTCGCGGCTCTTGACCATCTTGTTGACCCAGAGCGAGTAGACCTTGCTCATGCCGAGCAGGCGGCGGGCGTTGGCGGTGGGCGCCGTGTCGAACACGTAGACGTCGTACTCGTCCTTGAACATGAGGTCGATCATGTTCTCGAACATCGCCGACTCCTCGAAAGCCGGGTTCATGGTCGCCGTCTCGACGAACTCGTCGGCCTTGGTGCTGATCTCGGCGAACTTGAGGAACCACTGGATCTTGTCACGGATCTCGCGCTTGGAGCGCTCGATGGTCTCGCGGGTGTCGATCTCGTACGCCCAGAGATTCGCAACGCCCGTCACCGGGGCGTGCTGGCCGAAGACGTTCTGGTCCAGCAGGCCGGAGAGGCTGTGGACCGGGTTGGTGGACGCGAGCAGCGTGCGCCGGCCGCTCCGGGCCGCCCAGAGCGCCGCGGCGCCGGCCATGACCGTCTTGCCCACGCCACCCTTGCCGCCAAAGAAGACGTACTTGAGCTGCGGGTGCTGCTGAACGTACCCGGCCATGTCGAGCGTGACTCGTTGCTGGGCAGTGGACGCAGGGAGGCCGGTCATCGCTGGCTTGCTCCTCCGTACATGATGTCCGCCAGCCGCTCGATGGCCGGCAGCCCGGTGATGTCCCGCTCGAGCTCAGGGACGTAGGCCAGGACCTCATCGCCGAAGGTCTGGCGAATCTCGCCCAGGTAGCGCTGCTGCATGGCGATGCGGTTCTTGAGGTACTCGGGCACGTTCTGCTCTGCCAGCTCGGCCGGGACGACCCGGTTGACCACGTAGCCCGAGGTCGGCACGTCGAACCTGCTGAACAGCTCAGCGGCATTGCGCGTATCGACGATGATCATCTCCTCCGGCACGACGACGAAGAAGAAGGCCGTCTTCTCCTTATCGGTGAGAATGCGCGACGAGGCGTTGATGCGGGACTTGATGTCCAGCAGCTCGGCCAGGATCTGGTCCTCCTCGGTGAGCTTCTGGCGCTTCATCACCTTGGACACCTGCTCGTACTCGCGCATCTCCTCCCGCAGCTTGGTGATCTTGTTGATCCACTCGTCGTAGACCTTGGCCATGGAGAGGTAGTAGAGCGCGTGGCCGAGCGGGACCAGGTCGTAGATGTAGTAGTCGTAATCACCCGCGACCACGATGTCGACGACGGCGTCGAAGATGGCGCTCTCCTCCATGGCCGGCTCGGCGCTGGCGGCCTGGATATAGTGCTCGATCTCTTCGGGAACCTCGGAGAAGCCGTACATATCCAGGATCTTCTGGCGGATCTCGGCCTGGTACGCCTTGATGTGGCTGTCAGCGTCGATCTCTTGCGCCCAGAGGTTCTCCATGATCTTGACGGGGCCCTTGCCGAAGATGTCCTGCTGGAAGATGTCCGACAAGCTGGCCTGCGGGTCGACGGAGAACACGAGCACGCGATGGCCCTGGCGGGCAAGCCAGTACGCGGTCGCGGCCGAGAAGGTCGTCTTCCCGAGTCCTCCCTTACCGCCGAACATGATGTAGCGCCGCTCGGGGTGCTCGTTGAAGACTCGGGCGAGATCGGTCTGCTCGCGTGTCTGCGGGGCCACGGCAATCTCCTCGCGGTTGATGGGGGCGCCCGTCGCAGGGCCCTTAGCCGAGCGTGTCGGTGATGTCGCGCTCCCGCAGCATGCGTCGCTTCCAGGTGCTCACCTGCGGGACGACGTACGGCAGCAGCCGCAGGCTGTAGTAGGGCGGGAGGATCGGCACTCCTAGCAGGTCGCCCATGGTGATCAGGATGAACAGGTGCTCCATGCTGGCCCGCGTGCGAATCGCATAGCGGGACATGTCGTGGGAAGCCATGCCGTACATGACGTCCCTGGCGGCGCCGAACGCGCCCAGGAATCGCTTCCGCTTCGGCTGAGGCTCGGGTGATTGCGCCTGTTCCGTTCCCATGGTGACCTCGTCGACTCCTCTGGCCTACAGGCCGTGCAGATCGAACTCCTCGCTTTCGAGCGGGTGGCGCTCGCGCAGCACGCGCCGGCGCCATGCCTCGACACTCCCGACGAAGTACGGGACGAGGCGCAGCGCGTAGTACGGCGGCAGAATCGGCACCCCGAGCGTGTCTCCCATGACCATGAAGATCAGCAGGTTCTCGAGGTCCGCACGGACATGAGCCGCGTGCCGTTCAAACTCGAGACCGGTCGCGCCGTACAGCATCTGGCGCAGCGCCCGCGCGGCCGCCCGCGCCCGCCTGGAGACGGCTTGACGGGACTGGGGGGCGGCGCGCTGCATGTCCTGCGGCCGCTCGCCGCCCCCGTGCTCGACATGTCGCGGATGTGGGGACAAGCTACGCCGTCACACCTCCTGGAGCAGGCGCCGGCTCCACGGGCCGCTCGCGATAACGCTGGAACGCGCGGTAGCCGTCCCAGCCAATGAAGAGCGCGGCAACGAAGAGGATGAGCCCGATGATGATCGTCACGAGACTCCCGATGACCGCGATCTCGTGTCCCGCGACGCCCCACTGCTTGACGAGCACGATCTTGTAAAGATTGTAGAGGATCACCAGGTCAGCGGCCATGGTGGTGACGTACATGAACACGGCCGGAATGCCGGCGTAGAGCGGATTGCGCCGGGTCGAGGCAAGCCAGACCGTGACCACCAGCAGGCTTAGCGCGGCCATGAGCTGGTTGGCGGCACCGAAAAGCTGCCAGATGTAGATCCAGGTGCCGGAGATGACCAGCAGGAAGGTGGCCGCCATGCTGACCAGCGTTCCCACGTGGATGTTCTTGAAGATCGGGCTGCGGTCGCCCAGGCCCTCGGCCAACGTGACGCGCATCAGCCGGAACACGAGCTGCACGACCGTGATCACGATGACCACGAAGGCCGCGAAACCGAGCGCGGTGCCGTAGGTCAGCGGCACGCGGAAGATGTTGAGGAAGTCGCCTATGCCCTGCGCGAAGCTGGCCACTGGCGTTGCGCCGGGCTTGGCGGCCACCGCGATCGCCAGCAGCGAGAGCAGGCCAAGCGTGAACTCGCCGAACATCGCCCCGCCGCCCACGGGAAGCATGTCTTCCTCGTTCTCGATCTGGCGCGCGGTGCCGACGGACCCAATCAACGCGTGCCAGCCGGATATCGCTCCACAGGCGATGGTGACGAACAGCATCGGCCAGAGCGGTTGGATTTGCCCGGAAGCCCGGATGCTGGCCGGTCCACCGAAATGGGTGAACCCGGCGATATTGAAGGTGGATAGGTCGTGCTTGATGAAGAACGCGAGGAAGGCGCCCAGGCCGGCGAAGACGACCGTGAGCCCCGTGATCCAGAAGCCGATGTAGTTCACGGGCTGCGCATAGCGCCAGATCGGCAGGATCGCCCCGAGGTAGCAGAAGCCGAACAGGAAGAACAGCCAGAACACGAAGCTGATCGTGATCGGCACGCTCTGCTTGCCCGCCGGGTTCAGCGGGTTGAGCACCGTGACGATTCCGCCGGGCCTGAGGTCGTTCAGCCAGGTGTTGAAGTTCTTGAACGTCGTGGCGACCGGTCCGGTCGCGCTGGCGTTGAGGAAGATCGCCAGCAGGGTGCCGCCCACAACGATCAACGTGACCGGGATCAGGTCCATCTTCATCCGGTAGAGCATGTGGCCGGCGGCGAGCCCGAGCACGGCCAGGGCCACGATCCCCAGCGGCACGCGCGGGTCGGTGAGCGTGCCCGCGACGATGTTGCCGAACGCCCCGGCGATGAGGAGCAGGTAGAAGAAGATGAACAGCAGCAGCAGCCGCCGCGTCCGCGGGTGGATCAGCCGGTGGGCGGTGGCCGACAGCGAGTTCCCCTCGTTGCGGACGGATACCACGATGGCGCTGTAGTCGCTGACCCAACCCATGAACATGACGCCCAGCACCAGCCAGATCAGGCTGGGCACCCAGCCCCACAGGGCCGCCGCCGTGATGGCCCCGACGATGGGGCCGGCGGCCGCGATCGACTTGAAGTGGTAGCCGAACAGCACGTTTCGGTTGGTGGGCATGAAGTCCACGCCGTCCATGTAGAGGCGCGCCGGCGTGGCGCGCTTCTTGTCCGCCTGGATCACCGTCCGGTCGATCCGGCGTGCGTAGAATCGGTAACCCAGGTAGATGGCGAGGACACCGATGATGATCGCTACCAGCGTGTTACCCAATGCACTTTCCCCCCTTCGTCAGAAGAGACTCCTGGCGGCAGACCGATGAGGAACGCTCCCCCTCGCGCCGCCCTGGTCAGACCTCGGGCCGGTACTGCGGTGCTCGGGTGCTGATCGGTAACCCTCCCGTTACCCTCCTTCCCCAGCCAGCCGCTGATCCGTGCGCACGCCGAGACGCTCGGCGACCGCGCGCTCTAGCCGCTCCTGGTCGAAGCCTGCGATGCGCTGACGCCCATCGATGACGAAAGAAGGGAAGCGGCGCACGCGATGGCGGAGCGTCATGACGACACCCTGGATGGAGGCCGCGTCCACCACGCGCACGCGCATGCGGTCGCCGTAGCGGCCGGCCGCGCCGCGGACCCAGTCGCCAATCCTGGCGTACTCGGCTGCGAGTTCCGGAGGCAGCAGCCCAGCGCGGCGCTGCTCGGCGTGCAGCCGACGGCCGATGCCAAGCTCGTTCCAAACGATCTCGCAGTGCTGACAGTGGAAAAACTCGGTGGGGGCGAAGGCGATCACCTCCACCGTCACGACGGGCGCCGGTGCTACCGCCGTGGCCGTGCCGGCTATAGTTCGTATCACACGCATCATCGCCGGCTCCTACTCCCTCCGGGTAGGTAAACCATCGATGGCTGCACAATAGTGCGCACGGTCGCGGCTGTCAATCTGCGCATGGCTCCCCGTCACTCCTCCAACGTCGATGTATCGCCCGTGTCGATGCCCAGCTCGATCGCCTTCAGCAGGCGGCGCATGATCTTGCCGCTTCGTGTCTTGGGCAGCTTATCGGCGAACGCGATCTCATCGGGGATGGCGATCGGCCCCAGCGTGTGGCGGACGTGGTCCTTCAGCACCTGCTCCAGCTCGGGTGAGCCGGTGTGACCGACGCGCAGGATGACGAACGCCTTGATGTTCTCGCCTTTCAGCGGATCCGGGCGTCCGATGGCGGCGGCCTCGGCCACGGCTGGATGGCTGACGAGCGCGCTCTCCACGTCGGCCGTACCGATGCGATGGCCGGCCACATTGAGCACATCGTCGGCGCGACCCACCACGGTGAAGTAGCCGTCGGCGTCGCGCACGCCCACGTCGCCGGTGGTGTATGCGTTGGGCACCTGGCCCCAGTCGCGCGCGTAGCGCTCGGGGTCGCCGAAGACCGTGCGGAAGAGGTGCGGGAATGGCTTGCGCAGGACCAGCAGCCCGCCCTTGTCCGGTGGCAGGGGTCTGCCCTGTCGGTCGACCACATCGGCCACGACGCCCGGCAGCGGCTTGCCCACCTTGGCCGGACGGGCGGCCTGCACCGGAAGCGTGCCCAGGCACGGCCCACCGGTCTCCGTCTGCCACCAGTTGTCGGCCACATAGCCCCACTCGCCCGAGCCGCACAGGACGCGGTAGGCCCACTCCCACGCCTCGGGGTTGAGCGGCTCACCGGCGCAGGTGAAGAGGCGAATGCTGCGCAGGTCGTGGCGCTCCGGCAGCTCGTCGCCGTGACGCATGAACATGCGCACCGCCGTCGGCGCCGTGAAGATGACGGAGATGCGGTAACGCTCGACCACCTCCCAGGCCACGGCCGGATGGGGATAGTCGATCGCGCCCTCGCGGAAGACGGTGGTCGCACCCGCGAGCAGCGGGGCGTAGACGATGTAGGAGTGGCCCACGACCCAGCCGATGTCAGACGTGCAGAAGAAGACGTCGTCGTCCTTGATGTCCCAGAAGCGGGTCATGTGGTAGTAGGTGCCGACCATGTAGCCGCCGTGGACGTGGACCACGCCCTTTGGCTTGCCGGTCGTCCCGCTGGTGTAGAGGACGTAGAGTGGGTCCTCGGCCTCCATCACCGCGGCCGGACAGTGCGCCGGCTGACGCCGCACCAGCTCCTCGAAGTCCTCCTCGCGCGGCGCGACCAGCTCGGTCTGGGGATGCGCGCGGCGGTGGACCACCACGTGCGCGACGAAGTCGAGGCCGTCGATCGCCTCGTCGACGATCGCTTTCAGCTCGACGGTCTTGCCGCGGCGGAAGCCGATGTCGGCCGTGACGATGACGCGCGCCTGGGCGTCGACGATGCGGCTGCGCAGCGCCTGCACGCTGAAACCCGCATACACGACGGAGTGGACGGCGCCGATTCGGGCGCAGGCGAGCATGGTGACGACGCCTTCGAGCGTGAGCGGCATGTAGACCACGACGCGGTCCCCGCGCTCCACGCCCAGCGCGCGGAGGGCGTTGGCGGTGCGGGCGACCATGTCCAGTAGCTGGCCGTAGGTCACCTGGCGCTCGGTGCCGTCCTCCCCCAGCCAGGTGTAGGCGACCTTGTTCTTCCTGCCGCGTTGCACGTTGCGGTCCAGGCAGTTGTAGGTGATGTTGCACTGCCCGCCGATGAACCAGCGGAAGGTGGGGTACGTCCACTCGAAGACGCGGTCCCAGGGCCGGAACCACTCCAGCTCCTTCGCCACCTTCGCCCAGAAACCCTCCGGGTCCTCGATCGAGCGACGGTACTCCGTGTCGTAATCCTGCAGGCGGGCCGCCGAGGCCAGCGGCGCCGGCGGTGGGACCTCCCGGCCGGTCTGCAGGAGCTGGCTGATCTCGCCCGTGCTGATGCTGGAATCGGTCACGCTCTCCCCCCCATGCGTATTGCCGTATCGTGCCCCACGATGTCCGCAGGAGGGAGGCGTGTCAATGGCCGCGACGTCGGCACGGGCGGCGGCCATGGCGCGATAATCAGGCCGTGGAACCGCGCGTCAAGATCTGGCTCGAGTCCGAGGGACGCATCGCCTTCAGCACCTATCGGTTGCGGCTGCTGGACCTGATCGCCGAGCATGGCTCGCTGTCCGAGGCCGCGGAGGCGATGGGGCTGAGCTACCGGCGGGCCTGGGGCAAGGTGCGCGAGCTCGAGGCCAACCTGGGCGACCGGCTGGTGGAGAGCGACGTCGGCGGCGCCGGTGGAGGCCACAGCTGCCTTACCCCGGCCGGGCGAGCCCTGGTCGAGCGCTACCGGGCATTCCTCGCGGCGGCGGAGCAGTGCGTGGTGGCGGCGTTCCTATGGGAGTTCCCGGGAGAGCGCGCGCCCGCCGGTCCGGTGGTGGTGGGCCCGACCGACTCCCGCTAGCCGGATATCGGGGATCGCGGTCAGACATCCTTGAGACGTCAGCGTGGCAGGTCCGAGGCGTTCCTGTGTCTCGGACCTGGCGCGCTTGGGGGGCGAAGGGCTGCCGCGGTGGGCGGGTGTCGGTGGCCAGCAGGGGCCGTACGGCCGCTTGACCGAAGGCCGCGCGAATGGTACGGGTTGCAATATGCTGTTACGGACATATCGCCTTTGCCCCCCGCTGCTCGCCGCCCTGCTCCTCGCCCTGCTCCTCGCCGCCTGCGGCGGCTCGCGCGGCACGCAGCCCGCCGGATCGACCGCTACCTCCGCTACCCCGCTGGCGAAGCCGGCGAACCCGGCGTTCATCCTGGCAACGACCACCAGCACCCAGGACTCGGGCCTGCTCGACGTGCTCATCCCGCTCTTCGAGAAGCAGACCGGCTACCAGGTGAAGACGCTCGCCGTCGGGAGCGGCGAGGCGCTGAAGAAGGGCGAGCTGGGCGAGGCCGACGTGCTGCTCGTGCACTCCCCGGACGCCGAGAAGAAGTACATGGCGGCCGGCTACGGCAGCGCGCGCACGCTGGTCATGCACAACGACTTCGTCATCCTCGGGCCGGCGGCCGACCCGGCGGGGATCCGCGGCGACCGGTCGGCGCTCGACGCCATGAAGCGGATCGCCGCCGGGCGCGTGACGTTCATCAGCCGCGGCGACGACTCCGGCACGAACGCGCTCGAGCTGAAGCTCTGGCGGCAAGCCGGCATCGTCCCCCAGGGCCAGGGGTGGTACGTCGAGTCGGGCGCGGGGATGGGCGTGACGCTGAACCTGGCGAGCCAGCGCCAGGCGTACACGATCTCGGATCGCGCTACGTTCCTGGCGAACCGGGACCATCTGCAGCTCGGGATCCTCGTCGAGAAGGACGGCATCCTGCTGAACATCTACCATGTCATCCCGGTGAGCCCTTCGCGGTCGTCGAAGATCAACGCGGCGGGCGCGCAAGCGTTCGCGCGCTTCCTGACCGACCCTGCGACGCAACAGGTGATCGGCTCGTTCGGCAAGGAGCGGTTCGGGCAGGCGCTGTTCTTCGCCGACGCTGGGAAGGACGAATCGCAGCTCGGCGGGCCGTGACGCCCGGGGAGGGCGCGTGGGATTCATCTGGGACGGCTTCCGCAACGCCATCGTCCTGCTGGTGCACGGCGACCGGGAGGTATGGTCAGTCACGGCGCGGTCGCTGGTGGTCAGCGGTTGGGCTACCGCCGTAGCCGTCCTGCTGGGCGTGGCGCTGGGTATGGCGGCGGTGCGTGGACGGTTCCGCGGCCGCGGGCTGCTGCTGGCGCTGATCAACACGGGCATGGGCCTGCCGCCCGTCGTCGTCGGCCTGTTCCTGGTGATCTTGCTGGCGCGCAACGGTCCGCTGGGCGGCCTCGACATCCTGTACACGACCCGGGCGATGATCCTGGCGCAGGGCGTCATCGCGCTGCCGGTGGCCGCTGGGTTCACAGTGACGGCCTTGCAGACCCTGGACCCACTCACGGAAGTGCAGCTTCGCGCGCTGGGCGCGGCACGGTGGCAGGTCTGGCTGCTGCTGCTGCGCGAGGCGCGGCTGGGTCTCCTGGCGGGCGTGATGGGAGCGTTCGGGGCCGCCGTCTCCGAGGTCGGCGCCTCGCTGCAAGTGGGCGCGAACATCCCCGGCCAGACGCGCGTGCTCACCACGGCAACGGTGCTGGAGACGGGGATGGGCCGCTACGATGTGGCGATCGCGCTCTCGCTGATCCTCCTCGCGCTCATCTTCGTCGTGAACCTCGTGCTGACTATCGCACAGCAGCGCGGCGCTGCCCCGTGGCCATGACCCTCGCGCTGGAGGGGATCCGCGTGCGCCGGGACGGCCGCTCGATCCTCGAGGTGGAGCACCTGGAGCTGGTCCGCGGGGAGGTGCTTGCGCTCCTCGGCCCGAACGGCGCGGGCAAGAGCACGCTGCTGCGTGTCGCCGCCCTGCTCGATCGGCCGGACGAGGGCGCCGTGCGGCTCGACGGCCGAGCCGCCCGCCCCGGCGACCGGGCGGCTCAGCGGCGCTTCGGCGTCGTGTTGCAACGGCCCTTGCTCTTGCGGGGAAGTGTGCGCTACAACGTCGAGCTGCCGCTACGGCTGCGCGGAGCGCAGCGGAGCGAGCGGCGTGGCCGAGTCGAGGCCGCGCTCGAGCTGCTCGGCATCGCACACCTGGCGGGGCGACGCGGCGACCGGCTCTCGGGGGGCGAGGCACAGCGAGTGAGCATCGCCCGCGCGCTGGTCACCGCCCCGGACGTGCTCTTCCTCGACGAGCCGACGGCCGGCCTGGACCCGCCCGCACGAGCAGCCCTGCTGCGCGACGTGCTGACCGCCGTGCGCGAGCGAGACGTGGCGCTGCTCCTGGTGACGCACGACCGGCTGGAGGCGCAGACGGCGGGGCGCGTGGCGGTGCTGCTCGCGGGCCGCCTGCGGCAGGTGGGCAGCGCCGGCGAGGTGTTCGGCAGGCCCGCGGACCAGGAGGTTGCCCAGTTCCTCGGGCTCGAGAACCTCTGGGAGGGCACGGTGACGGCCGCGCGGGATGGGCTGCTGACCGTCGCCTGCGGCGGGTTGAAGGTATACGCCGTGGGCGAGCTGCCGCCGGGCGTGCCGGTGCGCTACTGCGTGCGGGCCGATGAGGTCACGGTCGGGCTGCTCGCGGCGTCCGTCCCCAGCTCCGCGCGCAACCACGTCGCCGGGACGGTGCGGTCGATCGCGCAACGCGGCATGCTGCGGGTGGTGGAGCTTGACGCCGGCGGAGTGACGATCGCGGCGGCGGTGACGCGGCCGGCGGTGGAGGACCTGGCCATCGCGCCGGGAGTGACGCTGGCGGCCACCTGGAAGGCGACCGCCGCCCATCTCATCCCGGTAGAGCGGGCTCCGGCAGGCCGAGCGCGACCGAGCGCAGCAGGCTGACATCGTCGCCGGTCATGGCGTCGACGCCCAGGTCGCGCGCGCGCTCGGCGTTCGCGCGGCCGTTGAGCGTCCAGGCGACCACCGGAAGGCCCGCATCATGCAAGCGGTCGACCAGCTCGGTGGTCAGCAGACGGTGCCAGGCCGAGACGCCGTGGCCGGCGATGCCAGCGCGGAGGCGCTCGAAGAACGTCGTCACGTGTTCCGGCCGGCCGAGCGAGTGGAACATGCGGACGCCCGGGACCTGCTCGTGCACGGCATCCACCAGGTCCCACTCCTGGCCGCAAACGAGGGAGCGTTCCGCGATTCCGAGCTCGCGGATCCTGCGCGCGAGGGTGCGCGGCAAGCGCCGGGCGGGGCCCTTCAGGTCGAGCAGGAGGACGTGGTCCGCGCTGGTCTCAACGACGTCGGCCAGCTCGAACTCGTGTGGGAGCCAGTGCAGCCGCTTGCGCGAATAGGTGAGCGGCAGTGGCCCGAGGCGCGGATCGTGACGGCAGACGACGCGGCGCCCGCTGGCCCAGACGTCCACCTCCAGCCAGTCGGTGCCGCCGGCGATCGCGCGTTCGAGGTGTCCCGCGCTGTTGCCGCCGCAATGGGCCACGACGAGTGGGGGTCCGGCATTCTTGCTCACATTGATAGCGTAGCGGATGATCAGTCCTCGCGGAGCCTGCCCCCGCGGAGCGGCGGGGGGCGGGGGTTGGCGCACCGTGCCGCCGCTGTGACAGGGGTCGCCGCGCGCGTTGCCGCCCCTGCATGGGCGGCGTACGATCGAGGCAGTGGCAATGCCGCTACGCCGCAAACATACTTTCCGCAGCGTGTAACCTGCGCGCGGATGATAGGAGCCTGGAATGTCGGAGGAAGGCGGCACCACCGCTCCCCCGGCGATCGACCGCAAAGTGCGGTTGAAAGTCCCCGCGCAACACGTCCCGAAACAACCCCCGGAGGTCCGCGTCCACAACTGGGAAGAGACCTACCAGGGGTTCGACCTTGAGACGGCCCGTATCGAGGCCTACCGGTGCATCCAATGCCCGGCGGCGCCGTGCCAGAAGGCATGCCCGGTGCACAATGACATCCCGGGCGCGTTCAACCTGCTCGAGCAGGGCGATGCCGTCGGGGCAGCGAACGTGTTCCGGCAGACGAGCAACCTGCCGGAGGTCTGCGGGCGCATCTGCCCGCAAGAGAAGCTGTGCGAAGGGGACTGCGTCGTCGGCAAGCACAACATCCCCGTTCAGATCGGCAAGCTTGAGGCGTTCTGCAGCGACTACCAGCGACGCACCGAGGGGCTGCCGGTGCCGGTCGTCGCGGAGCGGACCGGCCGACGCGTCGCGGTGGTCGGCGCCGGGCCAGCGGGCCTCGCGGTGGCTGAGCTCACCGCCGCGCAGGGTCACGACGTCACCGTGTTCGATGCCTGGCCCTACCCCGGCGGGCTGCTCACGTACGGCATCCCGAACTTCAAGCTGAGCAAGCGGATCGTGCGCGAGAAGATGGCTCAGCTCGAGGCGCTCGACATCCGGTTCGTGACGAACACGGTTGTGGGGCGCGATGTGAGGGTCCGCCAGCTCCTGGACGACCAGGGCTTCGATGTCGTCTTCGTGGGCGTTGGCGCGACGAAGGGCGGCCGCATGCGGATCCCGGGCGAGGATCTTCCCAAGGTTCACCAGGCGACGGACTTCCTCGTGCGGGCGAACGCCCCGCAGGACCTGCTGCCGCCCGGATACCATGAGCGGCCGTGGGTGGGTGACCGCTGCATCGTCATCGGCGGGGGCGACACGGCGATGGACTGCGTGCGCAGCGCCCGGCGGCTGGGCGCGGGGCAGGTGGCGTGCGTTTATCGGCGCACGGAGGCCGAGATGCGTTGCCGCGAGGAGGAGCGCCGCCACGCCGTGGAAGAGGGCGTGCAGTTTCGCTACCTGGTGCAACCGCTCGAGTTCCTCGCCGACGCGTCGGGCAAGCTCGTCGGCGTGCGCTGCCAGGAGATGCGGCTCACCGAGGCGGACGAATCCGGCCGCCGGCGGCCGGAGCCGATTCCCGGCCACGTTTTCGACCTGGCGTGCGACTCGGCGGTCGTGGCTGTCGGCTACTCACCGGACGACGAGTGGCAGCGGGACTCCGACCAGATCGAGACGGACCGCAGCGGCCTCGTGGTCATCGACCGCAGGACGGGCCGGACGAGCGACCCACGGGTGTTCGCGGGCGGCGACATCGTGAACGGCGCCGATCTGGTGGTGACGGCGATGGCCGATGGCCGCCGAGCGGCGGCAGCGATCAACGAGTACCTCTCGCAGCTCGGCTGCAAGGGAGCTCGCCCGGGTTCATAAGAGAGGGCCTCGCGCTTGCTCTGGGAGCCAGGCTGGCTGTCGCTGTCGGCTCCGGCTGGGGTCCGGGTAGCGCCGCAGGCGCGCTCAACGCCGCCGTTCTGAACGGGTTCATCGGGGCGTTGCGGATCGTCGGCTTGACCAACAGCCAGATCGGCATCTCCTCGGTCAGATGGATCTGGCAACCCATCATGGGCAGCCACCAGCACGATTGGCCGTACCAGCCTCTGTGGAACCCGAAAGACAGCCCGGTGGACCTCGACGGTGCGTGGTGCCCGCCCTTCATCGTTGATCAGTACGGAGACTCGCTCAGACTGCTGGCCGATGACGGGACCGGCCGTTTGCTCGGCGAGCCGGACGCGTACACGGGATGGTCGAGTCCCGCAAGCCCGTGCCAGTAGACGCGGGCCGACCGCGTGGCTGGCTTCCGTCCTTCCCGAGAAGGACCGCCAGGCCCTGGGGGAAAGGGAGCGAGTGATGCCTCGACTGACAGCGCAGACCCGAGGCGTCGCGTGCGGCGCCGTGCTCGTCGCCGCGAGCGCCCTCGCCGCCGCCTGCGCGGGCGCGAACCAGCGGGCCCAGCGCGCGGCGGCTTCGCCGAGCCCGGGGACCACGGCGACGGCCAGCCCGGTGGCAGGGGCCTGGCGCCAGCGCAACGGCTGCTCCGTCCCGACAGAGTTCGTGCCGCCGGGCACGCACGTCACGTCGTGCGTGCGGCTGCGAGGCAGCAGCGGGTTCGCGTTCGGCACCTCTCCGGCGGCCGGCAACCCCGCGGGGCTCGTGGCAGTGGTCGTAGGCAGTCAGATAGCGGTGCTCTGCCCCGCGCCGCCGGACACCGGGGCGAGAACCCAGGAGTGGGGGAGCTTCGAATGTGACTGGGCACGCACGCGGGACGTCGGCGCAATCCGGCGCGACCCGGGTGTGCGGTTCCGATTCCCGCTCGGGGGCGACGTGTGGGTCGCCGCGGCCACGAGGACTCGGGTCGTCTTCACCGTGGACGGCGGCCGCCTGCTGAGTTGGGCGTGGCAGGCCCCGACGGGCTGGTATTTCACCGGCTTCGCGTCCCCGGGGGAGTGGGCGGGCTATCAGACGGCGAGCTGGCAGTCGGCGGACTATCTCCCGACCGGCAAGGCCTGCGCCTTCCTGCAGCGGGTGGGTCCCTTCGCAGGCCCGCACCCTGCACCCCGCTCGGGGGAAGACGAGGCGACGAAGCTCTTCCTGCAATGGCCCACGTCCTGGGGGTTCTGCCTCGGAATGAACGGGATTCGTACCAGGGACTGCCCGGATCGCTGAGCCGCGAGCACGGAGCCCACGGGCCCGTCCGCGAGGACGGCAGGCCGTGGGCGCGCGACAAGCGATATGAGGGCGCCTGACGCTCGCTGCCAGCAGAGACACGGACGCGGGCGACCATCTGGCCGCCGTACCGCGACCGCGGCGACGCCGCCGGCTGGCTAGCCGCGGCGCGCTGTATCCATTGCACGTGTGGCTCCCTCGCCCGGCGCGAGCCGCTGCGCCGATAGAATGGTGGAGGCGTGCCCGGCGGCTTGGGGCGCATCACCAGGAGAGGGAGCAGGACGCGTTCGATGGCAGAGATCATCCAGGTGGGGCAGGAAGCCCCTGACTTCACGCTGCGCGACGAGCAGAATCAGGAGGTCACGCTCAGCAAGCTGCGCGGTCAGCCCGTGGTGCTGGTCTTCTACCCGCTCGACTTCTCGCCCGTCTGCGAGAGCGAAATGTGCACGATCCGGGACGATTGGAGCGAGTTCGTGGCGGCGGGCGCGCGGGTGCTGGCCATCTCGCGGGATAGCGTGTGGACGCACAAGGCGTGGAAGGAGCAGAGGGGCCTCAAGCACACGCTGCTGGCCGACATGAAGGGCGACGTCGCGCGGGCGTACGGAGCGTGGAACGAGCAGCTCGGGCTGGCGGAACGGCTGGCGGTGGTGATCGATGGCGGAGGGAGGGCGCGGTACCTGGTGCGGAGCGAGCTCCGCACCCCGCGCGACTTCAACGCGGTGCTGGAGGCCGTCAGGGCCGCGGCGCAGGCGTGACCGAACGCACGCCTCCGCCGATTTGTCGAGTCGGGTTCAGTCCTTTGGGCCGAGACGCGGGGCACGGAACGTGCGATGATTATGACGCAGGCCCGTCCGTACGGTAACAGGCTGGCGAGGGAGCCGGGGGGGTTGCGGACGGAGGAAGGGGCAGGGATGTTTGCGGTGAGTGATAAGGTGCTGATCACGGCGCGAGCCGGGGACCGGCTCGGCGGCCTGACGGCGACAGTGGTAGAGATCGTTCAGACGGAGTCGGGCGTGGAGTTGTACGAGGTGCGGCTGGAGGACCAGACCCGCGGCACGCAGTACGTGATGCGTGACGCCGAGTTGCTCCGCCTCGAAGACCTGGCGGAGCGCGCGGTCGGGTCCGAGGAGCCGGTGCCGGCCTGACTTTGTGGGCGGCAGTGAGAGCGACGAGGCGGGCCCAGTGCCCGCCTCTCTCGTTGCCGCCGCCTCGTGCCGCTCAGGCCCGGGTGATCGCGGTGCAGGGCACACCGCGCACGGCGATCTCCGGCGCGTGGGTGATCTCGTCCGCCGCCCAGACCAGCACCGGTCGTGGGTTCGGCCCGATCCCCAGCACGGACTGCAGGACACGCAGCAGGTTGTCGTTCACGCGGAGCGCGTTGGCTTGCAGCGGCTCGGCCAGGCGGCCGCCGCGGATCACGAACGAGTCGCCCACCACCGTGCAGGTGAAGTCGGCCGCGCGCAGGCCGTTGACCGGGTAGGTGTACCAGATGCGGCCGATGTACAGCCCATCGCCCACGCGCCGCAGCAGCTCGTCGCGCGGGACGGGCCGCGAGCTGCTGACGATGAAGTTCGTCGCCGCGACGCCCGCCTGGCGGTCGTGACGCCGCCCTCCGCCCGTGCCGAAGCGGAACCCGTTCCGCGGCAGCAGGGCCAGCGGGTGCTTCGCCAGGTCGGGGCCGAGCCGCTCGGCGGCGTCCGGCGCGTGGCGCAGCCGCTCCGCCTCATACCAGTTGCAGAGGAACGCGCAGACGCGTCCGTCCTTGATGAGCTCGGTGCGGCCGGTTGGCAAGCCCTCGCAGGTGATGCCCTTGGAGCCGGGGTAGCCGGGCATGGCGCCGTCGTCGACAACCTGCAGCTCGCTCACGCCCACTTGCTGCCCGAGCTTGCCGTTGAAGGGCGAGCTGCGGGCGTACACGGTGCCGGCGCTGAGGCTGGGCGCCAGCAGGTAGGTGCAGAGGTCGGCCACGGCCTGCGGCCCGAACACCACGTCGTGCTCGCCCGACGGCACGCGCACACCGCCCATCGCGTCCACGGAGGCGGCCGCCGCATCACGGCCGGCCGTGCCGTGAAACTCGGCCAGCCGCGTCGTCGCGCTCCAGCCGCTGCCCTTCGCCTCGTCGCGCTCCACCATGGCCGTGGCGAACGCCATCAGCACGGCTGACTCGTCGGCCTGAGGCTCGGGCATCGCCGTGCTGGCAACGGCCATTCGCTCCTGAAGCACGGTCACGTCTCCGCCGGTGATGAGGCGCAACGCGGCGGCGCGGGCCGGGTCGTCGCCGATGCCGAGACGCTCGTCCTGGCGGAAGGCGCGCAGTGCCGCCTCGAGGACCTGCCAGCCGGCGCCGACCAGGTCCTCGTTGCCGAGCTCCATCAGCGCTGGATCGTGGTAGTGGCGCAGGGTGCGTTCGCCGGCCGTGGGCCGCGGGAGCGAGCGGAAGTCGGGGTCGGCCACGGCGGCGCGCCGGGCGCGATCGATCGCCACCCGGATGCCGTCGTCGGACAGGTCGGCGGTCTCGCTGCCGAACCCGACGCGCGGTGGTCCGCCGGCGGGGTCGCGGAGCACGAGGGTGATGCCGATTCCGTGGCCGGAGGAGCTCTTGGGCTCCTCGACCCCGTTGCAGGGGATGGCACTGGTGAAGTTGAGCCGCGCGTTGAGCAGGTTGTTCCAGCTCGCGAACGTCTCGGCCTCGACAATGTCGGACTCGGCAGAGGCGGCGATGAGGGCGCGGCGGACAGCGGCGGCGAGATCGTCGACGGTCGGCATGACCCCTCCCGTAGGCGCAACCCATGATACCGGCAGCGCGGACGGGTTGTCCGCCGCGAACCCGCGGCCGTACGCTGCGGTCGGGAAGGAGGCCAGCGCGTGGAAGATGAGGAGTCTGTGGTTACCGAGGAGGTCCGTGCCCGGGTCGGCAAGGAGACGGAGCCGCGCGAGTTCGTGCTCGGCTCCGAGTCAGTGATGCAGATCGTTGCGGCCGCGGGTGAGGACCCGGCGCCATTCGCGGCCGAGGGCGCCGAGGTGCCGCTCTACGCCGCGCTGGCGCTGGACCGCGGTCAGCCGTCCCTCGAGCTGCCGATCCTGATGCCCGCGTCGCTCCTGAATAGCAACGAGTGGGAGTTCTTCCGCCCGCCGCGCGTCGGCGAGCGGCTCGTCGTGCGAGGGAAGATCGGTGAGGTCCGCGAGCGGTTCGGCGGTCAGTTCGGGCACTCCGTGATCGTCCGCTTCGAGTACGACTTCCGGACGCCAGACGGGGAGCTGGTGGCGCGATCGGCGCGGGCGCTGACCGAGTACGACCCGAAGGGGGGACGCTGATGCCGCGCTGGGAGGACCTTCGCGAGGGGATGGAGCTTCCACCGTTGGAGAAGACACCGACGTCTGACACGGCGCGGGCCTACTTCGGCTCCTGGCGCGTCGGCATGCCCGCCTTCTTCGACCGCGAGGCGGCGCGCCGACAGGGGCTTCCCGACACCATTGTCCCTGGCCCGCTGAAGCTGTCGTTCATGGCGCAGATGGTCCAGCGCTGGGCCGGACCGGGCGCGTTCGTGCGTTCGGGCCGCGCCGCGCACCGCCGCCCGGACTTCGCCGGCCGGACGATGCGGGTGCGCGGCACCGTGGCGCGCGTCTATCAGCAGGACGATCGCCATCTCGCCGACGTGGAGCTCTGGATCGAGAACGCGGAGGGCGAGCGGACTTCCACCGGCGCGGTCACCGTGGAGCTCCGGGAGCAGGCGTAGCGCCCCGCGGCCCGCGGTAGGCGCCTCGGTAGCGCTCAGGCAGGAGCGCGGCGATCGCGCACATGATCCGGTCCGTCTCCTCCTCGAACCGCTGGCTTCGCTCAGAGCGCGGCGGCAGCGCCAGGCGCAACGGCGGACCGAACCGCACCACCACCCGCGGCCGGCGGCCCTGGAAGAAGCGGCGCGGATGGTCGAGCGCCTCGATGCCCCAGGTGGCACAGGGCACGACCGGCGCGCCGCTCAGCGCCGCGAGGTAGGCGACGCCGGCTCGAGCGCGGTGCAGCGCGTATCCCTCGGAGAGGTCCCCCTCCGGATAGATGCCGATCGTTTCGCCGGAGCGCAGGACGCGCAGCGCCGCCATCAGCCCTGGCAGGTCGGTGCCGTCACGGCGGACCGGGATGACGCCGCAGCGACGCACAACGCTCGACCAGCCGCGCTTGCGCAGGTGGTCGGCCGCGACAACGAAGTGGACGCGGCGCGGCACCGCCACGACGATCGGCCACGGGTCCATGCGGTGAATGTGGTTGGAGGCGATGATCACGGGACCGGACCGCGGCACGTGCTCGTCCCCCTCGATCCGGACACGGAAGAAGGGGTGCAACCCCTGGCGCCACATACGCCGCATACCGGCGTAGAAGCGCGGGTTCATGGGCAGGGAAGTCGGCCGGGCGGTCACGGACCCGTGAGGAACGCCTGGCCGCGCATGGTGGGTCCGCCGTTGCCGAGCCGCTTCGTCTGCATCGGCTGGCCCTTGCCGCAGTTCGGGATGGGCAGCAGCCGCAGGTCGCTGCCTACCGCATCGATCGAGCGGAAGAAATCATGCGTGCTCGAGGCGATGCCGCCGTCGCGGTAGAGCTGGCCGACCTCGCCGTTCCGCACCTCATACACCTTCATCGCGGTGATGCGGAAGTTCTCGCGCGACTCGGCGATGGAGGGGATGCGGTGGCCGACGACGTAGTAGCCGTGGCTCACCTCCTTCAGGATCTCGGCCGGGTCGCGGTCGCCCGCCGAGAAGAAGACGTTGCTCATGCGGATGAGCGGGACCATGGCGGCGTCGTTGGCGCGGGCCGAGCCGTTGGGCTCGGCGCCGAGCAGTGCCGCGGTCTGGCGCGAGTTCATGAAGCCGCGCAGCACTCCGCGGTCGATGAGCGTCACGCGCGTTGCCGGGGTGCCCTCGTGGTCGTAGACGTAGTGGCCGTAGCCGGGGGCGCGTGGGTCGGCGTAGGCGGTCACGAAGGGCGAGGCGACCTCGCGCCCGAGCATCGTATCGTTGGCGGAGCGCAGGAGCCAGGAGCGGCCGGCGTAGGCGGTCTCCATCTTGAGGGCGCGGTCGAGCTCGGTCGGATGACCGACGACCTCGTGGGCGACGAGCGCGTTGAAGTGCGGGTCGGTTACCACCGTGACCGGGCGGTCCGTGGTCGGCGCGGGCGGCGCCACGCACAGCTCGGCGGCGTCGCGGGCAAGCGCCTCGGCGAACGTGCGCAGCGGCGGCTGGCGCATCAGCGGCTCGTCCACGCCGGCGACGGCGACCTCCCAGCCACGCTGGTGGCCGTGGGTGTCGTACAGCTCGACGGCGGCGTCGCCGACACCGACGACGTAAACGAAGCTCTCCGTGAACGCGAACCACTGGTCGAGCGCGGCGCCCTCCGAGCTGCAGAAACACTCGCGTTCCATCCAGGTGCCGGTCGCGACCATCGAGTAGCCGATGCGGGGGACGGCCGCGATGGCCGAGGCGACCTCGCGCACGAGTCCGGCCACGGCCTCCAGCGGGACCGTCCGCGGGTCGACGCGGCAGTCTGGCTCCACGCGGGCCTGGTGCACCGCAACGGACGCCAGCGGCAGCTCGCGCAATGCGTCGGCCACCGCGCCGAGGTCACGTCGTGCGGCGGCACGGCGAGCGGCGTTGTGGCAGGCGCGCTCGTATGCCGCGGCCGTGAGCTCCGCGAGCAGGTCCGGGACGCGTCTGCGGTCGGCAGGTCCGAGCACGCGCGCGGCGAACCCCGGTGCCGCCTCGCTCTGGCCGGCGATCACCCGCACGCCGACGCTCCAACCGCTGTCCTCGGACGAAGAGCGCAGGCTGCCGTCCTCGCCCATGGCGCTGCGCGTCTCGCTCACGCTGAAGCGGGCGTCGCAGTAGCGCAGCAGGGGCCAGCGTCCGCCGGGAGCAGAGGCGTCGCCGCAGAACGCGGTGCCGGTGGGGACAACAGGGTCGAGGTCGGTGCACGCGATCCGCTCGCTCATCCGTTTCTCTCTCACACGATGTAGCGCTCAGGCATGGACCGCGCCGAGCACGACCGCGGCGATCAGGCCGATACCGACGACCGACGCGACGACGGCGTAGAGCGGCTGCAGGGCGCGGAAGCCGGGGTTGACGACGCCGTTCTGCGCATTCCACATCGCGAGCTGTCGCAGCCGCAGCAGCCAACGGTCGGCCAGCGCGACCGAGATGGCGAAGGCGGCCAGTCCGATGACCTGCATGACGAAAAGCTCACCCGAGGCGGGGTCGAGCAGCCGCTGGTGGGTCTCGTACAGCAGGAACAGCCCGCTGATCACGGTCAGCAGGTAGCCGGGTACGACGAGCAAGAGGTTCGTCGTGTAGGCGGCGCGGTACGCGAAGGCGATCGTATCGAGCTTCTCTGACCGGCGGCCGAGCCCGGTGACCACGGCGATCGCCAGCAAGGGGCCCAGCCAGAGGGCGGCTCCGAGCAGGTGGAGCGCAAGCAGCGCCTCGCGCACGCGACACCTCCAGCCGATTGCTGGCGACAGTGTACAGGCAGGCCGGGCGGCGAATCAGCGCCGGCCGGTTTGGCATGGACTGACCCCCGCCCCGGGCTACGCGGGCGGGGGTCACACCAGGGGGAACACCAATGCGCCGAGTATCGCGAGCCTGCCCCCGCGCAGGCGGGGGCGGCGCCGTCAGTCGTCGTGCGTCTCCTGTCCGTCGCGGTCGCGATCCGACTCACGCTCGTGCTCGGAGCCGCGGTCGTCGTAATAGCCGGGCGGCTGGCTCTGGAAGGGGCTTTGCTGCACGCTGGGGAGTCCGCTGGAAGGTACGGACGCGACGGCAGCGCTCGCCGGCGATGTACCCGGCCCGCTGCGCCGCAGCGCCGCCGCGCTGATGGCCCCGCCCCCGAGCACCAGCGCAACGAGCGTCGCGGCGACCATCAGCCGCTTCGCGCCGCTGTCGGTCGCCAGCGTGAGCGCCTCGCGCACGCGCCGCGCCCCGCCCCGGCCGCGCGCGCCCAGGACGCGCAGGACCGTGAGCGCCGTGACCGCCGCGGCCGCGGCCCAGTACACGAGCGCCAGCGGGCGTGTGGCGCTATCCGTTCCGGTGAATACCCCGTGCAGCGTCGCGAGCACGAACACCGCGAAGGTGAGGTAGTGAAGCTGGCGCCAGCGCTGGTAGCCGATGCGCGGGCGCCAGCGGAACGAGAGCTCGGTGAGGATGATGCCGTAGGCCGCCACGATTCCGAGCGCCGTCCACGCGGTCCGGTAGGAGGAAAGCCCCGGCAGCAGCACGTCGCGAAGCGAGAAGTGGACGAACTGGTCGGTGAGCAGGAAGGCCACGTGCAGCCCGACGAAGCCCAACGCGATCAGGGAGAGCAGCCGATGCGCCTCGGTCTGGACAGGGCGCGACATCAGGCGGTCCAGCGCGCGTGTGGCCACGCTGACGCCGAGCGCCGCGGCGACCGCAAGCGCCAGGTAGGCGACCACGCCGCTCGCACGAGCGCCGTACCAGGCGACGCGCGTGTTCGCGCCGAATGCGGCGGGGATACCGAACACGACGGCCGTGCCCACGGCCGTCACGGCGAGGGCGACGACAAGCGAGCGGACGACGGAGCGGCGGAACCCGGTGCGGTTCGAGTGGCTCATGCTCGCCGGCTCACGATGCACGGGACACGGTGTGCGACGGCATCAGCGGCACCGTGGGCGGAACGATGGTAGTCCCGGAGCCGAAGGGTGCCTGCTGGAGCTGACCCTGGCCGGGCAGGAGCTGGGAGCCCTGCGGAAGCAGGGCCGAGCCGCCGCCGGCGGACTGGGTATCGGGCGCCGCGACGGTGGCGGAAGCTGTGGCTCCCGGCAGCGGGTGGGCGGAGATGAGCGCGTACGAGCCGGCGAAGGTCGCGGCGGCAAGGGCTGCCAGGGTGGCGGCGACGGCGGTTTTCCGCTCGGAAGCAGTCATGATTTTCACCTCGGCCGCTGGGGCTCGATCTCATGTTCGGGCCGGGTGGCCGCCGCAGGTGTGAAGCGGCCCCTAAACGTCTCCCAGCGTTTCGCGAGTGAGGTCCGCGGCGGATGGCTCGCACGGCAGCCAGCGGAGGCCGGCCTGGCGGGCACGCTGAGGCGCACGCGCTCTCCCGCTGTTGGCCGCTCCACGTCGGGCGGGAGGCGCAGACGCAGCGGACGCGGTCCGGACAGCCGGCCGGTTGGCGGCGAGGACGCGGGACGCGGGGTATCCTGCTGTTACGGGAGGGGTGGGGACTGATGGCGCTGCCGCTGGAAGGAATCCGCGTTCTCGACATGACCATCTGGCAGCAGGGCACGTATGGTGCGGCCATGCTGGCGGACATGGGCGCCGACGTGATCAAGGTCGAAGGCCCCGACTCGCCGGATCCAGGCCGGGGGCTGCAACACGCCGAGGGCCTGCCGCCGGGCGTGAGCCCGTACTTCGAGGCGCACAACCGCAACAAGCGCGGCATCGTGGTAGACGCGAAGCACGCGCAGGGGCGCCAGGTCCTGCTGCGTCTGGCGAGCACCACGGACGTGTTCGTCCAGAACATGCGCAAAGGCGTGGCCGAGCGGCTGGGCCTCGGCTACGACGACCTGCGCGCGGTCAACCCGCGGATCATCTACGCTTCGGCGAGCGGCTACGGCGACCTGGGGCCGGAACGTGAGCTGCCATCGATGGACATCATGGCGCAGGCGCGGGGCGGGCTGATGAGCGTGGTCGGCGGCCCGGACGACCCGCCGTTCTCCGCGCCGGTGGGGTTGGCGGACCAGGTGGGGGCGATGTGGCTCGCCTACGGCATCATGGTCGCCCTCTTCCACCGCGAACGGACGGGGGAGGCCCAGGCGGTCGACTGCTCGCTGCTGGGCGGCCAGGTGGCGCTGCAGAGCTTCAACATCGGCGTGTACCTGGCGAGCGGGCAACCGCCGCAGCGACGCCCACGCACGGAGGCCCAGCCACTCTGGAACATGTACCGTTGCGCCGATGGCCGCTGGCTGGTGATCGGTCTGCCTCAGGGCGACCGCTGGTGGGCCGGCCTGTGCGCGGCGCTCGAGCTCGATCACCTGGCCGACGACCCGCGGTTCTGCTCTCTCCTGGCGCGCTCGCAGAACAACCGCGAGCTCATCGCGGTTCTTGACGAACGCTTCGCCGGGTTGCCCGCGACGAGTGGGTGCGGCGGCTGAGCGACCGCGGGCTGATGTGCGCCCCGGTGAACGACTACGCCGAGGTGGCCGAGGACATCCAGGTGCGGGCCAACGAGTACGTGGTCGAGGTCGACCATCCCGTGCTGGGACGCACGCGCGTGGTAAACACGCCGGTCCGTCTCTCGAAGACACCGGGCGGGATCCGCCGC
Source organism: Chloroflexota bacterium (assembly GCA_021787985.1). Lineage (GTDB taxonomy): Bacteria > Chloroflexota > Dehalococcoidia > DSGV01 > DSGV01 > JAJYLG01. Next base: position 26,927 of record JAJYLG010000024.1, read on the forward strand.
TGCGCGCCCGAGTTCGACCAGCACACGGAGCAGGTGCTGCTGGAGGCCGGCTTCGGCTGGGACGAGGTGGCGCGGCTGCGGGCGGCGGGCGCCATCGGCTCGCGGGCGGCCGGTGATAGACTGGTGCCCGAGGGGATGGGGCAGTGAGCGGCCTGGTGATCTATACGCTCGGCAACTGTCCCACCTGCGCCCGGGCGAAGGCCGACCTCGACGCCGCCGGCGTTCCCTACGAGGAGCGCCGGGTCGATCAGTCGGTCGAGTACTGGGAACAAGCGACCGAGCTCGCCATCACCGTTCCGATCCTCGTGCGCGAGGATGGCCGGCTGGAGGTCGGATGGAAGGGCGAGACCGGCTGAGACATCGCTTAGCGGGCCGTGGGCTCGCCTCGCAGGCTGCACGGGCGCAGGCGCCTCCCAGGCCGCGCCGGGTCGCGCGGCGCTCCCATGGCATGCACGCTCGATGCGCAATCGGCGGCCCGTCGCAAGCTCGGCGGGCCGCCGCGCATCGTGTGGCGGTTGCGCCCCGCGACAGGCGACGATGACGGTGAGACTCCACAACACGCTGACGCGCACGCGCGAGGTGTTCGCGCCGGCACGGCCCGGCGCCGTGCACATGTACTCGTGCGGTCCGACGGTGTACCGGTACGTCCACCTCGGCAACCTGCGCACGTATCTGATGTCGGACTGGGTCAAGCGGGTACTGCTCGCCAGTGACTACCGGGTACGTCACGTGATCAACATCACGGACGTCGGTCACATGCGCCAGGACGTGGTCGATCGCGGCGAGGACAAGGTGATCGCGCAAGCGCTGCGCGAAGGCAGGACGCCGCAGGAGATCACCGCGTTCTACACGCAGGCGTTTCTCGATGATCTCGCCGCCCTCGACATCCTGCCCGCCGACCACTACCCGCGCGCCACCGAGTACGTGCCGCAGATGATCGCGGTCGTGGAGCGTCTGCTGCGGCGCGGGCTGGCGTACGACGTGAACGGGACGATCTACTTCGACGTGGGCCGCTTTCCGGAGTACGGGCGGCTGTCCGGCACCTACGGCCGGCGGCTTCTGGAAGGCGTGCGCGGCGAGCTCGACCCGGGCAAGCACGACACGCGGGACTTCGCCCTGTGGAAGCGCGCCGAGCCAGGCCGGGTGATGAAATGGGCCAGCCCGTGGGGCGAAGGCTTCCCCGGCTGGCACATCGAGTGCACGGCGATGAGCACCAGCATCCTCGGCTACCCGGTCGACATCCACTCCGGCGGCGTGGACAACATCTTCCCCCATCACGAGGACGAGCTGGCGCAGAGCGAGGGCGCGTTCGGGCCGGGCTTCGTCAACTACTGGCTGCACGGGCAGCACCTGTTGGTGGACGGCCTCAAGATGGCGAAGTCCACCGGCAACACGTACACGCTGGCCGACCTGCGCGCACGTGGCTACGACCCGCTCGCCTTCCGCTATCTCTGCATGACGGTCCGCTATCGGGCGCGGCTCAACTTCACCTTCCGGGCGCTACGCGGGGCGCAGCGGGCGCTGGATCGGCTGCGGCGCGCTGTCGCGGTGGGAATGGCGCCGGGCCCGCTTCCGACCGAGCTCAGCCCGGCCGCGGTCGCCGCCCGTAACGCGGTGTGGGAAGCGGCCGGCGACGACCTCAACCTGCCGCGCGCGCTTTCCGCGGCGTGGTCGTTGGCGATGGGCGGCGCGCTCGACCCGCGCGAGACCGCGGCGATCTTGCTCGACGCCGACCGACTGTTCGGGCTGCGGTTGCTGGAGGCTGCCGCCGGCGCGTTGGCGCTCCCGACCGAGGTCGCTCGGCTGGCGGCCGGTCGCGAGGCGGCGCGCGCCGCGGGCGACCACGCGACGTCGGACCGCGCGCGCGCCGATCTCGTGGAACGGGGCTACGAGGTCGAGGACCTGCGGCCGCGCACCGTCGTGCTGCGACGCTTCCCCGGCCCGCCGCGCGAGGAGCGCTTCGTCACTCGCAGCGCCGACGTGGCGGACCTGCGCGGCGAGCCGTCCTCTTGCGACGTCACGGTGGCCGTCGTGGGGCGCGATGTGCGCGACGAGGTGCTGCGGGCCGTGCGCTCCGCGCTGCGGCACCCGCCCGCGGGACGAAGCCTCGAGCTGATCGTCGTCGACGCTGGCTCGACCGACGGCACGGCGGAGGCGGTCCGCGCCCTCGCTGACCGGCGGGTGCGAGTCTTCGAGGCGGACCACGACCTGGGGGCCGCGGCGGCGCGCAACGTGGCGCTTCGACAGGCGCGCGGCGCGCATGTCGTCATCTTCGAGCCGTGGATCGAGCTGACCGGCGACGCGCTCTCGCCGCTGATGCGGGCGCTGGAAGACCCGGGCGTGGGCATCGCCGGCCCGTTTGGCCTGCGCACGGCGGACATGCACCACTTCGAGCCGGCCCCCGCAGGTGAGGTGGACGCCGTCGAGCTGTACTTGATGGCGTTGCGACGAGATACGTTGCGTCGCGCCGGCCTGATGGACGAGCACTATCGCTTCTACCGCAACCTCGACATCGACTACTCGTTCGCGGTGCGCGCACGGGGATTGCGGGCGGTCGCGATCGGCGGCCTGCCGTTGGTTCGCCACCCGCACCGCGCCTGGGAGTCGCTGAGCGAGGAGGAGCGCGCCGAGCGCTCGAAGCGCAACTTCGACCGCTTGCTCAGGCGCTGGCGGCATCGCCCCGCCGGGGGCGGATTGCGCGCGGTCCCCTAAGCCGGCGTTCCAGGGGAAGGCTGTCGTCGGCGTTGCACCTCGTCGACGAGGATGCGCGTGAGCAAGGCGGCCCTGGGAGAGGCGAAGCCGGAGCCGAGCGAAGCGCCGGGCGCGCCATTCGGTTGCTCGCCGTGGCCGATGCCCTGGAGACGGATGCGCTGGAGTGCGGCCCCGGAGGTATCGCCTCCAGCGTCGTGAGGGAGAACGCACGTCGGGGAGTCTTCTGATGATAGAATAGGTCATGATGGTCAAGTCGTCCAACAGCGAGGCAGCGCAGTGGCCAAAAGGATAAGCGCCGCTCAGGCGAAGGCACATCTCTCGGACCTCATGGCGCAGGTGGGCTATGGAGGCGAGCACTACGTCATCGAGCGCCGAGGCAAGCCCCTGGCCGCGCTGGTCAGCATCGCAGACCTGGAGTGGCTGCAACAGGGGCGCGCGAGCGCGGCGCGACCACAAGGCGCCCTCGCCATCGTCGGCGCGTGGCGAGATGTCGATGACCGGGACCTGGACGCCCTGACCGCCGAGATCTACTCGGAGCGCGCCCGGGATACGGGCCGGCCGGTGCCCTTCGTGGCCTGATGTACCTGCTGGACACGGACATCCTGAGCAACCTCCTGCGGCGGGCTCCGTCGACAGCCTTGATTGCCAAGCTCGCCTCGGTGCCGCCGGAGCAGCAGTTCACCTCCAGCATCACCCTGGGAGAGCTCGTCTACGGCGCGCATCGCTTGACGGAACGCACCGCCGCTCTGCTCCAGTGCCTCGACGAGACGTTGCTGCCCAACCTGCCCGTACTCCCCTTCGACGCTTCCGCCGCGCGTCGCTACGGCGAGACCAGGGCCGAGCTGGAGCGACGGGGAACGCCGATCGGCGACGCCAACCTGCGCATCGCGGCGATAGCTCTGGACCATGACCTTACCGTCGTCACGGGGAATGTCCGCCATTTCGAGAAGGTCCCCGGTCTGCCGGTCGAGAACTGGCTGGACTGACGGCCTGCCCGCGGCACCTGTCTACCGCCGGCTCGAGGCGGGCGGCGCCGCATCCTCCCGGCGCGGCCACGAAGTCGTGCCAGCCGTTTTCCACCGCCAACCGCCCTCCTTGAACGTGCGATCGCCCGTGGTACCGCTTGCCTTGGGTGGAAGTGGGGCCTAAGGCAGACTATCGTGCCGGATCGGCACCGGCGCGGCCGCGCTGCCCTTCGGCACGCGCCGCCGGGCCGCGGGCTCCCGGGGGGCCGCCTCCGCGCTCGGGGCGAACGTCCGCTCGACGATGCGCTCCGCCACCGGCGTGGCGCGCTCTACCAGCGAGCGCGCGTCGGACGCTCCGGCGAGCTCACGCCAGTCGCCGGGCTCGGGATGGAGCAAGTGTACGGTGGCGACGCGGCGTACGTGCCGTAGCGCAAGCTCGCTGCGGTGATTGAGCATCACCTCCACCGAGCGACCGATGACGTCGAGGAAGCGGCGCGGCCGGCCGGTGTCGGGCGGCTGGCTCACGTCGATGGCGTAGATCTCGCGCGCCCCCTCGGCCACGGCCGTCTCGAGGTCAAGGTTGGCAAGCAGGCCGCCGTCGACGTGCAGGTGGCCATCGATCTCGACCGGTGGGAATACACCCGGGATGGCGGACGAGGCAAGCACGGCCCGGCGAGCCGAGCCCTCCCGGAAGACCCGCTTCTCGCCGGCGGTGATGTCGGAGGCGACCAGGCGTAGCGGCACGGCGGCTGCCTCAATCGCGTCAGGGTGGATGTGCGTGTCGACGAGATGCCGAAGCTGGTCGACGCCCAGCACGCTTTCGCGGCGGCGTGTGAACGCCAGGGCGACACGGAGCGCGCTCTGGGCAAAGATCCGCTCGAAGCGGAGCCCGCGCCAGATCTCGACCAGCTCCTCCGGCGCGCCGTCATCGGGGTGGAAGGCGAGATAGGCGGCGTTGAATGCGCCCGCGCTCGTCCCCACCAGCAGGTCGGGCCGGACGCCGCGGTCGTACAGGGCGCGCAGGATGGTGGCTTGGAGCGCGCCCAGCCGCGCCCCGCCGCTCAGGACGAAGGCAGTGCGCGGGCCGGACGGTTCCTCGGTGGGCGCGGCTTGACTGCGGCGGGCGAGCCGATGCGCGACGGAGCGGAGGCCTGCCCCCGCGGACTGGCGGAGGCCGGGTGGCAATCGGATACGGGCCATTGCTGCTCCCTGGACAGTCCCCGGTTCAATTGTCGGCGGTGAAACGAGGGCGCGACGTAACGTGGGGTCGAGCGTTCGCCGCTCATCGTTATCGTCAAGGCGGCCGGCGCGAAACGTCAAGGACTCGCTCCGCCGAGGTCGCAGCGGTGTGGCATCGCCCCGGCCGCGCGACGGCCGGCAGCACACCTGGGAGGGTGCCGTCCGCGACCAACAAGGGTCGGCGGGACGGGGCGTGCAACCGCTATGGGTTCCTGACAACGTGCGGCGGGGGTAACAGGCAGGGGATGAGGAGGACGTATGGCGTCGCAAGGAAAAGCAGTGCGAGCACGCGCATCGCCGGGCGCATACGCGGCCCGAAGCGCCTCGGGATCTCCGCCGAGACCGTGAAGCGGCACGTTGGCGATCTGCTGATTCGGCTGGACGCCGAATCGCGGGCGGCGGTCGCGTTGTGGTCTTGGCTACTCCGCGGCCGCCGGGGAACCCGCGCGCGAGGCGCTGTCCGTGGGCCTGCTCGCCAGCCGCCTCGCTGGGGTCGTGCTTGCCGCGCTTGCCGTCGCCGCGCTGGCGCTGCTCGCGTCAACCGGGGCGTGATGGTCCGTCCGCGGTGGTGCGGCTGAGCAAGCCTGAACCCTGCACTGCGTGCGGAGCGCAGCGCCGTGCAGGCGCCTGGACGGTCGGTTCGCGGGAGGCGGGGTCGATGCGCGGCCCGCCCTGCTGGCGCGTGGGCCGAGGTCCTGCCAGGCTTGAGGCGTGACGTCACCGCTCCGCCCGCCGGCCCGCGGCCCGGTGCTCTATCTGGACGAGGCGTTTGGCGAAGGCCTGGCCGTCGTCGCCGGTATCGTGCTCGACGTGGCCGAGGTGATCGAGTTCCGCCGCGCGTGGCGGACGGCCTGGCGCCGGCTGCACCACGCGGCTCCTCCCGACGAGCCGCATTTCTCCGCCCTCGACGAGGCGGCGCGGCGCGCCCTGCTCGGCGCGCTGCCGCCCGCACGCTGGGCCGGTGGTGTGGTCTGCTTCGGCGATCTGGCCCGGGCGCTGCGCACGCCGGAAACGACGGCCGCGGCGGTTGCCGACTGCGCGATGCTCGCCCTTGGGGAGGACGGGCGGCCTGCCTGGCGGGCAGACAGGCCGGCGCGGGCGGGGCGGATCGCCGCGGTGGTGATGGACTCGCGCTTTCGCGGGGGCACGGGGCGGCGGTTCGAGGAGGCGGTTCGCGCGCAGTTGGTGGCCGAGCCACGGCTGGCCGGACTGTCGTTTGCGCAGCGTGCCGGCGTCGGCGAGCCAGGCGTGCAGTGCGCCGACGCGGTGGCCGGGCTTTTGCGCAGGTTGGCAGAGGGGCGGGCGGTGGGGCTGGCGGCGGCGTTCGGCACGGCGCTGGCCGTGCAGCTTCGGGAATGAGGAAGCAGCCGGCTGCCAGGGGGGGACATGACCACCGTTCGTGACGGAATGGGGCCGCCGGGAGGCGGCCCTCCACACCCTGGTCTTACGCTCCGGCCGCTTGCAGGCAGTATAGCATGCCGCTCAGGAGAGCGTGCCCTCGGCGCGCAGGGCGGTCAGCGCGCGCCCGAGCGCTTGGACCGCGTCGCCGACATCGCGCTCGGTGTGCACGGCTGAGACGATGGCGCCGGTGTGCATCAGATCCACGCCCTCGTTGAGCATGGCGCGGCGCAGGGCCATCTCCAGCACGGCCGAAGCACGCGGTGGGTACGCCTGCGCGCCGTTCTGGGGCGGGAAGCGGATCGTCCCCGGCAGGGGACGGACGAGCGGGCCGCAGCCGACGGCCAGGTGCAGCAGGCTCGCCTCGCCGTAGCAGCAGCCGGCGGTTCCGGTCTCCTCGAATACGCGATTCCAGCCGTCGCACAGCCGTTGCGCCGTGCGGGCGGCGCGCGTGACGGCGTCGGTGTCGCGGACCAGTGTCAGGGCGGTGACGCCGGCGGCCGCCGAGAGCGGGTTGGCGTTGAAGGTGCCGGGGTGCGGCACGCGGGCCAGCCCGTGTTCCTCGCGGGCGGTCTCGAGGCAGGCGAGCACGTCGGTCCGCCCGGCCACCGCGCCGCCGGGCAACCCGCCGGCGAGCACCTTGGCGAGCGTGGTGAGGTCGGGCCGGACGCCGTACGCTTCCTGAGCGCCCCCGCGGGCCAGCCGGAAGCCGGTGACGACCTCGTCGAAGATCAGCAGCGCGCCTGCCTCGGCGGTCAGCTCGCGGCAGGCGCCCACCCATGCCGGGTCGGACGGCACGGTGCCCCAGGATGCGCCGGACGGCTCGAGGATCAGGGCGGCGATGTCGCGCCCTTCCTCGCGGAAGACGGAGGCGAGGGCATCGACATCGTCCTGGGGCAAGATGATGCGGTCCTCGAAGGCGGCCGGAGTCAGGCCGGGCGCAGCCTCGGGCCGGCCGAAGACCGTGTCGCTCCAGCCGTGGAAATGGCCGGCGAACTGCACGAGCTTGCGGCGACCGGTGGACGCGCGCGCCAGCCGTACGGCCATCTGCGCGGCCTCGGTGCCGCTGGAGACGAAGCGCACCCGCTCGGCACACGGGACGAGCTGGCGCACCAGCTCCCCCCACTCGATCTCCTTCAGGTGGCCGGCGCCGTAGTGCGTACCGTGGATCGCCTGGCGCAGCACCTCGGCCGTGATGTCCGGGTGGACGTGGCCGAAGAGCAAGGCGCCATGGCCCATGACGAAGTCGACGACCTCGTGGCCGTCCACGTCCCACTTGCGGCCGCCGCTGGCGCGCTCCACGTAGAGTGGGAAGGGCGCCATGCGCCGGATATCGTGTGTGACGCCGTCCGGGAAGGTATCGAGCGCCCGGCGGTGGAGCTCCGCGCTGCGCGGGTGCTCACGGAGGTAACGTTCCGCGGTGGTTGCCACGGCTTAAGGATAGCTGACCGCGGCACCGCGGTTGCGCGCGCCGCGCTGCCCGCCGAAGCTGTTCTCCAGGGCAGGAGGGATCAGATGGAACCGGAGTCGCGAACCTTCACATCGCAGCGGCTGCGCATCCGCTACGTCGTTTGGGGGGATGAGGCGAACGAGCCGCTGGTCCTGGTGCACGGCGGCCGCGATCATGCACGGAGCTGGGACTTCGTCGTGGAACGGCTCGTCGACCGCTACTGCTGCTACTGCATTGACCTGCGTGGCCATGGCGACAGCGATTGGTCGGTCGGCAGCCAGTACTCGCTGCCGGAGTTCGTCGCGGACGTCACGGCGCTGCTCGACCACCTCGGGCGCGATCCGCTCAGCCTGGTGGGCCACTCGCTCGGCGGCGCGGTCGTGCTGCAGGTCGCGGGGGTCCTCCCGGATCGGGTGAAGAAGGTGTGCGCGATCGAAGGCTGGGGGCCGAAGATCATCGAGCGCACGCCGGCACATCTGCGCATGCGACGCTGGCTGGAGCAGCTCGAGGAGTTCGCCGACCGGCAGCCGCGTCGCTACGCCAGCCTGGAGGAGGCGGCGCGACGGATGCGCGAGGAGAACTCGTTTCTCAGCCCCGGGCTGGCGATGCACCTGACGGTCCACGGCGCGCGGCGGAACGAGGACGGCTCGTACTCCTGGAAGTTCGACAACTATGTGCGGATGCACTCGCCCTACGAGTTCAACATCGACGACGCGCGCGTGATCTGGAACCAGTTCCGCTGCCCGACGCTGCTGGTCCGCGGCGACAAGTCATGGGCGGCCGACCCGGAGGAGGACGGCAAGGCGAGCGCTTTCCATAACTACCGGTCGGTCCTCGTCCGGGACGCCGGGCACTGGGTGCACCACGACCAGCTCGACGAGTTCACCCGCCTGCTGCGCGCCTTCCTGGACGAGGAGTAGGGGCGGCGCACCGCAGATGAGCCCGGACGGGCAGCGAGGGACGCCGTGCCTGCTCGTCCCATCTGTGTGTAACCGCGTCAACCCGCCGGTAGCGGGGCGGTGGCGCGGGCGCCACCCAGCGAGTCGAGCACTTCGCGCAGACCCATGTTGATGCAGGTGAAGATGGGCGTGTCGCGCAGGGTGTAGGCGCTGGCCTCGCTGTGGCGCAGCTCCATCACCAGGTCGACGAAGTCCTGCGGATAGTCGGTCTCGAAGGCCAGCATGAACTCCTGGTCGTCGAGCCCGTAGGAGTAGGTGGTGTTCAGCTTCACCCGCGGGTACTTGTGACCGATGGCGATGTGCTCATCCATCATGCCCTGGCGGGCCGCCTGGGTCAGCCTGTACCAGGGCCGCGTCTTCACGAACGGGTAGACGAAGAGGTACTTGCGGTTCGTCGGCTGGATGCGCAGCCGCTGGCCGTCCTGCCCTTCGTGTACGTGCCTCGAGACGTAGACCGAGCGCCGCGTGATGGCCAGGTAGGAGTAGGCCGGTCGCAAGTACCCGCCCAGCCGCGTGCTGCAGAGCGCCGTTCCCAGCTCGTTGAACCGGTCGACCGAGTCGGCGAAGCTCCAGAGCAGGAGATCGCAGTCCGCCCGAATTCCGACGAGCGAGTAGGAGCGGATGTCGATCCGGTCGGTGAAGCGTTCGAGCGTCTCGACGAGCTCGCGCTTGTGTGCCTCCTGCTCCTGCGTGGGCAGGAGACGCCAGGCCGGGTCGAGCTTGTGGAAGACATACTGGGCGAAGTGGCCTCCGCTGACCTCTTGCATGTCATCGTGTCCGGGGCGTTCCTCGCGCGGTGCGCCGTTGCGCATGACCATTCCTCAGCTCGCCGGCGGGAGCGCGTTCTCGACCTCGCGCTCCAAGCCGAAGTTGGCGTCGTACAGCCCGTCGGCACGCGCGATCTCCGTGGCTGTCAGGTCGGGGACGTCTGACGCGGCGGCGAACTCCTCGATCTGCGCGCTGTCATAGAGGTTCGGCAAGACCGACGAGACGGTCGGCTGGGCGTAGATGTACTTCAGCGCGACCTGGCCGATGGTCGCGTCGCGGCCCTCCAGGAGGAACCGGAGCTGCTGCAGCTTCTTCAGGCCGTTGACCAGCCATCCGCGGGGGCGATGGCGGCGGTGGTCGTTTTCGGGGAACACCGTGTCCTCGGTGAAGTGTCCCTCGAGCAGCCCGCTGCTATGCGGCACGCGCACCAGCAACCCGACGCCCCGCTCCGCCGCGACCGGGAAGAGTTCCCGCCCCGGGTCCTGCTCGAGCATGTTGTAGATGATCTGGAGCGACGCGATTCGCCGTTCCGTCATCGAGGCGATCCCCTCGTCAAGCCAGCCGATGGCCGGACCGAGCGCCACCCCGACGTGGCGGACCTTGCCCTCCCGCACCACGTCCTCCAGCATGCGCCAGAGCGCCTCATCCTGGACGGTGGACATGCGCGCGTTGTGGATCTGCCACAGGTCCAGGTAGTCGGTGCGCAGGCGGCGCAGGCTCTGTTCGAGCGCGAAGCGCACGAACACCGGGTCAAAGTTCTGGGGCAACTCGCTGTGGCCGTCGCGCGTGTGGCCGGCGTAGAAGTCGTAGCCGAACTTGCTGGCGATGACCACGCGATCGCGGCGCCCTTCGAAAACCTCGCCGATGAGACGTTCGGAGCGGCCCTCCCCGTACTGGTCGGCGGTGTCGTAGAAGGTGACCCCCAGGTCGAAGGCGCGGTCGAGCATCCCGCGAGCCTCGTCGTCGGGGATGTGGCCCCACCAATCACTGCCGATGGTCCAGGCTCCGAAGCCCAGCTCGGAGACGGTGAGCCCGGAATTGCCGAGCTGACGATAACGCATGCTGCTCTCTGCTCCGTGATTGAAACTCGTCGTCAGTGTAGCGGGGTGGGCCGCCTGGCCCTCGGAGGAGAGGCGCGCAGAGCTGGGAGAATCTTCAGGAAGCTTAGCGTATTCTCGCAATGCGCTGCCGAAATCGAAGTTACTGCGATTTTACCTCGCGGTGACACGCGGCGGACACCGCGCGCCGCATGATCGTCCCATGCCGGTCGGTCGTCTGCCACACGCGCCGGCCGAGGAGGGCGGAGATGACCACCCTGACCGCGGAACCCCGGGTTCGCCGGCAGCAGCGCACCAGCCGCCGCGGTCTCTTCCGGCTCGCGGGCGCCGCGGCAGTCGCGGCCGCGACCGCGGCCGCCTGCGGCGGGGGCGGCAGCAGTCATGCCGGTCCGGCCGGAGGCACGGCCCCCCGCCAATCCGCGGGGGCGGGGACCGCGACGGCGACGGCCGCGCAGCCGTTCCCGGATGACCGCCGGGTGCGCGTGCAGCACCTGCTGCGGCGGGCCGGCTTCGCCCCAAGCGATAGCGAGGTCCGCCAGGCGCTGCAGCTCGGGGATGACGAGCTGGTGGACGGGCTGCTCAATCCGGAGCGGGCGCCCGACCCGGGGCCGCAGCCACCCGGCGCCAGCGCCTCGTTGAAACCGTACGAGCTCGTCGCGTGGTGGCTGGGGCGCATGGCCGCCACGGCCCGGCCGTCGCTCGAGAAGACCACGCTGTTCTGGCACGGCTGGCACACCAGCGGCTTCGACAAGCTGGGAGCGCGCGGCACGCCGCTGCTGTACGGGCAGAACGCGTACCAGCGGGAGAACGCCTACGGCAGGTTCGGCGACATCCTCAAAGGGATCTCGCGCCAGCCGGCGATGATGATCTACCTCGACACGGTCACGAACGTGAAGGCCCACGCCAACGAGAACTTCGCCCGGGAGCTGATGGAGCTGTTCTCGATGGGGGTGGGGAACTACACGGAGGAGGACGTGCGCCAGGGCGCCCGGGCGTTCACCGGCTACAGCCTGGTTCGCCAGACGGGCCGGTTTGTGTTCCGGGCGGGGCTGCACGATCACGGGACGAAGACGTACCTGGGGCAGGTCGGCGACTTCTCGGGCGACGACATCATCGACATAATCCTCAAGCAGCCGGCCACGGCGCACTTCGCCGCGCGCAAGGCCTGGAGCTTCTTCGCCCACCCGAACCCGGACGACGCCACGCTCGCTCCGGTGGTCAAGGCCTTCACGGACACGGGTGGCGACATGCGGGAGGTGTTGCGGGCCGTATTCGCCCACCCGGCGTTCTACAGCGGCCCGGCGTATCGGGCGCTCGTCAAGAGCCCGGTGGAGTACGGGATCGGCGCGGTCCGCCAGCTCGGGCTGAAACCGCAGGGCGTGGCGCTCGCTCGCTGGGCGCAAGCGATGGGGCAGGTGCCGTTCTACCCGCCGAATGTCGCCGGCTGGCCCGGCGGCGGCGCGTGGACGGGCAGCGGGGCGTTCCTCGGCCGGCTGAACGGCGTGGAGGCGATGGTGTTCGGCCTGCGGGGTGGCGGGTCCGGCACGACGAACGTGGATCTGGAGCCGTTCCTCGAGGCGAACCAGGTCAGCACGGCGGGCCAGTTGGTCGATCGGCTGGCCTCGTTGCTGGTGGATGGGCAGCTCGCGGCGGGAGAGCGGAGCGCCATCGTCGACTACGTGTCCGGCGGTCAGGGAGACGCGACGCGCTTGGACAGCGTGGACCGCGCGACACGGGCCGCCCGGGTCGGTGGCACGGTCTACCTGCTGATGGCCAGCCCGGAGTATCACCTGGCCTGACGGTCAAGGAGGACGACGATGCTCACGCGACGTGACTTCATCACCAACGGCACCGCGCTCGTCACGCTCGGCGCCGCCGTACCGGGAGTGTTCCGGCGCGCGGTCACCGCGGGCGTGCTGGACGGGGTTACCTCGGCTGTCTCCCCGGGCAAGACGCTGATCGTCGTGCAGCTCGCCGGTGGAAACGACGGGCTGAACACCGTCATCCCGTACGCGGACGGCGCGTACCGCGCCGCCCGGAAGACGATCGGCGTTCCCGAAGAGCAGATCGTGCGACTGGACGACCGAATTGGCCTTCACCCGAAGCTGGCGGCGCTCAAGCAGCTCTGGGACGCCAAGCAGCTCGCGATCGTGGAAGGGGTCGGCTATCCGGATCCGAACCTGTCGCACTTCACGTCGATGCACATCTGGCAGACGGCCAGTCCCGACGGGAAGCTGCTCGGCGGCTGGGTCGGGAAGTACCTGGACGGTCTCGAGCGGCACCAGCACGACCCGTTCCACGGGTTCAACGTCGGTGCGGCGGTCGCCCCGGAGATGACGACGGGCGCGACGCCGATGCCGGCGGTGGCGAACGTGCAGGAGTATCAGCCGCGCTTCGGAGCCGGCGCGGACGGCCAGCAAAAGGAGCAGGCGCTGCTCAAGCTCTACGAAGCCTATCCAAAGGCTGCCCCGTACGCCGCGCTGCTCGAGACGACGCTCGACGACGTGATGACCACCTCGAAGCAGGTGCAATCGGCCGCCTCGACGTACAAGCCGGCGGTGCCGTACTCGAAGGACCCGTTCGGCTCGGGGCTGCAACTGCTGGCCGAGGTCGTCGCCTCCGAGCCGAGCTTGCGCGTTGGCCACATCACGCTGGGCGGCTTCGACACCCACGCCGACCAGGGGCCGACCCAGGAGCGGCTGCTCGACATGCTCGCCAACGGCCTGGTGGCGTTCATGAAGGACCTCGAGGCCCATGGCAAGGCCGAGGACGTGGTGGTGATGACCTGGAGCGAGTTCGGCCGGCGCGTGCAGGAGAACGCGTCGGAGGGCACCGACCACGGCACCGCGGCGCCGCTGTTCGTGCTGGGGAAGGCGGTCCGCGGCGGCACGTACGGCGAGCCGCCTTCGCTGACGAACCTGGACTTCGGCAACCTGCGCTTCACCACGGACTTCCGCGGCGTGTACGCGACGCTGATGGAGAAGTGGCTGCAGGCGCCTTCGGGCACCATCCTGGGCGGTCAGTTCCCGACGCTTGGCTTCCTATGACCGCGCCGGCCGTGGGCGCGGCCCGGCGATCGGCGGCCGCGTAGATGCCGAACGCGCCGCCGCCGTCCTTTGCCACGTCGATGGCGTACTCGTGCCGTTTCTCTCCCGCACAATGAGGGCACTCCTGCCAGTGCGTGGTGATCGTGAGCCACGTGTTCCACGCCCACGGATAGCGGAAGTAATCGTGCGCATTGGAGGCACCAGCGGTCGGGGGTTGAAGCTGGGCCGCGAACAGGGCGAGGAGGAGAGCGCTCAAGATGAGGAGGCGCTTCATGGCAGCGTGTCCCCCGTCAGCCGCAGGCTCTGGATGACGGCCCAGGCCGCAGCGACATCGGTTGCATCGGCCGGCGTCGCCCGGGAGAGGACGTGGATGTCCAGCGCCCTCCCGTCCGGGAGCATCACCCTGTAGTCGAAGCCGTACAGATCCTTCAGGTAACCCGAGAGCCCGTCCGCGAGCCGCCCCAGCAGAGTGGTGTGTAGGGGCGCCATTCTCGCTGCCTGGGCCGGATGCACCAAGAGGTGATCCGCCGGACCCATGCTGAGTTCGACCTTGACGGAGCCTGTCGGCATGCTGTCGCTGAGTGGCGGGCCCGCGTTATAGGCCGGGTTGGACACCCTGGCCGTGACCACTTCGCTGCTCACGCCGGGCCGCACTATGGC
>JAJYLG010000095.1 GCA_021787985.1 Chloroflexota bacterium
GTCCTCGGCTGGCTCGGCGGCGTGCTCGAGGACGAGGTCGCACTGCTGTTCTACCGTCCGGACCCGCGCTTCGCGGCGCAGCCGATGGTGACGTCCGGCGTGAGATGAGTTGGTCAAGGCAGCCTCCGTCACGGCTGCCGGCATGGAGAGGGCGGGGAGAGCACCGGCTCGACGATCCGCACGCCAACCGTGTCCCACGGTGGCAACGCCGGCCGAAGCACCGCGGCGCCTCACGGCCGCGGTCGCCTCGGGCCCATGCGCGAACGTGACGGCACGCAACACGAAAGGACACTCTCGTGGAACGGCACCGCACCACGGGCCCCGCGCGGCCCGACTTCGACCTGACGTACCGCCCCGACTACTGGCGGCCGTCGGACCCCATCTCCGTCATCATCGCCAACGTGAAGGGCGAGGTGCGGCGGCGGCAGATCCTCGACGTGCTCGAAGGACGCCACCAGCTCCTGGCCAAGGGCGCCGAGCTGCCGGAGGAGCTGCTCGCCGACGAGCTGTCCGAGGACGAGCGCGCCGCGCTGGGCGGCGTCCATACAACTACAGCTTCTCCCGCCGTCACCCGGAGTGCTACGCCCACTTCGCGACCGTGCACTCACCCTTCTACCGCCAGCTCTGCGCCTTCTACCACTGGCGCGGCGAGCAGTGGCTCGCGGCCGAGCGTGCCCGGATCGCGGCCCTCGAGGGTGACGGCTCGGACCAGGCGGATGCCGGGAGCGGCGAGACGCCTGCCGCCGGAGAGGAGGCGGCCGGCTGAGCGAGGAACGCGCACGCCGCGGCTCGCCGAGGGCCCGGCAGCTCACTCACGGCGGCCGCGGCGGCTGGTCGTGCAACTCGCCGCGGTGGAAGGAGTTGCCGTTTCTGGACGGCGAGCCTGACGCCGGCGTGACGGTGGAGGAATATCCTTTGCGACGCTCGCAGCCGGGCGTGGAGCCCGTCGCAGTCCCTGACCGACGTGCCGTCCGAGGACCCGTGAAAGCCGTGCTCGCCGCCGAGGCCCCCCGCTGATGCTCCCCTCCAAGACCGCCCGCTGGCTCGACCTGCTCGCGTACCTCCTGCAGCATCGCTTCGCCGTGACGCGGGAGGACATCTACGACCACGTCGCGGACTACCGCGCGGCCCTCGGCGAGGGCGAGGCGGCCCGCGAGTCGGTGCGCCGCAAGTTCGAGCGCGACAAGGACGAGCTGCGCGCGCTGGGGATCGAGATCGAGACGGTGGAGCTGCCCGGCCACCAGGGCGACGAGCCGTCCACCGGCTACCGGCTGCGGGAACGCTCGTTCTACCTGCCGCACCTCGAGCTGGCCGAACGCCCGGCGGAGACGCGCAGACCGTACCAGGGGCTGGCCACGGTCGCGGTGACCAGGCGCGACGTCGCGCTGCTCGACCGGGCGACCCGGCGTCTCGCGGGGCTGAGCGGGTTCCCGCTGGCCGCGGCCGCCGCCTCGGCGCGGCGCAAGCTGGAGTTCGACCTCCCGCTGCCTCTCAAGTCCGTGGAGCGCGTGCTGTCGCGGGAGCTGACCGGAGAGGCGGCCCGGTCGCTGGAAGTGCTCCAGCGCGCCGTCGCCCAGCGGGTCGCCGTGCGGTGCCGGTACTTCGCCATCGGCCGTGACGCCGAGGAGCAGCGCGACATCGAGCCGTACGCCCTGTTCTTCCACTGGGGCCGCTGGTACACGCCCGCGCGCGCCCGCGACCGGAACGCCATGCGCGTCTTTCGGGTGGATCGCATGAGCGACGCCGCGCTGCTGACCGGCGCCGGCGCGCGGTTCACGGTGCCGGAGAACTTCTCGGTCCGCAGTTACATCCGTCGCTCGCCCTGGGAGCTGACCGACCGGCCCCCGACCGCCGTCCGCGTCCGCTTCGCCTTCCCCGAGTCGCGCTGGGTGCTCGCACAGGGCGTGGGACAGCCCGTCGAGGCGGAGCTGGACGACGGCGGCGCGGTGGTCGAGTTCGAGGTGCGCGACCGGGGCCCGTTCCTGCGCTGGCTGCTGACATTCCGCGACCACGCCGCCATCCTCTCGCCCGGCGCGCTGGCGGAGGAGCTGGGGGCCCTGCGCTCAAGGGTCGCCCGGCTCTACGCGGGGAGGCCGCGATGAGCGGGACCGCGTCCGCCCAGCTCAACCGCATCGGCACGGTGGTGGCCGAGCTGAGCCGCCGCGAGGCGGAGGGCAAGGAGCCGCTGACGCTGGCCCAGGTGGCGAACGCGCACGCCACCAGTGTCGAGCAGATCCAGCGGGACGTCAGGACGCTCACCCAGGCGAGCGACGATCCCGAGACCGAGTGGCTTCAGTCCATTTCGATCTGGCAGGAAGGGGACCGCCTGTCGGTCTCCAGCCGGGGGCCGTTCCGGCGCCCGATCCGCTTCACACCGGAGGAGCTGACGGCCATCCAGGTGGGGCTCGCCACCGAGCCGGGCCGGAGGCCGGGACTGTCGGTCGAGCTGGCCTCGCTGCTCCACGGCGACGGCGGAGGCGAGCCCCCGATCGCCGTCGGAGCCACGGCCGGCAGCGGCGAGACCGAGGTCGCGGACCTGGCGCACCGCGGGATGGACGAGCACCGCCTGCTCTCGATCCTCTATGCGGGCGGGCATGACCGGGTGGGGAAGCCGCGCGTCGTCGAGCCGCACCAGGTGCTCTTCGCCGAGGGCAGGGCCTACATCGTCGCGTGGTGCAGGACGGGCGGAGGCTGGCGCAACTTCCGCGCGGACCGGGTGCTCGACGCGATGCTCGAGGGCGGCACCTTCACGCCTCGCGCGGACTTCGAGCCGTTCGCCGCCGGCCAGGCGGTGTTCCGGGCGGACGCCGACGACGTGGATCACGTGACCGTCAGGTTCAGTCCCCGGATCGCCCGCTGGCTCGAGGAGCGGTACCCGGACGCCAAGCGGGAGAAGGACGGCTCGGCCGTGGTGACGTACCGCGTAGCGGACCCGGCATGGCTGGTGCGGCACGTGCTGCAGTACGGGCCGGATGCCGAGGTGCTGGAACCGGCGGAGTACCGGGAGGCGGTCTGGCGGGCGGTGGTGCGGGAAGCTCCGGGCCAGGGTGTGCGGATCTAGGGCCCCCAGCCAGGCGGACGAAACTCATACGCGGCCGAATAGTGCGCCGGCCGCCATGGCGCGAACTTGATGTCGCAATTTGCGATATCAAGTTTGTGACCTCGGTCGGAGTCAAGCGAAAGGCGAAGTCGGACGGGAAACGGCTCGGATTGCGCTTCACCTGCTCGTTGAGCCGGCTGGTGCTCACGCCGTAGAGCGCCGCCAGATCCGAGTCCAGCATCACCCGCGCGCCGCGGATCGTGTGGATCTTCGCGGCGATGTCCTCCGCGAGGGCGACGTCGCCGGTCCCAGGCATGCGTTCAGCCTACTGCTTGCCTCGCGCATCGGAGGATCGTTTCATCGCGACGCGGGGCCGACCTCGGCATCGCGCGGATGCGCCACGCGCCGCCTAGGCGGCCTCCCTCTGCGCCGTGCTGTTGGCCGTTTGCAGCCCAGTGTGGACCCGTTCGCTGGCTGAGACGGACTTGGAGCTGGGCGGCCGGCGCTAACCAATCCTGAGTCAGGGACTATAGTAGTCGGAATTGGCACACGGTGCGTGAACTGACGCTCAACTGACGCATCCGGACTATTCTCTGCAGAGCGCAGCGGTTGGCTGATGCGAGGCTGGACCGCGGGCTGTGGGCATGCGCCAGAGAGCGGCATGCGTGAGCCGCACTTTGCCTAAGTCTGTCCCGCATATTGACGCTCCGGTTGTGTTTCGGTATCTGTTCGGTACGTGGGGGCCAGATGAAGCCAGAGGATTTCTGTCACTGCCTGGAGCTACTGACTGGCTCTCCCACAGCGGGCCTTGAGCCCTGTGACAGTAGGGACTTCGCTGCTGCGCTGGCCGACGACGCCCGACTCATTTCGTCTGACGAGTTCAATGAGTTGCTCTTGCTGGCAGGCAAGGATCATGTCACACAGGCGTTCTTCAGTTTCTTCTTCTGCTTGGGCGGAGACCCGCTGTCATGCCGCGTCGGTGAGATACCGATGGGTGTGACGAGGTTTCAGAAGACCGCGATGCTGCGCTACGGCAACTTCATCTATGCATATCGCAAGCTGTCTCGCATTGACTGCGTCGACGGCCTCAAGGAGGAAGTCGGGGAAACTGCTCGTGACCCCACGGCGGCGGTCGAGGAGTTGAGCAAGCGCAGCGGCCCGATGCTGGACATCGCGCCGATCGCGAGGGATGACACTTACTTGGTTGGCTACATCTCCGCTGCCGAGGTGGTTGCCGACTTCAAGTGTGCGGAGTTCCTGAAGCGACTGCTGGCTGCTCACCCTGCCAACTGGAGCGTCATCTGTTCGGAAGTTCGGCAGACTGTCCCCGATAGCGTAGAGGCTAGGCGCGTCGAGCGGACAGCGACGGCGCTGCGCGGTTCGACCGCGGTCGGTGACCATCTGGGGGATCTTCCGGAGGCTTTGGACCGAGGCCTGAATCTTCTGACGGGTATGAAGGACCGCCTGGAGAAGGTGCGCGCGGTGGCGGCGCGTAACAGCGATGTGTACCTGAGTTGGCTTCACATGGATGTGTACTTCGCGACGTCGATGAGGAAGCGCTGGGAGTTTGAGGATCTCTACGATCTTGTTGAGGACGTCACTGGCGATGCAGCCCTTGATGGCCTCCATCTTCGCCACTTCGACCCGACCCAGTCCTTCGAGCGAGATCGGATCGCCAAGGGCCTAATCGAGGGCTTGATGCTGAAGCGGGCTGCTTGCACTGTCTACTCTGTTCAGGATGTGGATACGCTCGGTAAGGATTCCGAGCTGGCGGCCACGCTCGCGCAGGGGAAGCCGGTCATCGCGTTCGCCCCGAAAATGGATGTCCAGGTGCGTGCCCGCCAATTGGCGTCGCTGCGGCCCGCCATGCTGATAGACCGTCTCCAGGCAGCGCTGAGCACGGACGACAGGCTCCTGACTGAGACTGACGACGCCTTGACCCTCCTTGAGGCCGTTCGCGAAGAATGCGCCGAGTTCGAGAGCTCGCAACCATGGAAGTCCCTCGTGTCCGAAGATGCTCTGGCGGCGTTTCGCCGCGCCCATGCGGAGGACCTACAGCGACTGTCGCTCATTCTTGCGCAGTCGGAACAGCGGATCTACGACAAGCGCGCCGACAACCTAATGAACACCCATCCTCTCGCCATCCAGGTTGCGCTCGGATCCGGCGTTGCCAACGGCGTGCTGGTCGCGCGTGACGCTGCGACCTGCGCAAAGCTCGTTCGTCAGATTCTCACGAATGAACTCGACTTTGACCTGGTTCTCGATGTAGACACCGACTGTTGGCAGCTCCGGGAGCGCCTGACTGGTTCCATCTTCAGAGTCGTGACCCGTAACCCGAGGGTTACCAATTCCTTCTGGAACTTCTACCTTAGGGCCAACTAACAGGGGGCTTGACGTGGCCATCGGGAAGGAAGCCGTGAGGTCCACCATTTCAATTGAGACACTGAGACCCGACACCGCCTGGGAGCACCAAGAGCGAGCGATCTACACGGTTGCTGCGCTGGAGAAGGAGTATTCCCGGCTACTCGGAAGCGACCGCTCCAACGGCAAGAGAGCCTCAGGCGGCCGTCCGCCGTCGGCGGGTCCCGGCTCGCAGGCTGGATCATAGCTCACTCACCTGCCTCCCTCACGTGGACGCGGCGCGACTACCTCGTGCTTCAGGCCTTGTGCTTCCTGAGTGCCGCCAGCGTCCCAATGGCTCGCTTGGAGCCCGCTCGTCGGGGTGTAATCAGCCCAGCGCTCCTATCCTCCAGCTACGAGCTTCTTCACTCCTTCGACGAAAGCCGCTACCCACAGGCTGGAACTCGAGCTTATCAGGAAGTTGACTAAAGCGCTCCTGCTCTCCGAGGGCAGTGCGGCGACGGCCTGGGAGAGGGTGTCCAGGCTTTCCTGCGTAATGCGCTGAGCGGACGTCAGACCTTCGAGCAGGGCAAGTGCCGCCGCAAGTTGCCTTGACCGCGCCGCCGCCACCTCTGCGTTCTCTTCTGCCAGGCGCCGAGGGTGCGGGGTCGTCGCGCAGCGTTTGTCTGGCCGATCTGCTGGAGTGATTCCCAATTGGCTCCCCTATGCGCTCGCTTGCGTTCCTGACAGGGGTCGTTTAGGTGCGGAGCCTGCTGGCAGTACGAACACACATAGGGGAACTTCGCCCACAACATGTCCTCGACGCTGCGCACCCCGACTTTCCCGCAGAGCGCCAGCCACCAGCCGATGGCCTTGGGCATGAAGGCTAGCGGGTCCACGCCAGGCTTCTGCTTCTCGCTGCCCAGCAGACTCAGCCCGCCGACAATCTCAGTGAGGTGGCCGAATATGGAGAAGGTGTCCCGGTAGAAGTTCTGGTCGAGGTAAATGCGATTGAGTGTCCGGTACCAGTCGTCAAGCGATCTCGTGACTCCGACACTCATCGGACGATCCCTCCTGTCATGCTTGTCCGCTTTGCTGGATCGCTGTGGGTGAGGCGCGCCGCTAGTTCAACACAGTTGTGCAGCGAATCCAATATGCGTGCCAGGCCCTCTTCCGGAAGGGGTACGGAGCTGACCGCGCCAACGCCGGCACGACGAAAATGCTCATCTGCACGGTGCGCGGGCTGTTGAGCACGTTCGCAACCATGACAGCGCCATGCTCGGTGAAGACGAACGGCAACTTGGGCCGGCCGCCATGGCGCGAACTTGATGCCGCAACTGGCGATATCAAGTTTGCGACCTCGGTCGGAGTCAAGCGAAAGGCGAACTCGGACGGGAAACGGCTCGGATCGCGCTTTCACCTGCTCGTTGAGCTGGCTGGTGCTCACGCCGTAGAGTGCCGCCAGATCCGAATCCAGCATCACCCGCGCGCCGCGGATCGTGTGAATCTTCGCGGCGATGTCCTCCGCGAGGGCGACGTCGCCGGTCCCAGGCATGCGTTCAGCCTACTGCTCGCCGCGTGGGTCGGAGGATCGTTTCATCGCGACGCGGGGCCAACCTCGGCATCGCGCGGACGCGCCAGGCGCCGCCTAGCGACGGGGCCGCTCCGCTGACGCTATTGCTACTTGACGGTGTGTCTGCAAAGGGCACGTATTTTCCACCTTATGAGCGCACAGCGTCAACCCGCTGAGCCCTTCGACACGCCGCTGTTCTTGGCCACCACGCCGGCGTTCACGCTGGCGCAGCTCCGGAAGGCCATGGTCGGGCGTTCGCCGTCCGCAGTTCGCGCCTGGGTGAAGTACCATGCCTCTGCCGGCCGCCTGCGCGTGGTCGAGCGCGGCCTGTATGCCGCGGTGCCCGTCGGTGTGGATCCCGCCGGCTTCGTGCCCGACCCCTTCCTGCTCGCCGCCGCATCGCGGGAGGACGCGCTGTTCGGGTACCACGCCGCGCTGGAACTGCTGGGAGCGGCTCATTCGGTCGTTCAGCTTCTCGGGGTGTTCACCACGAGACAGAGACCGCCCCTGGCCGCCGGCAGCGTGCGCGTGGAGTTCACACCCCCTCCCGCGCCGCTCGCGCGCCGGCGCGCGACGCGCTTGGGCGTCCGCGAGATCCGCTACCGCGGGGCGACCCTGCACTCGACGGGCCCCGAGCGCACCCTGCTCGACGGGTTCCGCAACCCACGCCTCGTCGGGGGGCTCGAGGAGCTGGTCGAGTCGGCCGCCGGGTTCCCTTCGCTCGACCTCGAGCTGCTGCGCGAGCTCCTGGAGGCGTACGACCACCGTGCGCTGTGGGCCGCGGCCGGATGGTTCCTCGAGCGACACCGCGAGACCTTCCACGTGCGCGAGGCCGACCTGACGGCGCTCCAGCGTCACCGTCCGGTGTCGCCCCACTACCTCCCGCGCCGCGCGAGAGGGCAGGGGGGCACGCTGGTCGCCCGGTGGAACCTCATCCTCTCCGACAGCCTTGTCTCGCTTGGAGAGCCCGGTGCGATCTGACCCTGCGGAGCTGGGGAGGCTCTCGGCTCGCTACCGCTTCCTGCCTGCCGCCCTCGAAAAGGTGCTCCGGCTCGGGGAGCTTCTCGCCGAGTTCGGGCGTGGGCCGCTGCTCCGGGAGGCCCTGCTCCTCAAGGGCGGGACGGCGCTCAACCTGCGTGACCGTGCTCCGGTCCGACTGTCGGTGGATCCGGACTTCAACTACGTGCGAGCCGAGCAACGAGAGGCGATGCTGGCCGACCGGCCGGCAATCGAGAGCGCCATCGCTCGCATCGCGGGCGCCGGCGCCTATCAGGTCCAGCTCTCGGCGGAGGAGCATGCCGGCCGCAAGGTGTTCCTGTCGTACCGCAATGCAGCCGGCGTGCGGGACCGGATCGAGGTGGACGTCAACTACCTCCACCGCGTGGCCCTGGCCGAGCCTCTGACCCGCGCTCAACTACCCCCGCTTCAGCCGGTCGAAGTACTCCTTCCGCACCTTCGCCACCTTGGGCGCGATCACCACGCGGCAGTACCCCTGCCCGGGGTTCCGCCGGTAGTAGTCGCGTGGTACTCCTCGGCCGGGTAGAACGCCACCAGCGGCACGACCTCGGTGACGATCGGGTCCGGCCACAGGCGCCGCGCCCCGAGCCCCGCGATGACCTCCCGCGCCGCGCGCTCCTGCTCCGCCGAATGGACGAACACCACCGAGCGGTACTGCGTGCCATGGTCCGGCCCCTGGCGGTTCAGCGTCGTCGGGTCGTGGATGGTGAAGAAGACGCCGAGCAGATCCCGGTAGCTGATCACCGCCGGATCGAACGCCACCTGCACGGCTTCCGCGTGGCCGGTCGTGCC
>JAJYLG010000096.1 GCA_021787985.1 Chloroflexota bacterium
GGCTGGCGCTCGGCACCACCTCGTGGCCACGGACCGCGAAGAACGCGAGGAAACGGCGGCGGATCTCGTCCGACGAGAGCGCGACGATCCGCTGGTCAGGCTCGGGCATTGCGCTAACGGTACCGTATCCCCGTGTCAACATAGCGGCGCACGAGGCGGGCGCGGACCGCTGAAGCGCGATGTTATCACTACCCGCGAGGCGCCCAGCGGGGCCGGGCGGGCTCGGCGTGAACGTAGAAGTCCCCGAAGGGAGGGCCAGTGAGTGACGCGAGAACTGTGCCAGGGGTGCGGGCAGCCACTTCAATCCGACGACGACGTAATCGCCGCCAAGCAGATCAGGCGCATGAGCGTCCCCGGCGTCCCGGCGGACGAGTACATCGAAGGTCGACGCGTCTTTCATAGGGCGCACATCGATTCGAGATGGCGGCCCGTCTGGGAGGGCAAGCTGAAGGACTTGCCGCCGGAATAGGCGACAGAGAAGGGGCGCCCCGTCCGAGTGTTGGACGGCGGAGCGCCCCTTGGAACGCGGTGGGACGGTTCCTGCCGGGGGAGTCGCCGGCAGCCGCGCCCGTCCCGGCCTGACCGGCGAAGATCGGCCCGGCCTGCGTGGAATGGCTTACGTGGCGACCGCGTTGGTGACGAGCTGTGCGGCTCCGACCGCTACGCCGGTGCCGCCATGGAACCCGATCTCCTCTTCCGCGCGGAAGCCGATCAGGTTGTAGTCCCAGCGATTGCCAGCGACGTCGGAGGTATCGATGCGGAACTCCATGCCGCGGTAGAGCTTGAACGCCGACCACTCGCCGGCGAGGATGATCTTCGCCGCGGCGTTTGAGGTGAGGTTGCTGTCCCAGTAGACCGGGACCCCCCAGATGGTGATGCCGCCGTTCTCGCCGGCCCGGATGTCGGATGGCGCCGAACGCGGCGCGATCCAGAAGCCGGCCGTATCGGTGCCCTGCGCCAGCATCTCCCAGTAGGTGTTCGCGTCGACCACGATCGCTTCGCAGGTGCGGTTGCGCTTGGAAAGGGCCGACATGGCCTGGGTGGCGGCCTGCGCGAACGAGCCGAGCAGGGTGCTCTGCGAGGCGCCCGTGAAGGCCGTGGTGAAGCTGGGATCGGATGCCAGGATGGCCGGGTAGATCCCGGTCGGCGTGTCCGTTCCCGGAACACCCGAGCCGCCCGGCCCGGCGGCGATGTAGTAGTTCTCCCCGAGGTACGCGGCGCGCGTCAGCTCGTCCATGACGTCCTGCTCGGCGGCACCCGCCGAGAACCGCGCGTACTGCTTGCCGATGTCCATGATCCGGGCGAGGGTGGTGAGCGTCGCCGAGTAGCTCCCGTACACCTCGTCGAGGTTTTGCTTGAGCGCGCCCCAGTTCTGCACCTGGAGCATGGGCGGCGCCCCGGTCCGGAACGGCTGATCGACGCCGCGCACGGATACCCCGTTGACCACGGAGACGAGGCTTGACCAGAGCGCGCGCATGGTGCGCGGCTTGGCCACCGTGTCGACCAGGTTGTTGGGCAGCACGTAGCCGCCGCCCGACCCTGGCGTACCGAGCGTCGCCTTGCCCCAGCCGCCGTCGCTGTTGAGCGACGCCTTGCCGACGCCGCCCGAGACGGACGCGTAGCCGCGGGACTCGGCCGGTACGTCGTAGCGGCCGCGCCACCCGAGGTCTTCGAGGATCGCCTTCCCTTCGAGGTAGGCGGACGGATCGCGTTCGGACATGAGCAGGAAGGCGCGCATGACCGGCCCGAACTCGGCCTTCGCGTCGCCGTACAGGCCCCGGGCGAGGGATCGCATGACCCGACCGGAGCCGCGCACGCCGCCGTTCCCGCCCTTCTTGCCCATCGGGTTGCCGAAGTCGCGGGCCTTGGAGGGCGCGCGGTCGGCGTGCAGCAGGTCGGAGAGGGCGCCGTTCCGCGCTTTCAGGGATCCGACGTCGTCCGCGGCGCCGGTGCGGTTGATGATGTCGATGGCGCGCCGTTTGAGCGCGCTTACCTCAAGGTCGAGCTGATCGGCCTTGGCATTCTTGGACCCTCCGGCCATCGCGAAGATGGGCCGGCCGTCGCGGTGCCACCCGATGATGGCCGCGTTTGGACTGGACATGGTGCGTCTCACAGTTGCGAGCGCCCGAAGGCGCGGCGAGGAGCGCAGCCGCTGAAGCCGGCTACCGCGTCAACTCGCTGGCACCTGAAGGCTGCCGGCGATGTCCGACCCGGTGGGAAGGAACCGGGCGTGAACCGGAGGGCCGGCGCGTGTCTTCAGTCAGCGCGCCTACTGCCCCGGTCGCGGCCCCGTTGCCGCCCACCGGACGTACCGCGCCGATTGTATGCGCAGATGCAACCGGTGCGCTAGTGCACGGGTCCCGGTGCTGGCAAGGGCACCAGCTCGATGACGATGCCGCGTCGGCGGGCCAGCAGCACGGCCAGCACCTGCCCCACCGTGGCGACGTCGACGCCGAGCTCGGGATGGTGCCGGAGCGCGTACTCCGCCGCGTCGAGCAGGAGCGCCTTGACCGCCTCCGGGTCGTCGCCATCGTCGGCCATGCGCTGGGCAAGTTCCAGCGCCCGCACGACCAGCGGCTCGCCGGCGAGGGCTTCGAGGAGGTCGGCGCGGGCTTCGTCTGGGGTCATGTCAGAACCTCGTAGAACGGGCTATTCGGGAGCCTCCCGCCCAAGGAGACGACCGCACGGGTCAGCGCCGCGCCACGGTGGGTAGAAACCGTGCTCAGGGCCATTCGGCGACGTCTCCGCCGGGCTGCCGAGCGACAGCGGGACGAGCAGTAGGCCATGTGCGCCCGCCGGCCTTCCGGGAGCGCGTCGGCGCAGACGAGGCAGGCCGCATGGTGGGGCGCCTGGCGGGGGATGCCGTGCGTCATGGTCGTTTGCCGCGCGTCGCGGCGAGCAGCCAGCGCGTGAACAGGCGGTACGCCGTCGCATCATCGATCGGCTCGGGCTCGGCAGGCTCTGTCGACTGCTCGGGCTCGGCAGGCGCGGCGGACACGTCGACAGGCTCGGCCGGGTGATACGCCACCCTGCGGTGGGCGGCCAGGGCACGTTCGGCCTCGTCCCGGCGTTCCCGTTCGGCCGCTCGTGCGTCCTCGGTGTAGACGCGCTCGGGCGGCTCGCCATGGGGCCAGAGCACGGACATGTCCGCGGTGGTGACGGGCCACGCGTAGCAGACGGCGCCGGTGAGACAGCCTTCGCAGCGTCCGCAGCGGTTCATCGTTCGCGCTCGTCCAGCTCGGCTTGAGCGGCGGCGAGGATGTCGGGGTGTTCTTCCCCAATGCGGGCGAGCCAATCGCGAAACCCGCGGGCCTCTTCGTCCGTGAAGTAGCCGCCGCTGACGTTGAGGTTGGCGGACTCGGTGCGGGCGGTGACGCCGCCGCTCAAGAGTGCGTGCCGCTCGCTCAGCACTTGCAGCGCGTGCGCCTTGTCGGAGAGACGCGCCTTCGGATCGTCCAGCCCGGCTATGACGGCGTCGAGCGCCCGACTGACACCGTCCCACAGCTTGCGGGCGATCTCGTCCCGCGTCTGCTCGCGGATGATCGCCACGGGTGACGGACCATGCCCGGCGCACCAGTACGCCACGGTGCGGCGTGGGATGTTCAGTTGCTTCGCCGCCTTCACGGGACCGACCGCGAGGGCCAGGGCCACGGCCTCGGTTCGCTCGGCGGTTGTGTAGGTTCGGTTCATGGGGTCGCCTCAGTAGCGATAACTCGGGCTCTGGAGGGCATCAGTAGGCGGCCATTCGTGCGGGGATCGGCGATCATCGAACGGGGTAGCGAGACGTTATCGCGACGGCTCGGAGCGCTCCGGTTGCGCGCGCGAGGCGGGCGCTGGCAGGCGTCGGCCAGGGCAGGAGGAACAAGTACCCCTGCTGCCCCGTCATTCGCCGCTCTTCTCTGGGCCTCGGCGGTAGGCGTCCCGCTTTGCCTTCGCTCTCGCCTTCGCCTCGCGGATCTGCTCGACGGTCGGAGGCGGGAGGATGTTCCCGATCAATTCGTCGTCATGGCCGTTTCGTCGTGGTGCTAATTGCTCTGCAATTTGCTGTGCAATTACACTGACGGGACGGGACGGGCCTTCATGGGACGTTTCGGGGGGTGCAGGGGGGTTTGCCAATCTTGCCCGCCAGCCCGCCTCGGCGTTCTTGCGGTAGGTCTCGCTCCGCTCTTCGATCTCCTCCCGCGAGCGGTTCAACTGGAGATAGTCGGGGAGCACCGCGGTCTCGCCGTCGAGCTGCCAGATGCCCGCGGCCACCAGGGCGGCCTGCCGCTCTTCCGTCCAGTACGGCACCCGGCGCAGCCGCGCCGGCGGCACCCGGCCGTCCAGCATGGCCCGGCTCGAGACGGCCGAGGCTGCCACATGCAGCGCGAGCGCATCGGCCGACAGCTCGGCGTCGAGGAAGCGGTCCGGCAGATCCTCGGCCACCGCGAAGTACCGCACGCGCCTCATGGCTCGACCTCGGTCGCTTCCGGGTGAGCATCGGCGCGCGCCTTCACCATGCAGAGGCTCAGGTACTGCCGCAGGCAGGTGACGCCGCACAGGTGCCAGCGGTCCCGATAGGTGCTGCCGCCACCCAGCCGAACCTGGGCGAGCTCGAGGCTCAGCGGCTCGTCGGGCGGGATCTCCGCGCCGCATACCGGGTTGGCGCACTGGTACGGCGCCTTGCGCGCGGTCATGGCCGCACCTCGGAGAGCAGCGGGAGCAGCGCCTGTAGCACGCGCTCGTTCAGGCCGTCCGACAGGACGACCCAGGGGATCCAACGATCACCTTCACGGTGGGAGGGCAGGCCGACGAACGGGCCACCGCGTCCACTGACCAGGCGGACGCCGCGCAGGGTGACGCCGCCGAGGATGACGGTGGCCTCAAGCTTCACCCGGTCGGCGGGGTCGGTGTGGCGGATGACATCGGTGATCTGGACGGGTGCGGTAGGCTTACAGTTGAGCGGGTCGGTTGCCACAGTGACGGCCCGCTCTTACTGTGCCGCGGCGCGACTGCGCGCCCGCACGCTCTTGTTGGCCAGGCGCTGGTAGTGGGCACGGCGCAGGAACTCGCCGCGTCGGCGGGCCTCCGCATCGGTGATCGTCTCGCCGCGGCCCATCGCCTCGGCGCGGGCCTGCTCCCAGAACGAGGCGATGAACGCCTCGCGGGCGCGCTGGGTGATCAGTCGGCCGTCATACCGGCTGAGGGTGACAAGGGCACCGACGCGGCCTCTGCGGGCCATCTCGGCGGGATCGGAGGAACCTGGCACGGGCCAATCTCCGACGACCGCAGCCGCCGTGGTCCCGCTTGCCCGCCTTGCAGGGGCGGGGAGGCCCGGGTCAGTGGCGCAATGCTAGCGCGTGACGTAGCGGCTGTCTACGCGAATCCGCACGCCGCAGTTCAGACACCACGTGTCGAACCTGTCCGGTAGGTTGCCATTCGTGTACGTCCACGGACGCGCCGTGGCGAGCGGCTGTCGCGGGTCACGGGCAGGTGAGCGGCGGGCGGGCCTGTTCCCTCGCCGCGGGCCGAAGCACTTGATGCCATCGTGCTCTGCCTCGAACTGACGCGTGACGGCGGGACCGTCCACGTGGCATCGGATCTCCGGCTCCATGAGGCCCGCCAGGACCGCCGGGGCCTGCCAGTTCCACGACGACGCCGCGCCTCTGACCGCGTGACAGTCAGGACATGTGAACGGCCAGCGCGTCGCCCCATCCGCGTCCGTGGACGGCTCGCCGAACAGTGCGTACCTCATTGGATCTCGGTGCTCATCGCTCGCCCGTCAGGCGCCGGTATTCGTCGATGGCGCGCTCCCGCTGCTGCGCCTTGCCGTAGCGGGCCATGACGGTCCGGGAGCGCCACCCGCCGAGGGCCATCAACGTCTCGTCCGACACGCCGCGCGACTTGAGGTCGTTGGCAAACGCATGCCGGAGTTGGTGCGGGCTCACGCTGCGCACGCCCGCGAGCTGCGCCCGCCGTCGCACCAGCGCGGCGAGGGACCCGCTGGTGATCGGGGCGCCTTGGATCGAGAGCCACAGGCGCGTCTCGCCGCGCGCGGCGTGGTCGGACCGGACGGCCAGGTACCGCAGGATCGCCGCGGCCGTCTCGGCGTCGAACGCGGACACCCGGGAGCGCCCGCCCTTGCCGTGGCGGACCACCACGAGCCCCTCGCTGGTGTCCACGTCGTCCAGCGTCAAGTCCGTGGCCTCGGCCCGCCGGAGCCCGGAGCGGCGCAGCACCAGCAGGATGGCGGCGTCGCGGCGGTCGACGAACAGGGGCGGCCGACGCCGCTTGCAGGTGGCAAGCATCTTGCCGAATTCGGCATCGGACAGGAAGGGCCGACCCACCTCATCCTCGGCTACCTTCGGGGGGCGGACCGTGGTCATGGGGTCCTTGCGCAGCTCACCCTCGGCGAGCAGGTAGGCGAACATCCGTCGCAACCCCATGTACCGGATGCGCGCGGTCGACGGGGAGGGCTGCGCGAGCAGGAACTCCCGGATGTGCTCGGCGCTGATCGACTGTGGCGCGGTCGGCATGCCGCGCGAGACAAGGAACTCGGCGAGGAACCGCGAGGCGCTGAGATAGGCCCTGATCGTCGCCGGCGACTTGCCTTCAGCCCGGAGCGCGGTCCGCCAGGACAGCATGCCAGCCCGGTAGTCGCCCGAGACGGACTCCGGGATTATCGCTACATCGACCATAGCAGCACCCGTTATCGCTACGTCCCACGCACGAGTTGCGCGGTATCGCTGTCATGCTAACGGTACCGTATCGTCCGCGCGCCGTGGCGGGGGCGGCCGTCCGCGCCGGTGCGCTCGTCCGTACCCGGTCTCAGGTCCGACTGGTGGGGCCCAGCGTGCTCACGATCGCGACGACGATCATGCCCGCCCACGCCACGACCGACGAGCTCAGGAGCCCGAAGTCCCCGATCCGCACCGGGTCGCCCAGGTGGGCCCCGATCGCCTGCCCCGCGTACGCGCCAAGGATCGACGCGAGCGCAAGGAACGGCAGCCGGCCCCTGGCCTCGCCGCCGAGTAGCACGAACAGGGCGACGTTGAGGATGCCGACCAGGACCGCGAGGACCATGGACGGCTCGATGGCGAGCATTGGCGAAGGATAGCCGCGCGGCGTGCCGGCCCGCCCGCGGCGCGGCTCGACGGGGCTCCCGGCCCCGGCACGAACCACCGGCGCCGGGGGCCTGGGGCGGCACTCACTCGCGCGCGACGCGCCCTCCGCCGAGCACCTCGTCCCCTCGGTAGAGCACCGCGGCCTGCCCCGGCGCCGGCGCCCAGACCGGCTCGTCCGCCTCCAGCTCCCAGCGTCCGCCGTCAGCCCCGTCGGCGGGGCGGGCCGTCGCCGGAACCAGCGCCGCGCGGTGCCGCACGCGCAGCGCCGCCCGGATCGTGCGCCCGGGGGAACGGCCCGCCAAGAAGTGCATCTGCTCCACCACGAAGGCGCGCTGCTGCAGATCCTCGCGCCGGCCCAGCCGGACCAGGTTCGCACTCGGGTCGATGGCGGCCACGTACCGCCGCTCACCCAGCGCGACGCCGACGCCCGTGCGCTGGCCCACGGTGTACGCCGCCGCGCCACGGTGCTCGCCGACGACGCTGCCGGTGACGTCGACGATGGGCCCGGGCGTTTCCTGCCAGCCGGCACGCTCGCGCAGCGTCTCCCGGTAGTCGCCCCCCGGCACGAAGCAGATCTCCTGGCTCTCCGGCATCTCGGCGGTGACGAGCCCGAGCCCGAGCGCGATCGCGCGCACGTCCGGTTTCGACAGGCCTCCCAGCGGGAACCGGGTTCGGGCAAGCTGGTCCTGGCGCAGGCCGTACAGGAAGTAAGTCTGGTCCTTGGCCGGGTCGGCGGCGGTCAGCAGCCGCCAGCGCCGGCCGCCGGGGCGGGACTCGTCCGGCACCGAGTCGACCCGGGCGTAGTGGCCGGTCGCGACCGCCTCGGCGCCGTACAGCAGCCGTGCCCGCCCGAGTAGCGCGCCGAACTTCACGTACGTGTTGCAGTCCACGCACGGGCTGGGCGTGGACCCCGAGAGGTACGCGGCGACGAACGGGTCGATCACCCCGGCCGCGAACTCGCGCTCGAGGTCCAGCACGAAGAACGGGATTCCGAGCTGCGAGGCCACCCGCCGGGCATCGTCCGCGGCGTCCAGCGAGCAGCAGCTCCTGCGGAACTCGCCGCGGTGGTCGGCCCCCTGGTGCAGGCGCATCCAGACGCCGATGACCTCGTGCCCCTGCTCGTGCAGCAGCGCGGCCGCGACGGAGGAGTCGACGCCGCCCGACATCGCGACCACGATGCGCTCGCTCACCGAACCGCCCTGCCCCCGCGGCCCGGGGATCTCACGGCGGCCCCGCCTGCACCCCGAGCGGATCGGCGGCCAGCGCCGCGGCCCCCACCCGGAGCCGCGCGATCGTCGCCGGCACCACGCGGCAGGCCGTCTCGGTCTCCGCCGAGCCGGTCGTGCGGCCGAGCGTCAGGCGCAGCGAGCCGCGTGCCTCCTCGGGCGGGTATCCCATGGCGGTGAGCACGTGCGAGGGCTCGGTGGAGCCCGTGGCGCAGGCCGAGCCGCTCGAGCACGCGATCCCGTCCAGGTCGAGCGCGAGCACCAGCGACTGACCGTCGGCGTCCCGGACGATCACCGACAGGTGGTTGGGGATCCGCTCGCGCGGGTGCCCGGTCAGCTCGACGCCAGGCACGGCGAGCACCGCAT
>JAJYLG010000025.1:0-10000 GCA_021787985.1 Chloroflexota bacterium
AAAAGGATGGCTGGAGAAAGGCGCCCAACCTTCGGAAACCGCGGCCAAGCTCCTCGCCAGGACGGGCGTTCTTTCGGCGGCCCGCGACGCCGGCCAGGCGAGCGAGAGCGCGGCCGCCCCGTAAGCGCGGCGCACGTCGAGGAGCTGCGGTCGCTGGTCGAGTACCTCGCCCAGTCGCTGGTTGACGAGCCCGAGGAGGTGCGCGTCACCCAGTCGCGGCGGCCGGACCGGCTGGTGTTTCGGCTCAAGGTCCAGGATTCGGACATGGGCCGCGTGATCGGCAAAGAAGGACGCATCGCATCCGCGCTGCGCAACGTCCTGCGTGCGGCAGCGACCCGCTACGACACGGCAGCCCAGCTCGAGATCGGGTAGCTCGACCATGGCGCGCAGTCGCCTGCGGCCGGCCCCCGGGGCGGCGCAGCCCGAGCCGACGCCCGGTTTCGCGGCGGTCGGGCAGGTGCTGACCACCCGCGGCGTCCATGGCGAGATCAAGGTGCTGCCGCTGACCGAGTTCCCCGAGCGCTTCAACCGCGGCCGGACGCTCTGGCTGGGCGGCCAGCCGCGGCGCGTAGTGCGCAGTCAGTGGGTGGGCGAGGTCGTCTACCTGCGGCTCGGCGGGATCGCCACCATTGAGGAGGCGGCGCCGTTCCGCGGCACGCTGCTGGAGATCCGCGAGGAGCTGCTCGCAGCGCTCCCGGCGGGCGAGTACTATCTGCACGACCTGGTGGGACTCGCCGTCGTCACCGACGATGGTCGGCCGCTCGGCAGGCTGGCGGAGGTGCTGGCGACGGGCGCCAACGACGTGTACGTGGTGCGGGGCGAAGCCGAGGAGTGGCTGGTCCCGGCGCTGGAGGACGTGGTGCTCGCGGTCGACCTCGAGTCGCGCACGATGCGCGTGTCGATCCCGCACGGGCTCGAGCCGCGGCCGCTCGCGCGGGCCGAGCCCAAGCCGCGTCCTCGCCCTCGCGGGCCGTCCGCCGGAGGCGGACCGCCGTCTCCGCCCGCCTGACGCGGCCGAGGCGGGCCGTGCATGGATTCCCCGCAGTCCATGCCCCGGCGGTGAGCCTGAACGTTCGGTTGCCCGGGGTGATCACCGGCGGTACGCTGGTGCCGGCCGTCCGGGAGGGCGCTCTGCACGCCCGGCACGGGCCGGCGGTGGAGGTCCCGTGAGCAGCACACGCCAGGAATGGCTGGACTCAGTCTTTGCCAAGGCGGTCGGCCGCGCGCCCGAGCGTCAGCCTCGCTTCGAGACGTCGTCGGGGGCCGAGGTGCAACCGCTCTACACGCCCGAAGACCTGGAGGGCTGGGACTATCACCGGCAGGCCGGCTACCCGGGCGAGCATCCGTACACCCGTGGCGTCCAGCCGACCGGGTACCGTGGCCGTCTCTGGACGATGCGCCAGTACGCCGGCTTTGCCGACGCCGACGAGTCGAATCGGCGCTACCGCTACCTGCTGGAGCAGGGCCAGACGGGGCTCTCGGTGGCGTTCGACCTTCCGACGCAGATCGGCTACGACAGCGACGATCCGATGGCCGAGGGTGAGGTCGGCAAGGTAGGCGTGGCGATCGCCTCGCTCGAAGACATGGAGCGGCTGTTCGCGGCCATCCCGCTCGACAGGGTGACGACCTCGATGACGATCAACGCGACCGCTGGCATCCTGCTGGCGATGTACGTTGCGGTGGCGAAGAAGCAAGGGATTGACCTGAAGGAGATCGGCGGGACCATTCAGAACGACATCCTCAAGGAATACATCGCCCGCGGCACGTACATCTTCCCGCCCAAGCCGAGCATGCGGCTGATCACCGACATCTTCGCCTGGTGCCGCGAGCACGTGCCGAGCTGGAATACGATCAGCATCTCCGGCTACCACATGCGTGAGGCCGGCTGCACGGCCGCCCAGGAGGTGGCCTTCACGCTCGCCAACGCCATCGCCTATGTGGAGGCGGCGCGCGCTCGCGGACTGGACTTCGACTCGTTCGGCCCGCGCCTCTCCTTCTTCTTCGCCTGCCACAACAGCTTCTTCGAGGAGGTGGCGAAGTTCCGCGCGGCCCGCCGCCTGTGGGCGCGCATCGCCAAGGAGCGCTTCGGCGCCCGAGATGCCCGTTCGATGATGCTGCGCTTCCACACGCAGACCGGCGGCGCGACGCTCACCGCCCAGCAGCCGGACAACAACATCGTACGGACGGCGCTCCAGGCGCTGGCGGCGGTGCTCGGCGGTACGCAGTCGCTGCACACCAACAGCAAGGACGAGGCGCTCGCGCTGCCCTCCGAGCAGGCGGTGCAGGTGGCGCTGCGCACGCAGCAGATCATCGCCTACGAGTCAGGGGTTGCCGACACCGTCGATCCGCTGGCCGGCAGCTACTTCATCGAGTCCCTGACCAACCAGGTGGAGCGCGAGGCGGTCGCGCTCATCGAGCGCATCGACCAGCTCGATGGCGCGGTGGCCGGGATCGAGCAGGGCTTCCAGCAGCGGCAGATCCAGGACAGCGCCTACCGCGTGCAGATGGAGATCGAGGGGGGCGACCGCGTGGTCGTGGGCGTCAACCGCTTCGTCACCGAGGAGCCGCCGGTCGAGGGCCTGCTACGGGTCGACCCCGCGGTGGGCGAGCGGCAAGCGAACCGGCTGGCCCGCCTGCGGGCCCAGCGTGACGGCGCGCGCGCGGCGGCCGCGCTGACCGCGCTGCGGGAGGGCGCCCGCGCGGAGCAGGTGAACATGATGCCGCTCATCCTCGAGGCGGTCGAGTCGTACTGCACGATCGGCGAGATCTGCAACGTCCTGCGGCAGGAGTGGGGCGTCTACCGGGAGAAGCTGGCGATCTAACCTGCCCGCGGGCAGCAGAGAGCGAGGGGAGGCAGCGAATGGCGACGAAGGCCGAGACCCTGGCCGCGCACCAGCGGGCCTACGATGAGCTCCGTGCCGCGTTCGGCGAGCTGTCCGAGCGGGAGGCGACGGAGCGGTTCTACGGCACTTGGGGCGTGCGCGAGATCGTGGCCCATGTCGCGGGGTGGCACGAGCAGTTGGGCGAGGGGCTGGCGCGGATCGCCCGCGGCGAGCGGCCGACGCCAGAGGGCGCTGACTGGTCGGACGTGGAGGGCTGGAACGGCCGCTTCGCCGATGAAGTGAAGGAAGCGCCTTTCGGCGACGCGGTGACGCGGCTCGACCGCGCCGTAGCGGCACTCCGTGCGGCCGCGGACCGGGTCGCAGAGGACCGGTATGGTGAGGGGAAGACGGTCAACCGAATGATCGACGGCGCGGGCATCGAGCACATGCACGCGCACGCCGCCGACATCCGGGCGTGGCGGGAACGGCGTGTCGGCTGAGCGCGATTGGCAGCTTCTCGTCCTCCGCTACGAGCACGCGTTCGGCGACCTCGAGCAGGCGGCGCAGGCACACCCGGCGGTCTTGCCGCGTCCGGACGGCTGGGGTGCGCGCGCCGTCCTGGCGCACATTGTCGGCTGGAATGAGCGCATCGCGGAGGAGGCTCCATCCGGCCGATTCGCTCCGTCCGGGCTCAGCCAAGAGGAGATCGACCGGCGGAACGACGAGTTCGCACGCACACTCGGAGGACTTCCCTGGCCGGAGCTGCTGGGGCGCCTGCGGCGCGCGCACGCGGCACGGCTGGCGGCCGCCGAGGCGCTTGGCCCGGGCGATCCATTGGCCCGCGAGCTGCTGGAACGGGCCATTCGGCACTACGAGGCGCACGCCGGCGAGCTCCGGGGGCGCTGAACACCTGATCTGACGTGGGGGGCACATGCTGACCAAGATCCATCACGTGGGCATCGTCGTGCGATCGGCCGACGCAGCCCTGGCCTTCTACCGTGACACCCTGGGGCTGCCGTTGACGGCCGATGCGGTCATCGAAGACCAGGGCGTTCGCGGCGTCCTGCTGCGATGCGGGCCAAACGAGATCGAGCTGCTGGAGCCGACGCGCGATGACACGGGAGTGGCGCGCTTCCTCGCGGCCCGCGGCGAGGGGATGCACCACGTCTGCTTCGAGAGCACGGACGTGGCGGCCGACCTGGCGGCGGCACGAGAGAAGGGCCTGCAGCTCATCGACCAGGCACCGCGACGGGGACTCGCCGGGATGATCTGCTTCCTGCACCCGAAGAGCGCTCACGGGGTGCTGGTCGAGTACGCTACGCCGGTCCCGGAGGGGCACGCTTGATGAAAGTCACGCAGATCGACCATGTCGCGATCGCCGTTCGCGGGCTGGAGCAAGCCGCCGCGGACCTGGCCCGCAACTTCGACCTGACGCCGGAGCGCGGTGGCGAGATCCCCGCCCTCGGGATCCGCAACCGCTTCCTGCCGATCGGCCCGTCGGACCTCGAGCTGATCGAGCCGCTCTCGGACCAGGGGCCGGTGGCGGAGTTCCTGCAGAAGAACGGCGAGGGCGTGTATCTGCTGTCGTTGCGCGTCGATGATCTCGACGGCGCCGTGGCCGAGCTGCGGGCGCAGGGCCTGCGCGTGAGCGACCCCATGCCCGCGGGGAGCGGCGGCCGGTTGGCGTTCGTCTCGCCGCGGGGTACGCACGGCGTCAACCTGCAGCTCATCGAGCGCCGCTGACAGGTAGGCATGGGCGGAGAGCTCGCGAGGCTGGCGGAGTACCTGTGCGCCCAGGGACGCACGGAGGTGGACCTGCGCTTCTCGGAGGTCGAGCGGGTCATCGGGGGCGCGCTGCCGCCCGAGGCGTGGCGCAGCACGGGATGGTGGCTCGCCGGATCGGCGGCGTCCGACGCGTGGGAGTCGGCCGGCTGGACGGCGAAGCCGAGGGTCGCACGAGGCGTTGTAACCTTTATGAGGAAGGCTGCGGAGCGAAACAGGCCATGACGACGACAGAACAGCGGCAGATCCGGGTGTTGATCGCCAAACCGGGGCTCGATGGGCACGATCGCGGCGCCAAGGTAGTGGCGCGAGCGTTGCGCGATTCCGGGATGGAGGTTATCTACACCGGCATCCGGCAGACACCCGAGATGATCGCCGAAGCGGCGCTGCAAGAGGACGTCGACGTGGTCGGGCTGTCGATCCTGAGCGGCGCACACATGGAGCTGTTTCCGCGCGTCGTCGAGGCGCTCAAGGCACGCGGTGTGAGTGACGTAGTGCTCTTCGCCGGCGGCATCATCCCGGAGGAAGATGTCGCCGCCCTGCGCGCGCTGGGCTTCCGCGGTATCTTCCGACCCGGCGCCTCGACGCAGGAGATCGTGGAGTTCGTCCGAGCGAGCGTGGAGCCGCGGGAGTGACCGTGGACGAGCTGGCTGAGGGCGTGCTGCGCGGCGACCGCCGGCTGCTCGCCCGCGCGATGACGCTCGTGGAGAATCGCACCCCACGCGGGCGTCATCTCCTTCGCCTGCTCTACCCGCACAGCGGTCGCGCACACACCGTCGGCGTCACCGGCTCGGCCGGCAGCGGGAAGAGCACGCTCACCGGCGCGCTCACCCACGAGCTGCGCCGGCGTGGGAAGACGGTCGGCATCATCGCCGTGGACCCGACCAGCCCATTCACCTCCGGCGCCATCCTGGGCGACCGCATCCGCATGCAGGACCTCACCGGCGATCACGACGTCTTCATGCGCTCGGTCGCCACGCGCGGCTCGCTGGGTGGGCTCTCGGAGGCGGTCGCTGATCTGATGTGTGTGCTCGACGCGGCGGGCAAGGATGTGGTGATCGTCGAGACCGTGGGCGCCGGCCAGGACGAGGTGGAGGTGGCGCGGACGGCGCAGACGACCGTGCTGGTGCTCACCCCCGGCACCGGCGACGACATCCAGGCCATGAAGGCCGGGATCATGGAGATCGCCGACATTCTGGTGGTGAACAAGGCCGACCTGCCGGGCGCCGACACGCTGCTGGGCCACTTGCGCGCGTTACTCATGCTGAACCGCGCGGAGGGCTGGCAGGTGCCCGTGCAGCGGGCGATCGCGTCCCGCGAAGAGGGTGTGGTCGAGTTGGCCGATGCGATCGAGCAGCGTCGGCGGTTCCTCGAGACCAGCGGCGCGCTGGAGACGGCGCGGCGCGAGCGGGCGCGGCATCAGCTCCTGGCGGCGATGCGCAGTGCGCTCATCCGACGGGCGGTGGGTGAGTCGGAGGGGGTCAGCCGTCTAGAGGAAGCGGTGGAGCGGGTGGCGAGCCGCGAGATTGACCCGCATACCGCCGCGGAGGAGCTGATCGAGCAGGTGCGCGAACGGTGACGGGATGTCGGCCAGGGTTCAGCAGCTCCGCGTGACGTTCACGCGCGGGCGCGAGGTGCAGTATCTGTCTCACCTGGACCTGATGCGCTTCTGGGAGCGAGCGCTGCGGCGTGCCGACCTGCCGGTCGCCCAGTCCGAGGGTTTCACGCCGCGACCACAGATCGCGCTGGCGATGCCGCTGGCCGTGGGCGTGATCGGCGAGGCCGAGCTGCTGGACGTGGCGCTCGCCGAGCGTGTCGCCCCGAGCGGGTTCGAGGAGCGGCTGTCACGCGAGCTACCGGTGGGAATGGCGATCCGCGCGGTCGAGGAGGTGGCGACGCAGACCGCCAGCCTGCAGTCGCTGCTCCGTTGGGCGGACTATCGTGTGACGCTTGCCGAGCAGTGGAGCGCGGACGAGGCGCGGGAACGCGTGCGATGGTTCCTTGGGCTGGAGTCGCTGCCGTGGCGGCAGGTGCGAGAGAAGGACGTGAAAGAGTACGACATTCGCGCGCAGGTCGCCGATGTGTCTGTCGCGCGCGCGGAGCGCCCGGTGCAGCTCGCCATGCGGCTCAAGGCGGACGGCACGGGGGCTGGGCGGCCGGAGCAGGTGGTAGCGGCGCTCGATCTGGGCGCGCCGGGGGAGGTCGTGCGCACGGGGCTGGTGCTCGACAGCATCCAGCCTGGCGTGCTCGCCTGGCGACGGCACGGCCGGTTCGAGGAAGACAGGAGGTCGTGATGACAAAGGGGCGGGCGGCATTCGCGGGGGTGCGGCGGGTCGGATGGGACGAGTTCGGCGAGCTGTGCCGGGACCTCGCGCTCGCCGTGAGCGGGTTCAACCCGGAGATCGTGGTCGGCATCGCGCGCGGCGGCGTCGTGCCGGGGGTCGTCGTGGCCAGCATGCTGCAGCGCGAGTTCTTCTCCGTGCGTATCTCGCGCCGGCATGACGGCGAGCTGGTGCGCCGACAGCCGGAGCTGCTGCAGGAGTTTCCCCCGCAGGTGCTCGATCGCCGCGTGTTGATCGTCGACGACCTGGCGGTCACGGGCGCCACGCTCGACCTGGCTCACGCGCACGCCCGGGCGCTGGGAGCGGCCGAGGTGCGCACCTGCTGCCTCTTCCTCCACCGGGGCACGTACCGACCGGACTACGCGGCGTTGGTCAGCGACGAGCTGCACATTCCGCCCTGGGACCGGGTGGTGCTGCGGCAGGGCCGCTTCGTTCAGAATCCGGCCTACGAGGCACTGATGGACATCGCGGTCGCGAGCACGCGGCCGCGCCGCTAGATGCCCCCGTCGATCGTGTTGGTGCGGCATGCGGAGGCCTCCGGCAACCGCGAAGGGCGGGTGCAGGGTCGCGCCGACTACGAGCTGACGGAGCTCGGCCGGGCGCAGGCGGCCGCCGCGGCGGAGACGCTGGCCCGCGCGGGCGTGGTCGCGGTGTACTCCAGCCCGCTGCGCCGCGCGCTGCTCACGGCCGCGGCGATCGCAGGGCCGCACGGGCTCGAGCCGCTCGCCGTTGACTGCCTGCAGGAGATGGATATCGGGGAGCTGGAGGGGCTCAGCCTGGCCGAGCTGCGCGAGCAATGGGGTGACTGGCTGCGCCGCTGGCAGGGCCCTGGCATGGAGGACCTGCCGATGCCGGGCGGCGAGACCGCCAGGCAGGTCCAGGAGCGGGGCCTGCGAGCCCTGGGCGAAATGGCCGGCGCACACGGCAGCGGCGTCGTGGTGGCGGTCGCACACAAC
Source organism: Chloroflexota bacterium (assembly GCA_021787985.1). Taxonomy (GTDB): domain Bacteria; phylum Chloroflexota; class Dehalococcoidia; order DSGV01; family DSGV01; genus JAJYLG01. The sequence continues at coordinate 7,903 of JAJYLG010000025.1, forward strand.
TTTCTGCTGCTGTTGACGCTCGCCGGGGTGATCGGCGCACCGCTCCACCAGTTCCGACGGCTGCGCTTCGCCCACACGGGCATGACGTGGCTCGATCCGCGTGGCGAGGGCGCATGGCGGGTGCGGCACCTGAACGATACGTGCCACCTGGCACGGGCGGGCCTCGATCCGCGTGCCGGCACCTGGCGCCGCTCGGCCTAGCGGGCTTTACGCGGGCGGCGCGCTGCGTTACCGTGCGCGAAGAGGCATGAAGAAGCTATTGGCACCGCTTGGTGCGGCGGGGCGTCTCCGTGTGCCGTTCCTGCGCCGGGGGGCGGCCGTCGTTGTCGTGCTGGCCGTGGCGGTCTACCTCGGTTCCAGCGGCGTCTCGTACCTGATCCGCCAGTACCATCTGAATCAGCGCGAGCAGCAGTCTCGCGCCGCCATCGTGCGCCTCGAAACGGAGGTGGCCCAGCTCCAGGCGCTGCGGGACTACATGCGGAGCGACCAGTTCGTTGAGCAGCAGGCGCGCGAGATCGAAGGGCTTGTCCGGCCGGGCGACATCCCGGTGACCGTGCAGGCGCCGCCGCGCGCGACCGGAGACACGACGCAGCAAGGCCCCTGGTGGCTGCGCTACGTGCAACCCTGACCCACTGACGGTGGCGGTCCGCCGCTTCCAAGGGCTCTTCTCGGTCCCGCGTGACGCCACCCCGCCCGCGCGCCGCCTGCTTCGCGGCGCCCGCGCCGTTCTCCAGCAGGCAGGCTACCGCCCCGAGGCGGGCGCGCTGATCGTGGCTATCTCCGGTGGCGCCGACTCGAGCGCCGCGCTGCACGCCGTCGCGACGCTCGCCGCGCGCTGGCGCGAGCGGATAGTGGGCGCGTGGTTCGACCACCGGATGCGCGGTGGCGCGGCAAGCCACGCCGAGCGTGCGGCGGTCCGGCGTCTCTCGGAGCACTGTGGTGTCCGCCTGCGAGAGGGCGCGGCGAACATGCCCCTGCGGTCCGAGGCGGCGGCGCGGATGGGGCGCTACCGATGGCTTGGCGAGCTGGCGCGGGCGGAGGGCGCCGCGGCGGTGGTCACGGGCCACACGTATGAGGACCAGGTGGAGACCGTGATCTTGCGCCTGCTGCGCGGGGCGGGGCTTGCGGGGCTGAGGGGCATGGCCGCGGTTGATCCGTGGCCGCTCGGCGAAGGGCCACCCGTGCTGCGCCCGCTGCTGCGGTCCACGCACGCCGAGGTGCTCGCGTACTGCGACGCGGCCGGGATCCGCCACGTGGAGGACGAGACCAACCGCAGCGAGCGCTTCCTGCGCAACCGCGTGCGCTGGGAACTGCGGCCGCTGCTGCGCGAGCTGAACTCCGGCGCGGAGCGCCACCTCGTGGCGGTGGCGGAGGAAGCGCGGGATGCCTACCGGGCGCTGCTGGACGCGGCCGGGCTCGATCCGCGGGCGGAAGCGCTGTCGTGCGCGGCGCTGCGGTCCGCGGGGCCGGCGGCGGGGTTGGCGGCGACGGCCGCGTGGCTGGCAGCGCGCGGCGTGTCCGTCGATCGTCGCGTAGCCCGCCAGGCGACACGGCTGGCCGAGCGCGGCGCGGGGTCGCTGGCGGTGCGGGGCGGGTCGCTGGAGGTGCGCGATGGCGCCTTGCGGTTGGTGCGCGGGGGCGAGGGCGACGCGACGCGGTAGACCTCGCGCGGGCTGGGGTCGCCCGCGGATGGTGGCATTGGCAGGTCCGCGCCGGCGCGGGCAGGGGCGTCGCGGGCAGGGGCGGGGCTTCGTGGGGTCGGTTGACACGGACTGAGCCAGGGGGTAACTTCAATGTTGCGCCCGCGGTCGCGGGCGGTCCGCGCACCTTGACACGGTCACCGAGACCGGGGCCGGGTGGGAACCCGGAGAGGGTGAGTTGCGGGCGTCACGGACCGCGGAGTCCGGTGTTACCATAAGTGAGCCGGAGAACCGGCGGGCTGGCGCCCGTGGGGCGCGGCGGCACCTTAACAGCTGAAGAGTGGACACGCAACGTGTGGGGCTTCGTTGAGCGCAACCGCCGAAGGGCGGCTACGTTTGAACGGAGAGTTTGATCCTGGCTCAGGACGAACGCTAGCGGCGTGCCTTATGCATGCAAG
>JAJYLG010000025.1:12500-40819 GCA_021787985.1 Chloroflexota bacterium
GGGGAGTGAAAAGAACCTGAAACCGCGTGCCGACAAGCAGTCGGAGTCCGCATCCGCGGATGACGGCGTGCCTATTGAAGAATGAGCCGGCGAGTTACTCTCTGTGGCGAGGTTAAGTGCGGGGACGCACGGAGCCGGAGCGAAAGCGAGTCTGAATAGGGCGCAGAGTCGCAGGGAGTAGGCCCGAAACCGGGTGAGCTACCCATGGCCAGGGTGAAGTCCGTCTAACCGCGGATGGAGGCCCGAACCGGTTTGCGTTGCAAAGCGATCGGATGAGCTGTGGGTAGAGGTGAAATGCCAAGCGAACCCGGAGATAGCTGGTTCTCCCCGAAATGCCTTTAGGGGCAGCCTCGTGCGGCGTTCGGCGGAGGTAGGGCTCTGTTTGGGCTAGGGGGCTAGCGCCTACCAAACCCAGACAAACCACAAATGCCGTCGAATGAGCCACGGGAGTGAGACAGCGGGGGCTAAGCTTCGTTGTCGAGAGGGAAACAGCCCAGACCATCGGCTAAGGTCCCGGAGTGCAGGCTCAGTGTGAAAGGATGTAGCGCCGCCCAGACAACCAGGAGGTTGGCTTAGAAGCAGCCATCCTTGAAAGAGTGCGTAATAGCTCACTGGTCGAGTGGTGCTGCGCCGACAACGTATCGGGGCTTAAGCCTGCCACCGAAGCCATGGACTGGCGGCGTCCTGCGGGACGGCGCCAGTGGTAGGGGAGCGTTCCGCCAGCGATGAAGCGGTCTCGTAAGGGCCCGTGGAGTGGGCGGAAGTGCGAATGCCGGCATGAGTAGCGTGAAGGCCGATGAGAAATCGGCCCGCCGTAAACCCAAGGTTTCCTACGCAAGGGTAGTCCGCGTAGGGTTAGTCGGGCCTAAGCCGAGGGCGAAAGCCGTAGGCGATGGACAGCTGGTTAGTATTCCAGCACCACTGGTGTCGCGCTTGACGCCAAGGGGTGACCCAGGGGGGTAGGCGGAGCGTCCCCATCGGACATGGGGCGTCCCTGGAGCATAGGCGTCTCCGGTCAGGCAAATCCGGCCGGGGGTTAAGCGGAGGCTTCGGGGGGAGTGGAGACTACGGTCAAAGCAACTCCGTTGAGCCCGTACTGGCAAGAAAAGCCTCGTGGCTAGTGGCACCGGTGCCCGTACCGCAAACCGACGCTGGTGGGTGGGTGTAAGAGCACCAAGGCGGGCGAGAGAACCCTCGTTAAGGAACTCGGCAATCTAGCCCCGTAACTTCGGGAGAAGGGGTGCCCCGGGGAGTGTACAGCAACCGTTGGAAGCTCCCGGGGGCCGCAGTGCACAGGCCCAGGCGACTGTTTAACAAAAACACAGGTCTCTGCGAACCCGTAAGGGGACGTATAGGGGCTGACGCCTGCCCAGTGCTGGAAGGTTAAGGGGAGGGCTGCAAGGCTCGAACCGAAGCCCCAGTGAACGGCGGCCGTAACTCTAACGGTCCTAAGGTAGCGAAATTCCTTGTCGGGTAAGTTCCGACCCGCACGAATGGCGTAACGATCTGGGCGCTGTCTCAACGAGGGACTCGGCGAAATTGAAGTACCCGTGAAGATGCGGGTTACCCGCGCCAGGACAAAAAGACCCCGTGGAGCTTTACTGCAGCTTGACGCTGGCGATGGGCCTGGGATGCGTAGGATAGGTGGGAGGCTGTGAGACCGCCACTCCGGTGGCGGTGGAGCCAGCGGTGAAATACCACTCTTCTCAGGTCTATCTCCTAACCCATGAGCAAGCATGGGGACCGCGTCTGGTAGGCAGTTTGACTGGGGCGGTCGCCTCCCAAAAGGTAACGGAGGCGTGCAAAGGTCCCCTCAGGGTGGATGGAAATCACCCGTCTGAGCGCATTGGCAGAAGGGGGCTTGACTGCGAGGCCAACGAGCCGAGCAGGGACGAAAGTCGGCCAAAGTGATCCTACGGTTCCGTGTGGAAGGGCCGTGGCTTAACGGATAAAAGTTACCCCGGGGATAACAGGCTTATCTCGCCCAAGAGTTCACATCGACGGCGAGGTTTGGCACCTCGATGTCGGCTCGTCGCATCCTGGGGCTGGAGTAGGTCCCAAGGGTCCGGCTGTTCGCCGGTTAAAGCGGTACGCGAGCTGGGTTCAGAACGTCGTGAGACAGTTCGGTCTCTATCCGGCGTGGGCGCAGGAGGCTTGAGGGGAGCTGCCCCTAGTACGAGAGGACCGGGGTGGACGGCCCTCTGGTGTGCCGGTTGTCGCGCCAGCGGCAGTGCCGGGTAGCCAAGGTCGGATCGGATAAGCGCTGAAAGCATCTAAGCGCGAAGCCGACCCCAAGATGAGGCCTCCCATCCGCCTCCGGGCGGAGTAAGACCGCAGCGAGACTAGCTGCTTGATAGGCGGCAGGTGTACGCAGGGCAACCTGCTTAGCTGAGCCGTACTAATGGTCGAGGTCTTGACCTGCATGGAGTCCCACCCGCACGCGCTCGCGCGCTTGTGCTTCTCCGCTCTTCAGGACGTGCGCCGCAGGCGTCACGTACCGCGGGATGGAGCAGTGGCAGCTCGTCGGGCTCATAACCCGAAGGTCGGGGGTTCGAATCCCTCTCCCGCTACCATCTGCGGCTACGTTCCTGGTGATCCGAGCGAGGTGGAACCACCCGTTCCCATCCCGAACACGGAAGTGAAACGCCTCAGCGCCGACGATACTGCCCCGGCAACGGGGTGCGGAAAATAGGCCATTGCCAGGACGTCATGAGGGCCCCCGCTCAGGGGGCCCTCGCCATTTCCCCCGCGCCGCGCGATGCACACCGCGGCCCCCCACCGGCGCTTCGCCCGCGCTAGGGGTGCGCTGCTAGAATGGGGATACCCAGCGGCGGCCGACTGCGGCCGGCGCCGGCACATTGCCCCCAGCGGAGGCATTCTGGTGACCACCGAACAGCAGCCGGAGGAGACCGGCGCCCACGTGCCCGAGGAGGAAGACGCGCCCGCGCAGGACATGGCGCAGCTCCTCGAGGAGGCCGAGACGCGGGAAATGCGCGGCTTCCGCAGAGGCGAGATCCTCGAGGGCACGGTCGTCGAGGTCCACCCGGACGCTGTCATGATCGATGTCGGCGGCAAGACCGAGGCCGTCGTGCCCCAGGGCGAGATGCGGTCCCTGGGCGCCGACCCCCTCACCACCGTCAAGCCGGGCGAGCGGGTCCCGGTCATGGTCCTGCGCCCCGAGGGGCGTGACGGCCAGATGGTGCTCTCCATCGATCGCGCCCGCCAGGAGCGCGGCTGGAAGCGCCTGCACGAGCTGCTCGAATCGAGCGAGACGTTCGAGGCCGCCGTCACCGGCCACAACAAGGGCGGGCTGCTGGTCGACGCGGAAGGCATCCAGGCGTTTGTGCCGCTCTCCCAGGTCGCCAGTGGCCGCAACGAGCACGGGCGGCCCAACCCCTCCGCGCTCGACGGGCTCGTCGGCCGGCAGATCATGGTGAAGGTCATGGAGCTGAGCCGCAGGCGCGGCCGCGTCATCGTGAGCGAGCGCGCGGCGGTCGAGGAGTGGAAGGCCCACCGCAAGGAGCACCTGCTGGAGGAGCTGCGCGAGGGCGAGATCCGGCAGGGTCAGGTCACGGCCATCCGTCCGTTCGGCATCTTCATCGACATCGGCGGCGCCGAAGGACTGGCTCACGTCACCGAGCTGAGCTGGGAGCGCAATCGCGCGCCCGAGGAGCTGTTCCACGTGGGCGACGAGGTGGAGGCCTATGTCCTGCGCGTGGACCGCGAGAACGGCAAGGTCGGTCTCTCCGTGCGGCGGGCGCACCCGCTGAGCTGGGAGGACCTGGTGGCCCCCTACAGCGAGGGAGACATCATTCCGGTGCGGGTGACGCGGCTGGTGACGTTCGGCGCGTTCGCACGCGTCGACGGGCCGCTCGAGGGCCTGATCCACATCTCGGAGCTTGCCGACCGCCGGATCAACCACCCGAGCGAGGTGGTGAGCGAAAGCCAGATCGTCCCGGTGCGGATCGTACGCGTCGACTATGAGCGGAAGCGGCTTGGGCTCAGCCTGCGCCAGGCGCGGGTGGAGGCCGAGCTGTCGGGCTGGGGCTTCGACTCACTGGGGCGCGTCACGGACGTGCCCGAGGAGATCGCGGAGCGCTTCCGGCCGCCGAGGCGACGCAGCTCGGGCGATGTGGAGCATGCCGAGCCGAACGAGCAGGAGCGAGACGAGGTCGAGTCACAGGAAAGCCAGGAACTGGGAGAATCGGGGAACGGCCATGTCCCCGAGGAGGGTGGCGCCACGGGTAGAATTGAAGAGGACGAGGGTATCGAGGTGGCGCTGCCCGGAGAGGCCGGGTAGGCGCACCTGGCAGGCACGGGCGTAGCGCAGGACGGAGTTACCGATGGCGGACAGATTCGACAAGTTCACCGAGCGTGCCAGGCGAGTGCTGACGCTGGCTCAGGAAGAGGCGCAGCGTTTCAACCACAACTACATTGGCACCGAGCATCTGCTGCTCGGCTTGGTCCGCGAGGGCGACGGTGTCGCCGCCAAGGTGCTCGCGAACCTGGGCGTTGAGCTGAACAAGGTCCGTTCGGCCGTCGAGTTCATCATCGGGCGCGGCGACCGCGCCGTTCTGGGCGACATCGGGCTGACGCCGCGGGCGAAGAAGGTGATCGAGCTTGCGGTGGACGAGGCTCGTCGGCTGAACCACCACTACATCGGCACCGAGCACCTGCTGCTGGGGCTGGTGCGCGAGGGCGAGGGCATCGCCGCCGGCGTCCTGGAGAGCTTGGGCGTCAACCTGGAGCGGGTGCGCGCGGAGACTCAGCGCATCCTGAGCCAGTCGATGCCGCAGAGCTCGGCCACCGGCGGCCGCACGCAGACCCGGACGCCGACCGTCGACCAGCTCGGCATGGACCTGACGACCGCCGCGCGGGCCGGGAAGCTGGACCCTGTCATCGGCCGGCAGCGCGAGATCGAGCGCGTGATCCAGATCTTGTCGCGACGCACGAAGAACAACCCGGTCCTGATCGGCGAGCCGGGCGTGGGTAAGACGGCCATCGCCGAGGCGTTGGCACACCGCATCGTGTCGGGTGACGTGCCCGAGACGCTGCAGGGCAAGCGCCTGCTCACGCTCGACATCGGCTCGCTGGTCGCGGGCACCAAGTACCGCGGCGAGTTCGAGGAGCGCTTGAAGAAGGTCATCGAGGAGGTCAAGGGCAGCGGGAACTGCCTGCTCTTCATCGACGAGCTGCACATGCTCGTGGGTGCGGGCGCGGCCGAGGGCGCCGTGGATGCGGCGAACATCCTCAAGCCGTCGCTGGCACGTGGCGAGCTGCAGTGCGTCGGCGCTACCACGCTGGACGAGTACCGCAAGCACATCGAGCGCGACGCGGCGCTCGAACGCCGCTTCCAGCCGGTGCTGGTCGAGGAGCCGACCGTCGAGGAGACGATCGAGATCTTGCGCGGCATCAAGGAGCGCTACGAGGAGCACCACAAGCTGACGATCGCGGACGACGCGCTGCAAGCCGCCGCGGAGCTGGCGTCGCGCTACGTCTCCGACCGGTTCTTGCCGGACAAGGCGATCGACCTGGTGGACGAGGCCGCCAGCCGCGTGCGGATCCGCCGGTCACAGACCCCGCCGAGCCTCAAGGAGGCGATGCGGGGGCTGGAAAGCCTGCGCCGCGAGAAGGACGCGGCCATCTCGTCACAACAGTACGAGCTCGCGGCCGACCTGCGCGAGCGCGAGATCAAGCTCGAGGAGAAGATCCGCGGGCTGGAGCAGGGCATCGAGCAGCAGCGGGAGGAGCGCGCCCCGGAGGTGACCGAGGAGGACATCGCCGAGGTCGTGAGCATGTGGACCGGCATCCCGCTGGCGCGCATCGCCAGTGAGGAGTCGGCGCGCCTGCTGCGGATGGAGGAGGCGCTGCACGCCAAGGTCGTGGGCCAGGACGAGGCGATCGTCGCGATCGCCAAGGCCGTGCGGCGGGCGCGAGCCGGGCTCAAGGACCCGCGGCGACCGATCGGGGTGTTCATGTTTCTCGGGCCAACGGGCGTGGGCAAGACGCACCTGGCCCGGGCGCTGGCCGAGTTCATGTTCGGTAGCGAGGACAACATGATCAAGCTCGACATGAGCGAGTTCATGGAGCGGCACACCGTCGCGCGGCTCGTCGGAGCGCCACCCGGCTACGTCGGCTACGACGACGGCGGCCAGCTCACGGACACGGTGCGGCGCAAGTCCTACTGCCTGATCCTGCTCGACGAGATCGAGAAGGCGCACCCCGAGGTGTTCAACATGCTGCTCCAGATCTTCGACGAGGGGCACCTGACGGACGCCAAGGGACGGCGGGTGGACTTCCGCAATACCGTGGTCATCATGACGAGCAACGTGGGCTCCGACCTGATCAAGCGCGACATGAGCATCGGCTTCGCGGTCAAGCAGGACGAGGTCAAGACGACCGAGCAGCGGTACGGGAAGATGAAAGAGAAGGTGCTCGAGGAGATGAAGCGCACCTTCCGGCCGGAGTTTCTCAACCGCGTCGATGGCACGGTCGTCTTTCACTCGCTCTCGAAGGAGCACATCCGGGAGATCGTGGACCTCAACCTCAAGGATATCGAGCGCTCGCTCGCGCAGAAGGGGGTCGAGGTCGAGGTCACCAAGTCGGCAAAGGACTGGCTCGGCGAGCGCGGGTACGACGAGATCTTCGGCGCCCGGCCGCTGCGGCGCGTGATCCAGAACGAGGTCGAGGACCCGCTCAGCGAGAACCTGCTGCGAGGTGAGTTCGCCGCCGGCGACCGTGTGCGGATTGACGTCGTCGACGACGCGCTTCGTATCGAGACGGTGCGCGAGCCAGCGGGCGTCTCCTGACGCGCGCGAGGGGCGAATGAACGGGGGCGGTGCCATTGCACCGCCCTCGCCGTTTGTCGGCGTTGGCGGCATGATGCGGGACAGGAGGGAGCGATGGCGAAGCGCGGCGAGCGGCCCGCGGACGTATTCGTGTGCGGCGCGTGCGGGAACGAGTACGCGCGCTGGTCCGGCCGGTGCCCGGGGTGCGGGGAGTGGAACTCGCTGCAGCCCTGGGAGCAGGCGCCGACTCCCGTCGACGGCAAGCCACCCGTGTCCGCGCGCTGGCAGCCGCTGCGCGCGGCCGCTGAATCGCCCGCGGCTCCGACGCCGACCGGCCTGCCGGAAGTGGACCGCGTGCTGGGTGGCGGCCTGGTGCCCGGCGCGCTGGTCCTGCTGGGTGGTGAGCCCGGCATCGGCAAGTCGACCCTGGCACTACAGATCGCGGCCTCGCCGGCCGGCCCGGCGTGGTACCTGGCGGGCGAGGAGTCTCCGTCGCAGGTGGCGACGCGCGCCCGGCGACTGGGGCTGGACCGCACAGACGTGCACCTCGCGACCGGCGAGCTGAGCGCGGTGCTCGAGGCGGCAGCGGGTGGTGCCGCCCGCGCGCTCGTCGTGGACAGCCTGCAGACGGTGACGCTCGCTGGCGCTCCCGGCACGGCCGGGACGCCCGGCCACCTGCGCGCGGTTGCGCAGGCGCTGCTCGGCTGGGCGAAGGAGGCGTCGGCGGCGGTGCTGCTGGTCGGCCACGTCACGAAGGACGGCGAGGTCGCGGGCCCGCGGACGGTCGAGCATCTCGTGGACGTGGTGCTGTACCTCGAGGGCGAGCGCGGCTTCGAGCTGCGGTTGCTGCGCTGTGTGAAGAACCGCTTCGGCTCGGCCGACGAGGTCGGCGTGTGTCGGATGACGGCGGGGGGCTTGGTCCCGGAGCCGGACCTTTCGCGCTTGCTGTTGGCGGAGCGGCCCGCGGGCGCGGCGGGGTCGGCCGTCACCGCGGCGATGGAAGGCACCCGGCCCGTGCTGGTGGAGGTGCAGGCGCTCGTCACGCCCAGCGCGCTCGCGGTTCCGCGCCGCGTGGCCACCGGCGTCGATACCGGGCGCCTGCTGATGCTGTGCGCGGTGCTCTCGCAGCGCGCGCGTGTGCCCCTCGGCCAGCAGGACGTGCTGGTGAACGTGGCCGGCGGGATGCGCGTGACGGACCCGGCGATCGACCTGGCGGTCGCGGTGTCCATCGCCAGCGCGGAGCGGGGGGTGCCGGTACCCGATGACGTGGCGCTGCTCGGCGAGGTGGGACTGGCCGGCGAGCTGCGTCGGCCGCGGCACGTCGAGCGTCGCCTGGCCGAGGCCGCGCGGTGCGGCTACCGGCGCGTCGTGCTGCCGGCGAGCGCGCGCGAGCTGGCAACGGGGGATGGCCTCACGCTGGTGCCCGCGCGGACGCTGGCCGAGGCGTTGCGGAGAGTTCTGGGAGACGTTCAGCGGTAGCGCAGCTCGCGGTGGCGGAGGGCGACGCTCTCGACGAGGCCGAGGCAGACGAACATGGTCAGCATGGCCGTGCCGCCAGCCGAGATGAAGGGTAACGGTATCCCGGTTACCGGGAAGAGGCGCACGTTGACCGCGACGTTGATGAATGCCTGCCCGAGGATCAGCATCGCGCCGCCCAGGACGAGCAGGCGCCCGAACTGGTCGGGCGCGACGCTGGCGGTACGGATGCCGCGCATCAGGAGCAGGGTGAAGAGGCCGAAAAGGACGAGGGCGCCCGTGAAGCCGAGCTCCTCGCCGAGCACGCTGAAGACATAATCGGTCGTCTGGGTACGCAGGAACTCGAGCTGGGTCTGCGTGCCGTGCGTGAGCCCCTTGCCGAACAAGCCGCCGCCGCCTATGGCGACCTCCGCTTGGATGATGTTGTAGCCGCCCTCGCGCTCGTATTTCTCGGGGCTGACGAAGGTGCGCAGCCGGTCCCGCTGGTACGAGCTCAGGCCGAATACCAGGACGAACGGCACGAGCAGCACGCCGACCAGGGTCAGCACGCCGAGGTGGCGTACGCGCACGCCGGCCACGAAGGCGACCACCACCCAGATGAGGAGGAACACGGTCGCCGTGCCCAGGTCCGGCTCGACCAGGGTGAGCGCCGCGGGTAGGCCGGCGATGCCGAGCGAGACGAGAAAGCCGCGCACGGTCCGCGCGCGCTCTGGGTCGACGGAGAAGTAACGGGCCAGCGCGATGATCGTCGCGAGCTTGGCGACCTCGGAGGGCTGGAACTGGAAACCTGCCACCTCGAAGAGCCAGCGGCGAGCGCCGAAATTGCTCGTGCCGATCACGAGCACGGCGGCCAGCGCGATCATGCTCGCCCCGTACAACGGCCACGCCAGCGTGTACCATCGGTGGTAGTGGAGCCGCGCCAGCGCGAACATGGCCACGATCCCCACGGCGGCGAAGAGCGCCTGCCTGGCCACGGGATGGGTCAGCACCGCCAACGGCTTGCCCGAGTAATTGGTCAGCGATCCGCTGTAGATGAGCGCCAGGCCGTACGCGACGAGCGCCACGGCGGTGGCCGCCAACGCCCAGTCGAAATGCCGCCAGCTACGCTCCTGCCCTAGCTGCACTGCTTGGCTCCGGCTTTGAGCTGGAAGTAGCAGGTCAGGATCTGCCCGCCGACGGGCGCGGCGTCGATGGCGCCCACGCCGTGCTCCAAGAAGACCAGGACTGCCACCTCGGGGTTGTTGTACGGCGCGAACGCCGAGAACCAGGCGTGCTCGGGCTCCTTCCCCGTCTTGGGATCGGCCACGCCGTACTGGGCGGTCCCGGTCTTGCCGGCGACCTCGACGCCGTTGACGCGCGCGCTGTAGCAGTACGCCGTCGGGTCGGTCACGCACAGCCGCATGCCGGCGCGAATCGCGGCCAGGTTGGCCGGGTTGACGGGGAGGTGCCGCACGACCTGCGGCGTCGTCGTCCGGATCACTGTGCCGTCGGAGTCGACGATCTGGTGGACGACGGTCGGGCGCAGGATGTCGCCTCCGTTGGCGACGGCGGCGGTGACGCGGAGCATCTCGAGCGGGGTGACCAAGAGGTAGCTCTGGCCGATGCCGAAGTTGTACGTATCGCCCAGGTACCAGGACTCGGGGTGGCCAAAGGCCTTCTCGGTGAACTTCAGCTTCCACTGAGGGTCGGGCACGATGCCCTCCGTCTCACCCGGGAGGTCGATGCCGGTCTTCTCGTCCAGTCCGTAAAGGCGCGCCCAGTGCGCCAGATGGTTAGGGCCCACGCCGACGTCCGTCCCGTTCGCCGGGTCGGGTGAGCCGCCGGCCACGTGATAGAAATAGACGTTTGAGCTGTGGGCGATCGCCTCCGCGAGGTTGCAGTCGCAGCGGGCCGTGTCCAGGAAGGGGATGCGGATCCACGGCGCGTACTGGTTCGGCACGTAGAGGACACCGTGGCTGACGAAGCGCGTCTGGGGAGTGATCACGCCATCCTGGAGCCCCGCGGTCGCCGTCACTTGCTTGAACACGGAGCCGGGCGGATAGACCGCCGAGATAGCGTGGTCGAGCAGTGGCCGGTTCGGATCTTTGAGCAGCGCCTCGACTTTCGCGTCGTCGATCTTGCCCGAGAAGACGTTGTTGTCGTACGTCGGCAGGCTGGCCAGCGCCAGCAGCTCACCGGTGTGCACGTCCATCACCATGGCCACGCCGATATTGGAATGGCTGCGGTCCATGGCCTGCTGCAGAATGCCGGTGGTGGCCGCCTGGAGGCGGGAATCGATGGAGAGGACGATGCTCGCGCCCGGCTTCGGGGGGTCCCCGCCGAGCGTGCGCACCACGCGGCCGGTGACGTCCACCTCTTCTTCGCGTGTGCCGGGAACCCCACGGAGCAGATTCTCGTCGGTGTACTCGACCCCCGACTGGCCCAGCATCGAGTCCGGCTGGTAGCCGCGGTCCTTGAGCGTGGCGTACTCCTGCGCGTTGATGCGTCCGGTGAACCCCAGGACCTGCGCCATGGCCGGCCCCATGGGGTAGTAGCGTATCGGAATGCTCTGAACCTGGACGCCGGGGAGCTCGGCGCGCATCCCGGCGATGCGCAGTGCCGCGTCGCGGTCCACCGCCTCCTTGACGACCACCGGGTCATAGCGCCGGCCCCCGTCGATGCCCTTGCGCACGTTGTCCGCGATCTCGTAGGCGGGAACGTTGAGCAGTTGTTGGAGCCGAAACTCGACGTCCTGCAACTGAGTGTTAGAGAGCCACGCCGGGTACAGGACGATGTTGTACTGCGGGACGTTGTACACGAGCTGCTGGCCGTTGCGGTCGTAGATGATGCCGCGCGGCGGCGTCTCCTGGACGATGGTGATGCGGTTTTGCGCGGCCTGAAGCTGGTAGTGACCGCCGCTCAGGAGCTGCAGGCGGGCGAGCTGCAGCGCCAAGCCCAGGAAGGCAAGGACCACGAGCAGGCGCACCAGCGCGAGGCGGTCGCTGAGGCGGCCGCCGCTACCGGGGTCATGGCTGGAGACGGGAGACGGGCCGGGCCCGCCGAACAGCGTCACCGCAGCGCTCCGCTAGCGGAGGCGGGCCGGCGCCGCGTGAGCGCGACGTCCCATGGCATGCACAGGCCAGTATAGCAGCGCGGCCAGTGCCACCTCAGCCAGCACGAACCCGGGGAGCGTGCCGGCAACCGCCGACCACATGCCGGCGCCCTGGCCGGCGAGCGTCCACATCGTGGCCTGGATCGGTGGGTAGCAGGCCGCGGCCGCGCCGGTGACGAGCAGGTCTACGGGGAACTCGCCGCGCAGCCAGCCGAGCTCGCGCACGTTGGCGAAGGCGACGACCGGGGCGATAGCGGCCAGGGAGGCGCCCAGCGGTTGGGCTCCGAGCAGCCCCGGCACGAGGCCCAGCGGCACGGCCATCGCCAGGGCCTGCCGCTGGTCGCGGGTCAGGGCCCACACCGCTACCAGGGCAAAGCCAAGGTCAGGGGTGGCGCCCAGCACGCGCACGTCGGCGAGCGCCGAGACCTCGAACGTGGCGAATACGACCAGGGCGACCAGCCAGAACCAGGTTCGGACCGTGCTCACGGGGGATTCACCTTCTGCGGCACGTAGGAGGTCAGCACCAGCACGGTGGAGAGGGCGTCGAGCCGTGCGGCCGGCTCGATGGTCGCCTTGCGGAACATGTCTTGTGGTTGGCCTTCGACCCGCGAGACCTTGCCAACGACGATGCCCGACTTGAACATGCCGCCGAGGCCGCTGGTGACGACCGTCTGGCCCACGGCGATCGAGCCGGTCTGCGGCACGAACTGCAGCCGCACGACGTGGTCGCTGCCGCCCACCGCGACACCGGTCACGCCGGTCTCTTGGATCGCGACGTTGATGTTGCTGCGGGGGTCGTCGATCAACGCCACCCACGACAAGCGGGCGTCCACGGCAATGACCGTGCCCACGATCGCGCCCCCGCGGCCGACGACGGCCATGCCGACCTGGACGCCATCGGTGCTGCCGCGATCGATGGCGATGGCGTCGTGCGCCGAGTTCGGGTCGCGCAGGACGACGTTCGCCTGCAGGAATCGCTCCCGGGGGTACATCTGCTCGACCCGCTGCAGGTCCGACATCTGTTGGGCGCGGAGCTGCTCGCCCTGGAGCTGAGCGATGCGGGCGTCGAGCTCCTCCACCTGCTGGCGCAAGCGTCGGTTCTCGTCGCGCAGTCCGCCGTAGCTCCCCAGCCCGGAGAAGAGGTCACCGATCGGCTGGGTCAGGCCGTGGAACGCTCGGGCCAGCGGGGTGAGGACCACCTGGGCGGCGTCCTGCACCGGCCGATCAGCGCCCGTCCGGGAAGCGACCGCGCCCACGGCGATGACCGCGACGATGGCGGCGGCCCAGAGAACGGCGGGGCTACGGGCGCGGAGCACAGGCCTGTCTCCGCCGGCTCACGGGCACGTCATCACCGCGGCGGCCGACGCTGGGCAAGGCGCGACTGCACCTTCTGCAGGAGTTCGGTCTCCTCGAGCACCTCGCCTGTGCCGCGAACGACGCAGGCGAGGGGTTCCTCGGCGACGTAGACGGGGAAGCGGGTCTCCTGGGCGAGGCGCCGATCGAGCCCTTTCAGCAGCGCCCCGCCGCCGGCCAGCGCGATGCCATGCGCCATCAGGTCGGCGATCAGCTCGGGCGGCGTGATCTCGATGGTCTGCTTCACCGCGTCCACGATCTGGTTGATGCTGCCGCTCAGCGCGTCGCGGATCTCGACGCTGCTTACCTCGACCGATTTCGGCAGGCCGGAGCTGAGGTCGCGCCCGCGCAGGACCACGGCCGTTTCGCCATCCACCGGGTAGGCGGAACCGGCTTCGATCTTAATCTGCTCGGCCGTGCGCTCGCCGATCAAGAGGTTGTGGACCTGCCGCGAGTAATTGACGATGTCTTGGTCCATCTCGTCGCCGGCCACCCGGATGCTGGTGCTGACCACGATGCCGCCCAGGGAGATGACCGCGACCTCGGTCGTGCCGCCCCCGATGTCGACGATCATGCAGCCGCTGGGCTCCATCACGGGCAGCCCAGCGCCGATGGCGGCAGCCATCGGCTCCTCCACCAGGTAGGCGGCCCGGGCACCGGCGTTGACCGACGCGTCGTGCACCGCGCGCTTCTCCACCTCGGTGACGCCGCTGGGGATGCCGACCACCACCCGCGGCCGCGGAAGGCCGAACCCGGAGCGGTCGTGTACCTGGCGAATGAAGTACTGGAGCATTCGCTCGGTAACCTCGAAGTCGGAGATGACGCCGTCTTTGAGCGGGCGCACGAGGACGATGTTCGACGGCGTGCGGCCGACCATGCGCTTGGCCTCAGCGCCGATCGCGAGGATACGCTTGCTCACCCGATCGATGGCCACAACCGACGGTTCGTTGATGACGATGCCGCGGCCCTTGACCATGACCAGCGTGTTGGCGGTACCGAGGTCGATACCGATGTCATGCGAGAAGAGCCCGAAGAGGGCCGTCAGGGGGTTAAGGGGCAACGCTCCCTCCGTCAGGCGGGCCGGTACGGAGCCCGTGCGGTCAGCGAAGGCGCTCGCACGCAAGCATGCGCGGCCACCAGTATACGGGTTCGAGTCGCGAGCGGCCCTGCCGCGTTCAGTACGTCCTCTATCCTATTGAACGCGGCATATCATCACTCCACGGCTGCCCCGCGCTCACGCAGCCATGCTACCAACCCGTCCTCATCAACCATCTGGATGCCAAGCTCTTGCGCGCGCTTCAGCTTGGTCCCGCCCGGCGACGCGCCGACCACCACCAGGTCCGTCTTGCGCGACACTGAGTCGCTCACCGTCGCCCCCTGGGACCGCAGCAAGTCCTGGACGCCCTCGCGGGTCCAGCGCCCCAGCGTGCCCGTCACCACCGCGGTCGTGCCGGCCAACGGACCCTCCGTCGCGGGCGTCACGCGCTCCTGGGCCAGGCACAGTCCGGCACGTCGCAGCTTGTCGATGACGCGCAGATTGTCGGCGTCGCGGAAGAACTCGAAGATCGACTGTGCGACGATCGGGCCGATGTCCGGCACGGCCTCCAGGTCGGACAGCGACGCCTCGGCGACGCGGTCCAGGCTGGCGAAGGCGCGCGCCAGCGCATCGGCCGTCTGCTCGCCCACGTGGCGAATGCCGAGCCCATAGAGGACGTTGCGCAGCGGTTTCTGTTTGCTCGCCTCGATCTGCCCGAGCAGGTTCTCGGCGCTCTTCTCGCCGAGGCGCTCGACCTGGACGAGCTGGTCCTTGGTTACCAGATACACATCGCCCGGATCTTGCACCAGCCCCGCCGTGAACAGGGCGAGCGCCAGCTTCTCGCCCAGCCTCTGGATGTCGAGCGCGGCGCGTGAGGCGAAGTGGAGCACGCGCCGGTAGGCCTGCGCTGGGCAGCGTGGGTTGGGGCAGAAAGTCATCGCCTCCCCCGGCCGCCGTTGGACCGGTGTGCCGCACACCGGGCAGCGGTCCGGCATCTCGAACAGTTGCTCCTCGCCGGTGCGGCGACTGGCGACAGGCGCGACGACGTACGGGATCACCTCGCCGCGGCGCTCGATGATCACCCAGTCACCTTGGCGGACATCCTTCCTCCGGATGTTGTCCTCGTTGAAGAGCGTTGCCTGGGAGATGGTGGCGCCCGCAACACGGACGGGCTCGAGCACGGCGTACGGCGTCAGGACACCGGTGCGGCCGACCGAGACATCGATTTGCAACAGCCTGGTAGTGGCCTGTTGCGGCGGGTACTTGTAGGCGGTCGCCCAGCGCGGCTCGCGCCCGACGTAGCCGAGCTCGTCCCACCAGTCCCTGCGATCGACTTTGACGACGCAGCCGTCGATGTCGTAGTCGAGCGTGTCGCGAACGTGTCCGACGTCGTGCGTATAACGGAGGGCGTCAACAATCGTCGCGCAGCGGCGGTTGAGCGGATTGACGCGAAAGCCTAGCTCGGCGAACCATCGCAGGACCTCATGGTGCGTGTCGGGCGCGCTTCCGCCTTCCAGCCAGCCCAACTGGTAGAACCAGGCGTTGAGGGGTCGCGTGGCGGAGACGCGCGGGTCGAGCTGGCGGAGCGCGCCGGCGGCGGCGTTGCGCGGGTTGGCGAAGAGCGGCTGTCCTTGCGCGGCCCGCTCGTTGTTGAGCTGTTCGAAGCCGCTGCGGGTCATGTACACCTCACCCCGGATCTCGAAGCTCTCCGGCGCCTGGCCCCGCAGCACGATGGGGATCGACTTGATAGTGCGCAGGTTGGCCGAGACGTTCTCGCCGACGAGCCCGTTGCCGCGCGTGGCGCCCTGGACGAAGCGGCCGTTCTCGTACACCAGCGCCACCGCCAAGCCGTCGATCTTCGGCTCGCCCACCAGCGCCGCCTCGTCTTCTCCGAGGAGCGAGCACGCGCGCTGGTACCACGCGCGCAGCTCCTGCTCGGAGAAGACGTTACCGAGGCTGAGCATCGGCAGGCGATGCTGCACCGGCTCGAAGCTGGGCAGCGGCTCGGCCCCGACACGCTGCGTCGGCGAATCGGGAGTGACCAGTTGCGGGTACTCGACCTCAATGGTCCGCAGCTCCTCCATCAGCGCGTCGTACTCGGCGTCGCTGATCTCCGGGCTGTCCAGCACGTAGTAGCGATAGTTGTGGTAGTTGATGATCGAGCGCAGCTCCTCGGCGCGTTGCCGGGCGTTCTGGAACTCAACATCGGTCATGGTGACGGTCCGACTCCCCCGTTCGGTCATCATGCGGATGATACACTTGGCACGATGAGTGACGTGGTGGTGATCGACTACGGGGCAGGGAACCTGCGCTCGGTGGTGCGAGCGCTCGCGCAGAACGGCGCGAACGCGACAGTCTCGCGCGATCCGGAAGTGGTCCTGGGCGCGCCGGCGGTCGTGCTGCCGGGCGTGGGCGCCGCGGCGGACACGATGCGCAACCTTCGGGAAGCTGGGATGGTGGACGTGGTCCGCGAGTACCTGCGGCGCGATCGGCCGTTTCTCGGTGTTTGCATGGGCCTGCAGGCGCTGCTGACCATGAGCCTGGAAGGCGGTGAGCATCCCTGCCTGGACCTCTTGCCGGGCGTCGCGCGCCGGCTGCCGTCCGGGCAGAAGGTGCCGCACATGGGCTGGAACGAGGTCTGGCAGCGGCGCGAGCACGCGGTGTTTGCCGGCATCCCGGACGGCAGCCATTTCTACTTCGTGCACAGCTACTACGCTGATTTGGCAGACCCGGCCGTCATCATCGCCGAGGCCGAGTACGGGCTGCGCTTCGCCGCCATGGTCGCTCGCGGCGGGCTCGTCGCGACGCAGTTCCACCCCGAGAAGAGCGGCGCCGTCGGTCTGCGCCTGTACGCGAACTTCCTCGCGCTGGCACGCGTCACCACCCCCGCCTGACGTGGAGGTCATTCCCGCGATCGACCTGCGCGGCGGGCGCGCGGTGCGCCTCGTCCAGGGCGATTTCAGCCGCGAGACGACCTTTGCCGACGACCCGGTCGCGGTGGCACGGCGCTGGCAGGAAGAAGGCGCCACACGCCTGCACGTGGTCGACCTGGACGGCGCGCGCGCGCGTGAGCCGCTGCAGCTCGGGGTGGTGCGGGCGATCGCGCGGGCGGCAGGCGTGCCGGTGCAGCTCGGCGGCGGGATCCGCAGCGAGGAGGCGGCCCGCCAGGCGGTGGATGCCGGCGTCGACCGGGTGGTGGTCGGTACGGCCGCGCTCGAGGATCCGGGGCTGCTGGCGACGCTCGTCGAATCCCTGGGTCAGCGGCTGGTGGTGGCGCTGGACGCCCGCGGCGGCCGCGTGGTGGTCCGTGCCTGGGAGTCGGATAGCGGCCGGCCGGTGGGTGAGGTCGCCCGCGAGCTGGTGGCCCGCGGCGCCCCCCGCTTCCTCTACACCCAGGTGGAGCGGGACGGGATGCTGGAGGGACCGGACTTCGCCGGCGTGCATTACCTGGTGCACGCCACCGGACGACCCGTGATCGCGTCGGGAGGCGTCGCAAGCATCGAACACCTCCGGCGGCTGGCGGAGCTGGGGGTGGAGGGCGCGGTCGTTGGCATGGCGCTCTACCGGGGCGCGTTCCGCCTGACGGAGGCGCTGGCGGCGCTCGCGCGGCCCGGCTCGGCGGCGAGCGAGTCCGACCCGGCGTTGTAGCCGCGCGCGCGGGCCTCTACGCTGAGATCGGATGCTCACCCGCCGTATCATCCCCTGCTTCGACGTTGACCGCGGTCGCGTGGTGAAAGGCGTCTCGTTCGTCGATCTGCGCGACGCCGGCGATCCCGTGGAGCTCGCGCGGCTATACGACCGCGAGGGCGCCGACGAGCTCGTCTTCCTCGACATCACGGCGTCGTCCGAGGAGCGGGCGACCGTGTACGACATGGTCGCGCGCACGGCGGCTGAGGTTTTCATCCCGTTCACGGTGGGTGGCGGGATCCGCCGGGTGGAGGACGTGCGCCGGCTGCTGGAGCTCGGCGCGGACAAGGTGTCGCTCAACACGGCGGCGGTTCAGGAGCCGGAGCTGGTGGCGCGGGCGTCCGAACGCTTCGGCGCGCAGTGCATCGTGGTGGCGATCGACGCCCGGCGCGTCGATGACGGTCGTTGGGAGGTGTACACGCACGGCGGACGGCGGCCGACGGGACTGGACGCCGTGGAGTGGGCGCGCCGTGCCGTGGACCTGGGGGCGGGCGAGTTGCTGGTCACGAGCATGGATACGGATGGGCACCAGCAGGGATACGACCTGGAGCAGTTGCGGGCGATCAGCCAGGCGGTCGAGGTGCCAATCATCGCCAGCGGTGGGGCAGGGAATGCCGAGCATGTCCGCGCGGCGCTGGTGGAAGGCAAGGCGGACGCGGCCCTGGCCGCCAGCATCTTTCACTTCGGCACGCTGCGTATCCGCGAGGTGAAGGACTACCTGGCGCGGCACGGGGTGCCGGTGCGGCCAGTGGGTGAGCCGGTGGAGGGATAGCGCGGGGATGCTCCAGTACAAGGACGGCGGGTTGATCCCGGCGGTGGTTCAGGACGCCGACAACGGGCAGGTGCTGATGGTGGGCTACATGGACGCTGAGGCGGTGCGCCGCACTCTCGAAAAGCGCCTGGTGACGTTCTGGAGCCGTAGTCGCCGCGAGTACTGGACCAAGGGCGAGACATCGGGCCATGTCCTGGAGCTGGTGGAGGTTCGGGCGGATTGCGATGGCGATGCCCTGCTCGTGCGCGCGCGCCCACACGGTCCGACGTGCCACACCGGCGAGCAGTCGTGTTTCTTCGAGCCGCTGGACCCCGCCCGGATCGGCGACGCGGCCGCGCGCTCAGAGCATCGGCAGGGCGGCGAGTAGCGCCAGCGCGCTCAGCACGGTGGGGCGGTCGCGGCGCGGGTCCGCGTCGTGCTTGGCGTCGGCCGAGCGGGCCGGCGCCGGTGGTTCGCGCGTGCCGTCCTGCTGGAGCGTCACGCGCAGCGCCTGGATGGCGACTGCGGCCTGCTCGTCGTCGGGCTCACGGGTGGTGAGCCGCTGCAGCGCCAGGTTCGGCGCCATCGCCCAGCGGACGACGGTCCGGCGCGCGTGCGCCGCCTCGAACCGGATCACCTCGTAGGCCAGTGCGGCGACGAGAGGCACCAGCACCACGCGCGAGGTGAGCCGCCACCAGAGCGGCTGCGGCCCAAGCGCGGTGAAAACGAGGATCGAGACCACGACGACCACCAGCAGGAACGCTGTGCCGCAGCGGGGATGGGCCAGCGAGAAGCGCTGGACGTGTTCCACCTCGAGTGGCTGGCCCGCCTCGTAGCAATTGATGGCGCGGTGCTCGGCGCCGTGGTACTGGAAGACGCGCCGGATGTCGGGAAGCCGCCCGATAAGCGCCAGGTAGCCGAGCAGCAGCACCAGCCGTACCAGGCCCTCGACAAACACCACCAGGGTGCCGTTGTGCAGCCAGCGGTCGAGCCAGCTCGTGACGAGCACCGGCGACAGGAAGAAGAGGCCGATGGCGAACACCAGCGAAAGCGCGAGCGCGAACCAGACGGCGGCGGGCGTGCCTTCGCTCACCGGCGCGTCCGCGCCCGCGACATCGGCCACGGCCACGCGGCTCGAGTAGAGCAGGGCGCGCGTGCCGAGTTGCAGGGTCTCCCACAGCACGGCGATCCCTCGGAGGAGTGGGATGCGCCGTACCGTCGCCACCCAGCGACTGCGCAGCGGCTCGGCCCACACCTCCACGGCGCCGCTTTGCCGGCGCACTGCGACCGCGAAGCCGTTGCGGCCGCGCATCATTACGCCTTCGAGGACGGCCTGGCCGCCATACAGCGGTGTGTTGCTCACCGCACGAGTGTACCAGTCCCGGCCCGCGCGCCGGTCCGCAGGGGGTACGCTGCTGGCGTGAAGCTGCCCGAGACGCTCATCCCGGCTCGGATCGTGCGCCGCGAGAACCGTTTCGCCGCGCTCGTCGAGGTGGGCGGACGCCCGGTGCTCGCGCACGTGGCGAACACCGGGCGGCTGGTGGAGCTGATGCGTCCGGGCCGCGTCGCGTACCTCGTGCCCGTGCGCCTGCCGAGCCGCAAGACGGCGTACGACCTCCTGCTGGTGGACGTCGGGGGCGCGCTCGTGTCGGCGGACGCCCGGTTGCCTCCGGTCCTGGTGGCGGAGGCGATCGTCGAGGGCCGCATCGCAGGCTTCTCCGCGGGCTGCGCCGTGCGACACGAGGTGCCGATAGGACGCAGCCGCGTCGACCTCATGGTCGAGACGCCCGGCGGTCCACATGCGGTGGAGACGAAGTCGGTGACGTTGGTGGTGGACGGCTGCGGCCGCTTCCCGGACGCGCGCACCGCGCGGGGAGCGAAACACGCGGACGAGCTGGCCGGTCTGGCGCGGGCCGGGCGCCCGGCGACGATCGCCTGGGTCATCCAACGCCACGACGCGGGCTGCCTGGTGGTCGACGGCGAGGCCGATCCGACGTTCCGCGCGGCCGCGGGGCGGGCCGGGTCAGCGGGAGTGGCTTTGCGGGCGTTCCGCTGCCAGGTCAGCCTTGAGGAGATCGCGATCGAGGGCGAGGTGCCGGTTCGGTTCCTGGGGTAGCGGCCGCCGGGAGCGGCGTTGGCGCGCTAGCCCGCGCGCCCGGGCGAAGAGACGGGAGGCTCGTACAGCGGCAGGACCCCCTGGGGACCTTCCACCTCGATGTAGTCGTCCGGATAGCGGGCGCTCCATCGCTGTGCGACCGTCCGCGCGGTGACCATGTCGCCGACGGTCGTGCACACGATCCACTGTCCCTGCGCCGAGCCGCGCCGCAACGTGTACAAGCTTTTTCCCTCACCCTGCCCGCCATCAAGGTCAACGCCGCGCACTGGCTCAACGTTAACCCCGCGCCACGACCATCGGCTTCCGCCCCGGCGGCGAAGACTCGGCGACAGGTGGGGCGGGCGTCCGCCAGGAGCCCGCCCGGATCGGCCGGAGCTTCGCCGTCGGTGGTCAGCGCTTCTCGCCCATCTTCGCCCAGCGCTTGTTGAAACGCTCCACGCGACCGGCGGTGTCCACGATCCGTTGCTCCCCCGTAAAGAACGGGTGGCAGCGGCTGCACACTTCCGTGTGCAGCGTGGCCTTGGTGGAGCGCGTCGTCCAGGTGTTGCCGCAGGCGCAGGTCGCCTGCGCCTCGACGTAGTTCGGATGGATCTTCGCCTTCACGCTCCCGCCTCCTGCGGCACCGCCAGCGGCTCCACGCCCACGGTGCGGCGGCCGCGCTTCCCGTAGCCGAAGCGCACGTGGCCGTCGACCAGGGAGTAGATCGTGTAGTCGCGGCCAAGGCCAACGTTCTCGGCCGGATGGAACTTCGTCCCGCGCTGCCGAACGATGATCGTGCCCGGCGCGACGAGCTGCCCGCCGTAGCGTTTGACGCCAAGCCGCTGGGAGTTGCTGTCGCGGCCGTTGCGGCTGCTGCCGACACCCTTCTTGTGAGCCATGTATCCTAGCCTCCCGCGACGATCCGCTGCACCTGGAGGTAGGTGTACGGCTGCCGGTGGCCGCGCCGGCGGCGATAGCGGACCTTCGACTTGTACTTGTAGATGAGGACCTTGGCCTCGCGGCCCTGCTCGATGACTTCGGCTTCGACACGCGCGCCCGGCACCCTCGGCGTGCCCACGCGCGTGCCGGCATCGTCCTGGACGAGCAGCACCTCGTCAAGTGTCACCTGGCTGCCGGGCTCGGCCTCCAGGCGCTCGACGGCGAACTTCTGACCCTCGCGGACGGTGTACTGCTTCCCGCCGCTGCGAACGACTGCGTACATCTTGAACTCGCTTCTGACAGACTGTGCTCCAGCGTATCAGGCCGGATCGGGCTTGCTCAACACGCCGGTCCCTGCGCGACATAACCCCGCCATGCGAGCGCGACAGGCCCGCGAAAAGGGCGACCTCACGCTCAGCCGGAGCGCTCGCTCTCCTCCGGATGCTCGAGTCGGCTGGAGACGGGGCCGCTGCCCCATGCCAACCCGGTGCGCGGCTGCGGGCGGGGCACGGGCTGGTCGTCCTGCTGGTCGCCCGGCTGGTCCGGTCCAGGGGCCGGCGGGGCGGGCGCCTGCTCCGCCTCGGGCGGCGGGAGCTCCGCGTCGTCGGCCATGTCGAACAGCCGCCGCAACTCCTGGCCCTCGAGCGTCTCCACGTCGATCAGCCGGCGGGCGATCTGGTCCAGCTTCTTTCGGTGCATGCCCAGCACCGACTGCGCCGTCTCGTGCGCGCGGTCGATAATGCGGCGGACCTCGTCGTCGATCTCCTCGGCGATCTTCTCGGAGTAGTCGCGCTGCTCGGAGATCTCCCGGCCAAGGAAGATCAGCTCCTCTTTCTTGCCGAAGGTGCGCGGCCCGAGGCGCTCGCTCATGCCATAACGCGTCACCATCGAGCGCGCCATCTGCGTCACCTTCTGCAGGTCATCCTGCGGTCCGGTGGACGACTCGCCGAACACCAGCTCTTCTGCCGTCATGCCGCCGAGCGCGAAGGCAAGCCGCTTCTCGAAGTAGGAGCGCGTGTAGTAGTGCCGCTCTTCCTCCGGCAGCGGCATGGTGTAGCCGCCGGCCAAGCCGCGCGCTACGATCGTGACCTTCTGGATCGGATCGAAGTCGGGCAGGAAGTAGCCGACCACGGCATGGCCCGCCTCGTGGTAGGCGGTGATCTCCTTCTCGCGAGGCGAGATGACGCGGCTCTTGCGCTCCGGACCGAGCATCACGCGGTCCACGGCTTCGGTGAACTCCGCCATGGCGATACGCTTCTTGGACGCGCGCGCGGCGAGGATGGCGGCCTCGTTGACCAGGTTCGCGAGGTCCGCCCCGGAGAAGCCCGGGGTCTGCTTGGCGAGCACGTCGAGGTCGACATCCCGGTCCAGCGGCTTGCCCTTGATGTGGACGTCGAGGATGGCACGGCGGCCCTTCACGTCGGGCTGGTCGAGCACCACCTGACGGTCGAACCGTCCGGGCCGCAGCAGCGCCGGGTCGAGAATGTCCGGGCGGTTGGTGGCCGCGACCACGATCACGTTCGTGTTCGTATCGAAGCCGTCCATCTCGACCAGGATCTGGTTCAGCGTCTGCTCGCGCTCGTCGTGGGAGCCGCCGAGGCCGGCGCCACGATGGCGACCGACGGCGTCGATCTCGTCGACGAAGACGATGCAAGGCGCGTTGCGCTTTGCCTGGTCGAACAGGTCGCGCACGCGGCTGGCGCCGACCCCCACGAACATCTCGACGAACTCGGAACCGCTGATCGAGAAGAACGGCACGCCGGCCTCGCCCGCGACCGCGCGCGAGAGCAGCGTCTTGCCGGTGCCGGGCGGGCCGACCAACAGGACACCGCGCGGGATGCGCGCGCCGAGCGCGGCATACTTCTCCGGGTACTTGAGGAAGTCCACGACCTCGCGGAGCTCTTCCTTGGCCTCCTCGACGCCGGCAACATCAGCGAACGTGACCGTCTGCTTGTTGCCGGTGAACATGCGTGCCCGGCTCTTGCCGAACGACATCGCCTGCGAGTTGGTCCCCTGGGCCTGGCGCATCATGAAGATGAGCACCGCGCCCAGCAAGATGAACGGGAAGAAGTTGAAAAGCAGCCCGAGCCAATTGCCCCACTGGCTCGGCTCCGACACCTGCACGTTCACCTTGTCCAGGTTGGTCTGCTCCGTCGCCGTCGTGCCGGGCGCCGCGGCGGCGTCCTGCAGCAGGCTGACCATGCTGCTCCCCGACTCCTTGCGGGAGTGGAACTTGTCGCCGTTCGTGTAGATGACGGTCAGCGAGTCGCCGTTGACGTCGACCTGCTTGACGAGCCCCTGCTTGGCGTCGGCGAGTACCTGGGTGATGTCCTTGGGCTGGGTGGTGCCCGAGCTGTTGAAGAAACCGAAGACGACCGCAATGATAGCGATGAGCAGGATCAGATAGATGAAGCTGTTGCGCAGCCAGCGGGAGTACATGGGGGCTCCGTAGCGGTGGGCCGCAGCCCGGCGGTAGCGGGCTTCGCGCTCGCCCACTCCGAACTGAGTATAGCACGCAAAAGGCTGCCCCCTGGCCGCGTTGACGGAACGATCGCGGCAGGTCACCCTGCGGGCGGAAGGGTGGTCCAAGTGCGCTGGCCGGATCTGACGCGCGAGTGCGAGCTTTGGAGCGCCGGCTGGCGACGCGTGGCCGGGGTCGACGAGGTCGGCCGCGGGCCGCTTGCCGGCCCCCTCGTCACGGCCGCGGTCGTGCTGTCCCCGTTCGCCGACTACCCGTGGCTCGCCATCGTCCGCGATAGCAAGCAGCTCACCTCCCGGCGGCGTGCCTGCCTGGCCCCGCGGATCCGCCGCGACGTGGCCTTCGCCTTCGGCGCGACGTCGCCCGCGGAGATCGACCGTCTGGGCGTCGCCGTGGCTGGGCGGCTGGCCATGTGCCGGGCGGTGCGCCGGCTGCGCCCGGCCCCGGATTTCGTCCTGGTGGATGGTTTCGGCGTCCCGGAGCTCGATCTGCCGCACCGAGCCGTGGTTCGCGGCGACGAGCAGTGCGCCACCATCGCCGCCGCCTCGGTGCTGGCCAAGGTCCTGCGCGACGACCTGATGCGCAGGCTGGACGCTCGCCTGCCCGGATACGGCTTCGCCCGGCACGCGGGCTACGGCACGGCCGTGCACCGGGAGGCGATCCGCCGGCTCGGGCCGTCGCCGCTCCATCGTCGATCATTCCTCGCCCGGGTGCTGGAGGAACGCTCGGCGTCTGTCTGCCCCGCCGGGGCGGTGGGCAGGCCCGCGTGACCGAACGGGGCGACCTGGGCCGTGCCGGCGAGGATCTCGCCGCGGCGCAGCTCGAGCGGTGCGGGATGCGCGTGCTGGCCCGCAACGTGCGGCTGAGCGAGGGTCGCGAGATCGATATCGTGGCGATGGATGGTGGCACGCTGGTGTGTGTCGAAGTCCGGTCGCGTCGTGCCTCGTGGGTTGAGGCGGCGGACTCGATCGGTCCGCGCAAGCAGGAGCGCGTGCGCCTGGCGGCCGAGGAGTACGCGGCGCGACACGATGGCCCGTTCGAGGCGCTGCGCGTGGACGTGGTGCTGGTGGAGTTCCGCCGGGATGGGCGGCCGCCGCGCGTGCGCCATCTGCCCGATGCCATCGGTGGTTAGACTCGCGTTACACTGAACCGGGAAGGCGTGGGGTGGCCGCCCGGCCGCCCGAGTGCTCGCGGGAGGGACTCCGGCAATGCCCATCTACGAGTACCGCTGTCAGTCCTGCGGGAAGACGACCTCGGTGTTCGTGCGCTCGATCAGCGTCAGCGCCGAGCCGCGCTGCCAGCACTGCGGCGCCGACGCGCTGGAGCGCCTGATGTCGGGCTTCGCGTTCCCGCGCACCGGGGCCGCCGACATCGGTATCGGCCCGGATGACGCGAGCTTCGGCGGAACGGGCGGCGACGACTGGGGCGAGGACGACGAGGGCCTCGGCGATGAGGGGCTGGACCTCGACGACGACTTCTGAGGGTGGACGATGCCGATCTGGGAATACCGTTGCGCATCCTGCAACACGTTGAGCTCGGTCTTCGTGCGCTCCGTCAATCAGCAGGTGGAGCCGCGCTGCGCGCGGTGCGGCGGCAGTGACGTGCAGCGCGTGGTCTCACGTTTCGCGTACCACAAGACCGAGCAACAAGTCCTGGAGGAGTACGGCGTGCCCGAGCCAGGCGCGGGGCCGGAGGCGTACAAGGACCCGCGCCAGATCGGTCGTTGGGTGGAGAAGCGCTTCGACGACATGGGCGTCGAGCTGCCCGAGGAGGCGAAGACGATGATTCAGGCGGCGCGCGAGGGGGAGTACCCGGAGCCGGTGAAAGACCTGTGACGCCGTGGGACGGTTCGGTCGTTGACCGCGTGGCGGAGGAGGCGCGGCAGGCCCTGCAGGCGAAGTTCGAGGCGCGCGAGCGCGGGCTGACGCTCAGCCGGGAGGCCGTGCGCAACTCGGCGAATGCCATTCGAGCCGTGCATCGCAACGAGTGGGAGCGGGCAGCGGAGCTCCTGGCGGCTGCGCGCGAAGCGATCCGGGCAGCTCAGCGTGCACTGGCGCCTCATCCTGACGTGCTCTTTGCCGGGTTCGTGCACGACGCCGAGAAAGAGGTGGTGGAGGCGGCGGCGACCTATGCGCTGCTGCACGGCGACGCCCTGCCCCTTCCGGCTGACCTGGGCGCGCAGTGGAACGCCTACCTGCACGGCATCGGCGAGGCATGCGGTGAGCTGCGGCGCTACTTGCTCGACCTGCTTCGCCAGGGCCGCGTCGACTCCTGCGAGCCGATCCTGCGGATGATGGACGACATCTATTCCGCTCTGGTGACGATCGACTTCCCCGACGGCATGACCGCCGGCCTGCGCCGCACCACGGACATGGTGCGCGGCGTGCTGGAGAAGACCCGTGGCGACCTGACCGTCGCCGTGCGCCAACAGCAGCTCGAGGCGCACCTGGCGCGCGTGCAGCAGGCGCTCCGGCCCGAGGCGTAGCAGTCCGCCCTCGGCGGACGGCCGTCGGCCGCCCGAAGCAAACGCGGCCCGTACAATATCGGGGACTCACCCTTCCGGGAGGAACACGGCCTTCAGCACCCAGACTTCCGCTTTCGCTCCCGTCGAACGACTCCCGTACCGCGAGCGCGGCCGCCGATTTCTCGACCTCGTCCACGAGCGCACCGTGGTCTTCGACGGCGCCATGGGCACTTCTCTGCAGCGGCTCGAGCTGGGCGCGACCCAGTACGGCGCCGCTCATCTCGTCGGCTGCAACGAGTACCTTGTGCTCTCCTACCCGGCGGCGATCGAAGGAGTGCACCGCAGCTTCCTGGAAGTGGGCGTCGACGTCGTCGAGACGTGTACGTTCCAGGGAAGCCGCCTGAAGCTGGCCGAGTGGGGCCTGGCCGACCAGGCGGCCACGATCAACCGGACCGCCGCGGCGCTCGCACGCGGACTGGCCGACGAGTACGCAACTCCGGATCACCCGCGTTTCGTGGCCGGCTCGCTGGGGCCGACCGGCATGCTGCCGTCTTCGTCCGATCCGACACTGAGCGAGATCACCTTCGACGAGCTGGCCGAGGTGTACGCGGAGCAGGCCGCGGCGCTGATCGCGGGCGGCGCGGACCTGCTGATTGTCGAAACGATGCAGGACATCCTCGAGCTGAAGGCGGTGATCGCCGGCTGCGGGCGGCTCTTCCGCCAACTCGGCCAGCGCGTCCCCATCCAGGCTCAGGTCACGCTCGACACCGGCGGCCGGATGCTGCTCGGCACGGACATCGCGGCCACCCTGGCGACGCTCGAGGCGCTGCCGGTGGATGTGATCGGGCTGAACTGTGGCACGGGACCGGAGCACATGCGCGAGCCGGTGCGCTACCTGGCCGAGCACTCTCGCCTGCCGGTCAGTGTGATCCCGAACGCCGGTATCCCCCTCAACGAGGGCGGTGTGGCCGTCTACCCCGCGCAGCCTGAGGCGATGGCTGAGGAGCTCGCCGGGTTCGTCGGCGAGCTTGGCGTCGAGATTGTGGGCGGCTGCTGCGGCACGACGCCGGCGCACCTGGCGCGCATCGTGGAGCGCGTGTCGGCGCTCAGCCGGCGACGGCGCGAGCCCGACCACGTGCCGTCGCTGTCGTCGGGCGTGCGCGCCGTGGCGCTGCGCCAAGACCCCGCGCCGTTGCTGGTGGGAGAGCGAGTGAACGCGCAGGGTTCGCGGGTCGTGAAGCGTAAGCTGCTCGCTGAGGATTGGGACGGGGTCCTGCAGGTGGGGCGTGAGCAGGTCGATGGCGGCGCGCATGCGCTCGACGTCTGCGTCGCGCTGACCGAGCGCGCGGACGAGCCGCAGATGATCCGTCAGGTCGTGCGGACGCTCGCCATGGGGGTCGAGGCGCCGCTGGTGATCGACTCCACCGAGTACCGGGCCGTGGAGGAAGGGCTAGCGGCCTACCCGGGCCGCGCGCTGGTGAACAGTGTCAACCTCGAGAGCGGTCGCGAGCGTGTGGAGCGCGTGCTGCCGATGGTGAGAGAGCATGGCGCCGCCGTGGTCGCGCTCACCATCGATGAGCAGGGGATGGCGAAGACCGCGGAACGGAAGCTCGCGGTCGCCCAGCGCATCCACGACATCGCCTGCCAGGAGTTTGGCCTGCGGCCCGAGGACCTGGTCTTCGATGCGCTCACGTTCACCCTGGCGACGGGGGAGCAGGAGTTCCGCAACTCGGCGGTCGAGGCGCTGGAGGGGATTGGCCGCATCAAGGCGGCGCTGCCCGGCGTGCACACGATCCTCGGGGTGAGCAACGTCAGCTTCGGTCTGAGCGGGTACGGCCGTGCTGTCCTGAACAGCGTCTTCTTGTACCACGCCGTGCAGGCCGGCCTCGACCTGGCCATAGTCAACCCTGCGCACGTGCGGCCCTACGCGGAGGTTCCCGCCGACGAGCGACAGGTGGCCGAGGCGCTCATCTTCAACCGCGCGGACGACGCCTTGGCGCGTTTCATCGCTTTCTTCGGGGATCGAGGCGCGTCGGAGCAGGCCGAGGGCGAGCAAGAGGACGCGCTGGCCGGGATGACGGTGGAGGAGCGCATCCACTACCAGATCCTCCATCGCAGGAAGGACGGGGTCGAGGCGCTCCTGGACCAGGCACTCGAACG
>JAJYLG010000097.1 GCA_021787985.1 Chloroflexota bacterium
CGGCGTCGACGCCCAGCAGGTACGTGATCGAGGCGCCGAGCGCCCCCAGGATCCAGAACGGGAGGGCGGACGCGAGGTACGTCGGGCCGAGCAGCCAGATGAAGGGCACCTGCACGATCGAGGCGAGTGGCATCCAGTGCTCGTTCGACGGGATCGGGAGCGTCCCGAGCGCGGGGAGCCGGCCACCGGTGTCGACGAAGGCCCAGATGTACGGGATCGTGAAGCCGTGCCCGGCGGCGAGCTCGCGCGCGGTGGCGAGGTAGTAGACCGCGTCGGGATAGCCGGGCGCGAAGAACGGCAGGGCGGTCACGGCGCGCGCCACGAACGCGACGACGAACAGGATGGCGGGCGCCGCGAACGACGATGCGAGAACGCGCTGGCGCGCGGCGGCTGTCGCGGTCACGGTTGGTACCAGCCGGCGAAGATGAGGACGCTCAGCGTGGTGAGCAGGGCCGCCGACACGACTGGCCAGGCGACCCGGAACCAGCGGCTACGGCGACCGGCCAGCACCCAGATGAGCGGGAAGGCCACCATGCCGAGGCGGCCGATCGACTGCAGATTCCCCGTCGCGAAGACGGAAATGAGGGTGAGGATCGGGATCGTCGCGTAGGCGAGCGGGATCCGGTCGGGTCGCAGGTACACGAGCAGGAACACGTAGGCCAGGAGCGTCATGAGGAACGTGGCGAGCATCGGGTCCATCATCGCCGCGAGGCTCTGCCCGCCGCCGGCGGCAGCGGCGCCGATCCCGGTCCGGCCCCATGCCGCCTGTGCCCCGCCGACCGCCGTCGCGCCGCCGGCGACTTGCGCCACGTACAGTTCGAACAGCGCGGCACCGAGCGGTACGAGGACAAGCCACGCCAAGCGGCGGCGATCGCGCAGGCGTTTCCACAGGATCAGCGGCAGCGGCACGAGGAGAAGCACGCCGGGGAGCCGGGTGAGGCCGGCTAGGGAGGCGAGGACCGACGCCCAGCCCGCGTGTCCGCGCTCGGCCGCGAGGAGCGAGCCCAGGCTCAGCACCAGGAAGAGGCTCTCTCCGTACGCCATCGAGAAGACCCAGCTGAACGGGAACAGGGCGAGCAGCACACACGACCAGAGGGCGCGCCGCTCGTCGAGGACGAGGGCGGTGAGCCGGTAGAGCAGCCAGAGAGCGACCAGGAACAGGACGTTCGACAGCAGTACGGCGATCAGCCCATCAAGCGCCGGAGTCGCCAGGGACAGCACCCGGACGAGCGCGGGGTACAGCGGGAAGAACGCGTAGTCGTGGTACTGGCCGGTGAGCGGCGCGGCGTGGTAGCCGTTGCGCGCGATCCCCAAGTACCACCAGCCGTCCCAGCCAGTCAGGCTCGAGATGATGGGTCCCACAGACGCGCCGACCAAGGCGGGATTGCGTGAGACGAAGGACTCGGCGCTCAGGGTGGCCGCCACAACCAGGAGGCGAGAGACAAGCCAGCTGACGCCAACGACGCCGACGTTCCTGTCGACAAGCGCCGAAGCGAGGCCGGCCCAGGCTTCGCGCAATCCTCGACGGTGCGAACTGCGCGACGGCACGTGCGGCTCTGTCGAGGGATCCAACGTCTGCACGATGGTGCATCGTAGCAACGAGCCACCGTGCGGCGGATGACCCCAAACGTACTGGACGCCAACCCACGTCTCGCGTGTGTCGGCGCCCCAACCGCCCTGCGATACTGCGCCGGACCGCCCCTTGATGCCACCACTCGGAATCGAGGGGCCGCAATGGGGATCGCGCACGCCATGCGATCGTGAACTTGTTCAGATCCGACCGGGTCTCGCGGCTACGGGGGGCCGCCGCCACGTGCATCCCCGGCCCGTCGACCGGCTGCTGCTCATGACGACCTTGGCCGCTACCGCGGCGCGGGCCGGCTCCTGGCTCGTAGACCGCCGTCGGGTGAGGCCGGCCCGGGCGGGGCTCGCAATCGTGGGCGCCGCGCTGCTGGTCCTGCTGGCCCTCTACGGCCCCGGAACCGATGCGACGTCGTACTGGTCGTTCGACCTCGCCCACCCATACACTGCCGCGACCCTCAGTCTCACGGGTACTGACGCGTTCCGCTACGCGCCTCCTCTTGCGTATGCCTTTCTGCCCTTCCACGTTCTGTCGTTCACCGCCTTCCGTGTTGTCTGGATGGCGATCGAGTTCGCGTGCCTGGCGGCGCTCGTCGGCTGGCGGTGGGCGCTGGCCCTTGTGGCGATGTACCCCGTGACGCTGGAGCTGTCTTCGGGCAACATTCACCTGCTGATGGCGCTGGCCGTCGCTATCGGGTTCCGGTATCCGGCCGCGTGGTCATTCCTGATCCTCACCAAGGTCACGCCCGGCATCGGCCTGCTGTGGTTCGCGGTGCGCCGCCAGTGGCGAGACCTCGCCATCGCGCTCGGAGTGACGCTCATCATCGCCGCCGTGTCCTTCGCCCTTTCACCGCACCTGTGGCAGCAGTGGTGGGTGATGCTGGGCGCCGATCTGTCGCTGAACATGATTGGCGATCATCCGTACATCCCGATCCCGCTCTGGCTGCGCCTGCCCGCCGCGGTGCTCGTCGTCGTCTGGGGCGCGCTGCACGACCGACCCTGGACGGTTGCCGTGGCGGTCACGCTCGCTCTGCCCACGATCTGGGTGCAGAGCCTCCCCGTCCTGCTGGGGGCGGTGCCGTCCCTGATCGGGAGGCCGGCGTTCAAGGCAAGACCCCACCACGCTGCGAGTTCGCCGACAGGAGATCGTTCGCTCGCGGTGTGATCGAGGGCGGTACTCGGACCCCTACCCGAGCGTACCGCCGACACCTGGGAAGCCGCCGGTATGATGCCGGCGGACTCTCCGTCCCGGCCTTGGTCCGAATCTT
This sequence comes from Chloroflexota bacterium, assembly GCA_021787985.1. Classification (GTDB taxonomy): domain Bacteria; phylum Chloroflexota; class Dehalococcoidia; order DSGV01; family DSGV01; genus JAJYLG01. The sequence continues at coordinate 2,850 of JAJYLG010000097.1, forward strand.
GAATCGGTAAGGCAGGTCATGACCAACTGGCAGGCAGGCGCGACGTGCCGGCGAACCTTGCAGGCCGATGTGCTTCTGCGGGTCTCCGGCTCGTGACGCAGCCGTGATGCTGCGACTACCTGCCCGGCTCTCTGGCCAGCGACAGCGGGCGGTGCGCGACGGGCTCTCTGTTGCGGGAGTCGCGTACGCGGCATTCTTCGTCGCGGCTGAACTGACGCGTGGCGCCAACCCGCCCGGACTCGACGCCAGGGCCTACTGGGCGGTGGGCGATGGCGCACCGTACGCGGCTTCGCTCGCGGTCGGCCAGCCGGGGGCGTTCCTCTACGCCCCGCCCATGGCATTGGCCTTTGCGCCCGCATCCCTCTTGCCATGGCCGGTCTTCCTCAGCCTCTGGTTCGCGCTGCTTCTCGGCGCGCTGGTGTGGATGGCGCGTGGCTGGAGCCTGGCCATCCTTGCGTTCATCCCGGTGCTGTTCGAGCTGTACTACGGCAACGTGAACCTGCTCATCGCGGCGGCGATCGTACTGGGCTTTCGCTACCCGGGGGCATGGGCTTTCGTCCTGTTCACGAAGGTCACGCCGGGCGTCGGGCTGCTCTGGTTTGTCTTCAGGCGAGAGTGGCGGCAGCTGGCAGGCGTCGCCGCGGTCACGTTCGCCGTTGGCGTGGTCAGCTTCGTGCTGGCACCAGGCCTGTGGAGTCAGTGGGCCGAATCTCTGAGGCGGGACCTCGTGAGTCCGGCGAGCCCTGGCATCGCCGTGCCCCTGTGGGCGCGCACCGCCGTGAGTGTGGTCGTCGTGTGGTTCGGGGCCAGGACGGATCGGCCCTGGACAGTTCCCGTGGCGGCGATGCTCGCGCTCCCGGTCTTGTGGGTGGCAGGGTTCTCGGTGGCGGTCGGCGCCGTGCCGTTGCTGAGGCATACCGCGACGTCGCCGGAGCCGCAAGGTTGAAGGCACTTGGCCGGACGTCGGCTGCTGGAGCCGTCATCGCCAGCCTCGAGGCGCCGCTGCTGATCGCCGTTGGATCGCGCGTGTATTCCGCGGCGTTGATCCTCATGGCACGTCAGCTGGCACATCCGGCGGCCACGTGGCCGTTGCACACGGCCGACACGAGTCCGCTCGTCGCCTGGGATGGACAGTGGTATCTCGGCATCGCCGCTACCGGGTATCACGCGCAGCCGATCTGCGTGGATCACTGCCTTCATGACTTCGCCTTCCTCCCCGGCTGGCCCTTGCTGCTGCGCCTCGTCAGCCTCGGCGGTGCGGTCGATGCTGGCCTCGCGGGCGCAGTCCTGGCGAACCTGCTCTTCATCGCGGCCGCCGTGCTTCTTTTTGTGGCCGCTCGGCCCGTCTTCGGCGTGGACGCCGCCACCCGCGGCCTGCTGCTGTTCTCCTTCGGGCCGGCTGCATACGTCGGCTCGCTCTCGTACAGCGAGTCCCTGTTCCTCCTGCTCGTCGCGATCTTCTTCGTCGCGCGCCGTCCGGGCATCGCCCCGGGCCTGGCGGCCTTCGGCGCACAGCTCGTCCGGGTTACCGGCGTGACGCTGGCAGGCGTCGCCGTTGCGGAGGCATGGGTCGCTCGAGGCCGCCAACGAAGGGCCTGGATGCTGCTCACCGTGGCACCCTTCGTGGCCCTCGGACTGTGGTGTCTGTACGTCGCGGCGCTGACCGGCAATCCGTTCGGCATGATGGAAGGCACGCCGGATTGGTATCGCTACGTTGCCGGCGGGCCGGGTGTCGCATCCCTGCCCACGGCGCTGGCCCAGGTACCCATCCTGGCCTGGCTCACGGTGCTCATCCTCTTGGTTTACGTCGGCGCAGCCGTGGCTGTCGCGCCGCTGAGTGTCCCGCTGGGTGCTTTCGTCGTGCTGACGCTGGCGACAGCGTTGCTGGGCGACTGGCATTCGATGGCGCGGTACCTGTTGCCGGCGTTTCCGGTACCGATGGTCGTCGCCCGCTACACCGGCCGACGCGGAACGCCGCTGGTGTGGGCCCTGGGTGCGGTCATGCAGGCCGTGTTCGTCGCCGGGGTCATCGGGGCAGCGGTCGTGGCGCCGTGATGCCCGCTCGGCTTGTCGGCAGATGGTCGTGAGCATGCGCCGCCGAGGCCACAGATCGTGATGATGGTCCTTGAGGTGGACTGGTACCGTCGTCCGCCCGGCGACCCCGGCGAATGGCGAACGTGGAACGCGCCGATGGATGAACGATGATGAGAGGCCAACCATCCGCGCGATCTGTCGGATCTGCCGGCGCCAGTCTGCGACGTCGGCCCCTCGACACGTACTGGCTGTCCGTGCGTGCGGGCGCTGTGCTCGCTGCGTTTGGCCTGCTCGTCGCTATCGCCGCTGACGCTGAGACGCTGCTGACGCCGTACGCGCGCGACTTCGCCGCGTACTACGCGGCAGCTGTCCGTCTCACCCACGGCGCCGCGCTCTTCATCCCCTCGGTGGCCTCTGGCCCGCCCGACAGTCAGAGTGTGCTCGCATGGCGGTACGCGCCGTACCTCGCACTCCTCTTCGTCCCATTCACCGCATTGCCGTTCAGCCTCGCCGCCGCAGTGTGGGCAACGATGCATGTGATCGTTGGCGTATGGGTCGTCAGGGTTCTCCCCGTGCCGCGCGGCCTGAAGCTGGCTCTTCTGATATGGACGCCCTTCGTCACCGACGTATGGGTCGGCAACATCTCCACTTTCATGGTCGGCGCGTTTCTGGTCGGGTGGCGATGGCTGCCGGCCACCGGTCTCGTGGGCGCCATCAAACCCTATGCGGCCCTCACCCTGCTCGAGCTCGCCGCCTCCCGGGCGTGGCGAGCGCTCGGGATATCGGTCGCCATATGGCTCGGGGTCGTAGCCCTTTCTCTACCCATCGTCGGCGTGCAGTCCTACCTGGACTTCTTCCGGAGCATCGTCCCCACCGCGTCGGCCTCGTATGCAGACATCGGCGGGGGCGGTCTGCTTGAGGTTGCGCACCAGATTGGCATGCCGATGGCCGCAGCAGGAGTAGCGTTCGTGGTCGCCGGGATCCTCACGCTGGCCGCGCTTCGGCAAGCCGGCCCTCTCAGGTCGGCCCTGATTCTGCTCGTGTCGGCCGCATGGAGCCCCATCGTCCACATCCATGGCTGGCTGCTGGCGATGCCAGCGATGGCAATGATGGGCAACGGCATGTTCTGGCTTCTATACGTGGCTTATGCGGCCGACTACCGCTCCCTCTGGTGGCTCGTGACGACAGTCGTGGTCGCGTGGGTGGAATGGGGCAGAATGCGGCGTGCGCGCGACGCAGCCGTATCGTCACAGGTCATGCTGATCGATGCCGGGGACGCGGCGGTGGAGACTGCCGAACCGTGACGGCATGACTTCGACCGCGAAGCTCACGCGACGGTGGACGGTCGACGGCGCCTCGCAGGCGCGGCTGCTCGCGGGCTACGTGGCCGCAGTGATGTTCATCCTGGACGCCACCCTCGGGGGCCTCCTGAATGTCGGTCGGTACGACTTCTTCTACCTCGCCGACTCGATCCTCCACGGCCACCTGTGGCTGGACGTGATCCCGGCGCCCGGCACATATGACTGGGTCATGTACGGTGGACATGTATACGTCCCGTTCCAGCCGTTTCCCGTGGTTCTCACGCTGCCACTCGTGGCTGCGTTCGGCATGCCCTCGGCCGCCGCACTGGAGCCCGTCCTCAATGCGGCCCTCGCCGCGTCCTGCGCCCTCGCGGGATGGGCTCTCCTTGGGCGCCTTGGCGTCGCCAACATCCGCGATCGCTTCGCACTAGTCGTCCTCCTGATGTTCGGCACGGTGATGTGGAACGTCACCGTTCGGGGAGGGGTGTGGCACACCAGCGAGGTGCTTGGGGCGCTCATCATGTTGCTGGCGCTCTGCGAGGGGGCGACCGCCAGCCCGAGGCCGTGGCTGCTCGGGTTGCTTGTCGGCGCTGCGGCGCTCTCCCGGGCCCCGATGCTCTTCGCCGCACCGTACTTCATCTGGCTCCTGTGGCGCACGGGCCCGGAGTCGGCGGCGGGGCAGACCACGCGAGATCGGGTCACACGCGTCGTCGGATTCCTGTTACCGGTCGCGTTGTTCGGTGCAATCGACCTCGTCTACAACTGGGCGCGGTTCGGTTCGGTGTTCGAGTCCGGTTACGCGCTTGCGTCGCTGCCGCCGGAGCTCGAGCGCTTGCGGGAGATGGGTCTGTTCTCGCTCGTCCATCTGCCGATGAACCTGCAATACCTGTTCCTGAACGGACCGGGCACATGGGTGGGGCTGCCACTCCTGTTCAGGCCGGACCCATACGGAATGTCGGTTCTCATCACCAGCCCTGCGCTGCTCGTCGGGCTGTGGGCGATCAGGACTTCGACCGCCGCGCGTGGCCTGGCCGCCGCGGGCCTGGCAGTCCTCCTCCCGACATTGCTGTACTACGGCGGAGGATGGATCCAGCTGGGTTACCGCTACCTGCTCGACTCGATTCCCTTCTGGTTCGCTCTGTGCGGTCTGGTCGCTGCCCGGCGGGGCGTCGGGAGAGTGTGGATGTTGGTGATCGGCTGGAGCGTGATGGTGAACCTGTGGTTGGTGGTGTGGGCGGCCAGCTTCCGCTGACTTCTCCGCAAGACAGCATTGCACGAGCTCTGGCCGACCGCACCCGCCAGTGCCTCCACGACTCGGTCCACCTTGGGCGTCGGTCATGTCGGGGAAGATCGGGAGGCTGATCGAACCGGCGCGCCGCCTATTCGAGACCGGTTCATCCGGCGCTCCAATCCGCCCCGCGGTCCGTCGTGACCCCCAATCGTGTTGGTCCCGTCTCCGGTGAGCCTCACGTGCCGCGTCGGAGCGAAAGCCGGGCGACGGTGCGGCACTTGGGCTGGTGTTGTTGAGTCCCCTCATCGCCGCCGTGGCCCTGGCGGTCTTCGTGCGCGACGGCCGGCCGATCCTGTTCGCTCAGGAGCGCGTAGGTATCCACGGCCGGCCCTTTCGGTTCTTCGAGTTCCGCACGAGATAGGGCGGCAGTGGCCAGAGCAGCCATGTTCCGGCGGTGGTGAGCACCGCGAGCCACGCGACGGCAAAGACCGTCCACGGCAAGAACGCCGCGGGAAGAAACAACAACGCCCCCGCCGGTGGGTAGACGAAGCCATTTGCGTACAAGGGCCCGTGCCAGGCGAGCCAGTAGGCGCGCGCATCGAACAGCGTAGTCCCAGTGTGGAAAAGCACTCCGCCGGCGCTGATCAGCGCGACGAACCAAGCAGAGCCAAACGCGAACAGCCGGACGTGGCCGTTCGCTCTGCTCATCGGTATCTGCCCTTGCACAGCGCCGACTTCTACGCCGACTCCGGGACTGTCGCATGAATGTCGTCCGCGCGTCCTGTCGCGACCCGGGCGTCAATCCCGGGGCGTGTCTGCCAGCCCAGGAGGCGAGGCACCGCGGCTAGAAAGCCCAGCGCCCACGGCTGCATGTCAGGCTGGCAGAGCAGGACCACTACCGGGAGCGCGGCAGGTCGATCGCGCCACGAAGCCCAGACGAGCAGCGCACCGGCGACCACGAACCGGAGGGGGAAGGGTCCGAGAGGCATCAGGTAGTTCTGCACGGTGTCTGTCTGCCCGCGGAACAGCACCACCATGCTTATCCAGGTGCGCCACGAACCCGGAAGCAGGAGCTCGCTCGCGAGGACCAGCGCGATGCCCAGGGCGAGGGTCGTCACGAC
>JAJYLG010000098.1 GCA_021787985.1 Chloroflexota bacterium
GCTCGTCATCGCCGGTCGGGGGGTGGGCGGGGACTTTGCCGTCCTGAATCGGCTGGCGCAGGCTCTGGCGGCCGAGATCGGTGCAACCCGCGTCGCCGTGGACGCTGGCTGGGTCGGCCACGACCGGCAGATCGGCCAGACCGGCTTCGTCACTCGCCCCAAGCTGGCCGTCGTGTGTGGCGCCAGCGGCGCCACGCAGTTCACCGTGGGCATCCAGGACGCGGAGACCGTGATAGCCATCAACTCCGACCCCGAGGCGCCCATCTTCGAGTGCGCGGACTACTGCGTCGTCGACGACGTGCACCAGGTGCTGCCTGCGCTGGTCGAGGCCCTGGAGCGGGAGACGACGGGGAAGAAAGGCTAGTATGGCGGGCCTGCACATCGTCGTCTGCATGAAGGTGGTCCCCAAGTCGGAGGAGGTCACCGTCAACGCGGAGACCCGCACCCTGGACCGCAGCCGCGCCCGCTCGGAGTTCAACGGGCCGGACATGAACGCGCTGGAAGCGGGGCTGCAGCTCAAGGGCGCGCACGGCGGGCGTATCTCTCTGCTGTCCATGGGACCGCCCTTCTGCGAGCCGTACCTGCGGCTGGGCCTCGCGATGGGCGCCGACGCCGCCTTTCTGATGAGCGACCGCGTCTTCGGCGGGGCCGACACGCTGGCGACCTCCTACACCCTCGCGCGAGGCGTCAGCGCTATCGGGAAGGTCGCCGGAGAGGTGGACCTCGTGCTCTGCGGCGAGGAGTCGTCAGACGGAGCGACCGGGCAGGTGCCACCCGGCATCGCCGAGTGGCTGAACGTGCCCCAGCTAACCTATGCCAGCCATCTCGACGTCGTGGCTCGGCGGCGGGTGCTGCGGGCGCGTCGCGAGCTGGGCAGCGGCTTCGAAATCGTCGAAGCGCCACTTCCCTGCGTCGTCTCGCTGAAATCGGGCTGCAACGAGCCGCGCTTTCTTGACCTACAGCGGTGGGACTGGGCGATGGGCGGGGCGCCCGTCACCGTCTGGACGGCCGGTGACATGGACTTCGACCGGAGCTGCCTCGGTCTCGACGGGTCTCCCACCATCGTGGCGGGGGTAAGCGCCGCATCGGCGGCCACGCGCCGCCGGGAGCTCCTATCTGGGACCCCACAGCAGGAAGCGGAGAAGCTGTCGGAGCTGCTCAGGCCATTGCTTCCCGCCTAAACGCCCGCGTTCGTTCAGGTCGCTCCGTTCGGGTCCGGCGGTTCGCGATGCGCCCGCTCTGCCCCGCCCGCGGTCAAGCCTGCGCGCTCGTCACGGAGCGCGGCCAGCGCGGGAGCCACGCGTTCACTGCCTCGGCCCTCCGCCACCGGCGGACCACGTTGAGACCGCTCGCCCAGGCGTGGACGCCCCGCCCGAACCTTCGGCCGTCGCAGCCGGCCGAGCAGTCCGGGCCGCGGCCGGGCCGTCGTGAGCAGGCCGCCTTTCGGCGGTCGGTGTTACCATTCCCTCCGAGCCTGCGATCACCATCGCTCACGTCGGCTGTCACGGGGTCGGCACCGCGATCGGGGATCTTGCGTGACGGGATAACCGCTACCTCGTGATCAGCTCCCATGCCCGGCGACCGCTCCCCCAGCGGCTCATCCAGCACATCGCCACCGGGGCGCCTCGAAGGCGATGTGCCGCCCATCGCCAGAGTGACGCCCGTCTTCATCGCCACAGCGAAGCTCGGCCCGGTGAGGTCCGCGGCCTCGCCGCCCAGGCGCGCGGCCCCGCCTGGCGCAAGGCGGTGCATACGGCCTGATCGTGTTCGTCCGACGTTTGGAGGGGACCATCGAACCATGAATGACTCGGAAGCGTATGAAGTGGCGGCCGACGACCTCGACGTCGCCCTGCGTGAGTCTCACATCGGCGCGCGAGAATCGTCTGACGGCGCGTCCTCGCCGTGCCCCGTCGGCGAAGGCACGGCCGGAGCGTCCGCCACCATCGTCGGTCGCCTTGCTGACTACGCCGATGCGACCCGAGGGATCCTCCTGCCGGGCGCGCTGGCGGTCGCGGTCGCGTACGTGTCCTGGTTGGTGGGAAACCAGGTGAGAGTGCTGGGGCCGGCGGTGACGGCCATGATCCTCGGCTCCGTGACCACGACGCTGGCGCGACTCCCCCACCACCAGCAGGAGTGGTCCGCCCGGGTCGGCGGCCGGGTCCTGCGCCTCTCGATCGTCGCGCTCGGAGGCACGGTGGACGTGGCGTACGTCCTCCGCGCGGCGGGCGACTCGCTCATCGTGATGCTCGGGACCCTGTCGATCGGACTCGTCGTAATGTGGTACGTCGGACGGGCGCTGGGGATTGAGCGCCGGGTGCGCGCGCTCCTGGCCGCCGGGACTTCGATCTGCGGGGTCTCGGCGGTGGCGGCGGTCGCGCCAGCGGTGGAAGCGGAAGCAACCCAGATGACGTACGCGGTCGCGGTCATCCTGGTGTTCAACATCGCGGCCGTGATCGTGTTCCCGCTGGTCGGCCACCTGCTGGGGTTCAGCCCGCACATGTTCGGCATCTGGGCGGGCACGGCCATCAACGACACCTCCTCGGTTCTGGCCGCCGGGTACGCCTTCGGTTCGGGGGCAGTGGCCTATGCCGTCGTGGTCAAGCTGGCGCGCACGGTGATGATCCTGCCCGTGACGGCGCTGATGGCGGCGGTGGCTCGCCGCGACCCTTCGCTTGGCGGAGACCATGGCGCGCAAGGCCGCCCCAGTGCCGCCGCGGTGCTCAAGCGAGCCGTCCCGTGGTTCATCGTTGGCTTTCTGGCGATGGTGCTGGCCAGCTCATCCCACATCTGGTCGTCCGCCGCCGGCCACAGCGTCTTCGGGCGGATCTCGACCTACGGGGTGGTGTTGTCACTGGCCGCGATCGGCCTCTCCACCGACCTGCGCGCCCTGGCCGCGTCGGATCGGAAGGGCTTCGCGCTCGGCGCCGTCGGCTGGGTGACGCTGGCATTGAGCAGCCTGGCTTTGCAGGCGCTCGCGAGCGCCGTGCACCCGTGACGCGCGCCAGGGGACCAGGCGGCCGTCGCTTGTAGGGCTCGGTCCGTACCCTCGGGGAAAATCCGGCGAGCTTCATGCCGCGCGCGCCGACGTGTCACGCAGCGCCCCCAAGATCCGTTGGGCTTCCCGGATTCAGGTCCGCCGTTGTGGCTGGGGCGCCTGGATTCGAACCAGGATCGACGGATCCAAAGTCCGCTGTGCTACCGTTGCACCACGCCCCAGCGTGCCGGGAGACGGCCCTGCGGTGGAGTCCTTCCGCGGGAAGGACGGGTCGACGAGGTTGGTGCCGAAGGCCGGATTCGAACCGGCACGAGGTTGCCCTCAGTGGTTTTTGAGACCACCGCGTCTGCCGTTCCGCCACTTCGGCCCGGTTCCAGCCTATCCGATCCGCTCCGCTGGCCGCACGCCCGGCACGCTCGGGCCAAGCGCGGGCCGTTGCTATACTGACACCGGCGTCCGGACCCCCGGCGCAGCTTGACTGATTCCAGGAGACCCCGCATGCAGACTATCGCCGTCGGCTCCCTCGCCCCGAGCGCAGGCCGTACCACGGTCGCCGCGGGCATCGCGGTGGCAAGCGCCTACTCCGGCCGCCGCACGCTGGCGCTGCGCGTCGACGGTGACGCGGGCGCCGCGCGTGACGCGTCCCTGTTCCGGGAGCTCCCTGGCAGCCGCGGTCGAGGCGGCCAGCCCCTCACCGCCGAGAAGGCGATGGAGTACGCCGCGAGCGAAGGCGTTGACGTTCTGCTGCTCGAGCTGCCGCCGGCAGCCGCGGCCCCCGCCAGCGCCGACGAGATCCTGGTGCTGCGAGGTGAGGCGGACACGCTCCCGACCGGCGGCATCGACGGCCGGCGTGTGGTGGCGACGCTCGCCCCGCAACGGCAGATCGAGCTCGTCCGCGGCCGGCTCGAGCGGCTCGGCGCGACGGTGCTCGGCGTGCTGCCAGAAGACCAGCTCCTCGCCGCGCCCGCGATCCCTGATCTGCGCGACGCCCTCCAGGCGGCGGCGCTCCTCGGCGACGGCGATGAGCCGCGCGCGATGGAGTTCATCATGGTCGGCCCGATCATGACCGACCCCGCGCACCCCTACTACGCCCGCCGCCGCCGTAAGGCGGTCCTCACCCGTTCCGACAAGACCGACCTGCAGCTTGCAGCCCTCATCAATCCGCCGGACTGCCTCATCCTGACCGGCGGCCTGCCGCCGAGCCCGTACACCCTCGACCGCGCGGCCAGCGAAGAGACGGTGGTCCTGTTGACGCAGCTCCGCACGCGCCAGGCTGTCGAGGCGATCGCGCGGCTATGGGCCACAGTCCCCTTCCGCGGAGAAGCGAAGGTGGAGCGCGCGGCGGAGATCATCCGGCGGACGGGCATCGCGGAGATGGCGCTGGCGCTTCCCGGCGGAGGGCTGGCGAGCGCCGCGGGCGCTTGACGAGCGGCTCGATCCGTTCGGACGGGCTACTGGCCGAACCCAGGCGTGCTCGCCGACGAGGCCGTCGGCGTCTCGCGCGCGGTCGTCGGCTCCGAAGCGGGCGCACCGGGGCGGCGAGCGGCGCGAGCAGATGGTCGCGCTGGGAAGGCGGGCGACGGGGTTGTGGCGGCCGCGGGTGCCGCGCCTGACGCTGTGGGGCGGGTCGTCACCAGCGCGGGCCGTCGCGGCGTGCCGCAATAGGGGCACGCGGTCCAGTTCGGCAGCAAGGCGCGCGCACAGGAGGTGCACGACTCGCGCAGCCGCGCCTGGCAGGTGGGGCACACGATGAAATCGGGCTCGACCCGGCGCCGGCAGGACGGGCACACATGCTGCGCCTCGAGCTCCTGGAGCAGCGCCTCTTCCTCCAGCTCGCGGGCGTAGACCTCAGCGAGCGTGACGCGTGGGCGCAGGATGAAGTAGACGAGCAGCCCCGCGACGTTGAAGACGAGCACCCCGATGACCGCGAGCGCCTGGACGAACGCGTCGCGGGTGCGGCTGCGGACGTCGCCGTACGTCCAGGCGATGGCGGCGACCCAGAGGACGAGCGAATAGGTGACGATCAGCGCGACAACCAACTTGACGGTCGCCTGCCACGAGCCACCGATCCAGCTCACGAGGACGATCGTCTGGCGTCCGGCAAGATCCATCAGCGCTCCGCTCGGGCCGGTCCTGCCGGCCTCGTGTCGGGCCAAGTATACCATTCGTCAGCTTCGTTCCTCCTTGTCGCGGCGGGACGGGCTGGTACACTGCGTCCGACCGCATGACCAGAGACGATTCCATCCTCGAACCGCTGAACCCCGCCCAGCGCGTCGCCGTGACGCACCCCGGGGGGCCGCTCCTGATCGTGGCCGGCCCCGGGAGCGGCAAGACGCGCGTCATCGCTCACCGCATCGCCTGGCTCGTCCGCTGCCGGGACGTGTGGCCGTCGCGCATCCTGGCCGTGACCTTCACGAACAAGGCGGCCGCCGAGATGCGCGAGCGTGCCGAGGCGCTGGTTGGCCCCGAGATCGCGTCGGCCTGGATGGGCACGTTCCACCGCATCGCCGTCCGCATCCTGCGGGTCGACGGGCCGGCGATCGGGGTGCCGCAGCATTTCGCCATCTACGACGACGCGGACCAGCAGTCGCTCATGAAGCAGGTCCTCACGGACCTGCTCGGTGGCGATGGGGCGAAGCGCTTCCCCCCGCGCAGCGTGCTCGCCTCCGTGTCGCGCTGGAAGAACGAGACGCTCTCACCGGCCGACGCGGCCACGAAGGCGTCCACCTATCCCGAGGAGCTAGCTGCCCGGGCCTACGCCCGCTACCAGCAGCGGCTCCGGGAGGCGCACGCGCTCGACTTCGACGACCTGCTGCTCGAAGCGCTGCGCCTGCTGCGCGACGTGCCGGAGATCAGGCTCAGGTACGCCGAGCGCTTCCGGCACGTGCTGGTCGACGAGTACCAGGACACGAACCTGGTGCAGTACGAAATCGCGCGCCTGCTGGCCAGCGTCCACGGCAACATCACCGCCGTCGGTGACCCGGACCAGTCGATCTACTCATGGCGCTCGGCCGACGTCCGCATCATCCTCAACTTCGAGCGGGACTTCCCCGGCGCTACCGTGGTGCTGCTGGAGCAGAACTATCGCTCGACGCAGACCGTGCTCGACGCCGCCGAAAGCGTCATCCGCGCCAGTGAGTCACACCGCGCGCGCCATCTCTGGACCGACCGCGGGGCCGGAATCCCCGTGACCCTCTACGAGGCGCTCGACGAGGTGAACGAGGCGGAGTTCGTCGTCCGTCAGGTGCAATCGCTGACGGCGGCGGGCCGTCGGTACGGCGAGGTCGCGGTCATGTACCGCACCAACGGCCAGTCACGGCCGCTGGAAGAGGCGTTCGTCCTGCACCGCATGCCCTATCGCCTGGTCGGCGGGCTGCGCTTCTACGAACGGCGCGAGGTGAAGGACCTGATGGCCTACCTGCGCCTGCTGGTCAATCCGTTCGACTCGGTCGCGTTCCTGCGCGTGCTGAACGTGCCCCCGCGCGGCATCGGCCAGAAGACGGCTGATGCGCTCACCCGCTGGTCGGCCTCGATGAACCTGCCAGCGTACGCCGCGCTGCAGGCGCTGGCGGCAGGCGAGGCGCCGCCACCCGCTGGGCTCGCCAAGCGCGCGCTGGACGCGCTGCTGGCCTTCCACGGGATGCTGAACTCGCTCGTGGAGGCGACCCGCGCGTCGTCGGCGGCGCACACGCTGGACACGGTGGTCGAGGCAGCAGGCTACCGGGCGCACCTGGCGGCCGAAGGCGACGAGGCGTTCGAGGAGCGCTGGGAGAACGTGCAGCAGCTCCGCTCGGCCGCTGAGCAGTACGACGAGCGCGAGGACGAGCGTGGGCTGGCCGGCTTCCTGGAGGAGCTGGCGCTGGTGGCCGACGTCGACACGTACGACTCACGCGCCGATGCGGTCACCTTGATCACGCTGCACGCGGCCAAGGGGCTGGAGTTCCCGGTCGTCTTCATCGTCGGCTTCGAAGAAGGCGTCCTGCCGCATGTCCGCTCGTTCGACAGCCGCGAGGCGCTGGACGAGGAGCGGCGGCTCTGCTTCGTGGGAATGACACGGACGAAGGACCTGCTCTTCCTGACCACCGCCTACGGCCGCTCGGCGTTCGGCTCGACGGCGCACAACCCGCCGTCGCGCTTCCTGCGTGACATCCCGGCCGAGCTGCTCCGCTACCACGGTCGCGATGCCGCGTCGCCGACTGCGGCAGCCCGCTGGGGCATCCGGCTGCCGCCTCCGCTGCGGGAGCCGGAGCCGGCGCGCCCGCGGGCCGAGTTCGCGGCCGGGCAGCACGTGCGCCACGCGAAGTTCGGCGAGGGCGTGGTGGTGTCGACGCGTCACGTCTCGGGTGACACGGAGGTGACCGTGGCGTTCGTCGGCGAGGCGGGCGTGAAGCGGCTGCTGGCCAGCTTCGCGCCGCTCGAGGCCGTGCTGCGATGACCTTCCTCCTGGCGCACGCCTGGCTCGACCGTCTCACCAGCCATCAGACCGTGCAGGCGCTGGCGGTCGTGGTCGCGGTCGTGGTGCTGGGGACCGTTGGTACGCGCGTGGTGGACGTGTTGGTACGCCGCACGGTTTCGCGTGGCGTGGCCGCCGGCGTGATGCGCGAAGCCGCGCTCAAACGGGCGCGCACGCTCGCGCATGTGCTCACGCGGACGCTGCTTGCCGTGCTCGCGGTGGTGGCGGTCTTCCTGCTGCTGGACCTGGCAGGCTACAACGTTACGCCGCTCGTGGCGGGCGTGGGGATCGCCAGCGTGGCGCTGGGGCTCGGTGCGCAGACGCTCGTCCGCGACGTGATCGCCGGGCTGTTCATCATGGGCGAGAACCAGTACGCCCACGGCGACGTGGTCACGATCGCCGGGGTCACCGGCCGCGTCGAGGAGCTGAGCCTGCGCCGGACGGTCCTGCGCGGACCGGACGGCGCGGTTCACCACGTTCCGCATGGCGAGGTGCACGTCACGACGAACCTGACGCGCGACCACGGAGGGGTCTGGCTCGCCGTACGCGTCGCGCTCGCCGGGGACCTCGAACGGGCAACCGAAGTTGCCGACCGCGTGGGCCGTGAGCTGGCAGCGGACTCGGCATGGCGAGAGCGCGTGCTCGATCCGCCGCGGGTCTCGGCGGTGGAAGACGTGAGCGCGGCCGGCATCACGCTGCGTGTGCGAGGCGCCGCCGCCGCCGGCAGCCAGTGGGCCGTCAGTGGCGAGTACCTTCGCCGGCTGGCGAAGGAGCTCGCGGCCGCGGGGATCGGACTGGGCTAGGAAGGGGTATGGTCCTCAGAGACGG
>JAJYLG010000099.1 GCA_021787985.1 Chloroflexota bacterium
GAGATGCAGGGCACCAAATCGTGGCACGTGTTCGCCGACATCGACATGCCGCTGGTCCCGATCCTGGTGCGGGTGGAGCGCGCCGGCATCGCCGTGGACACGGCCGTCTTGCGGGAGATGAGCCAGTCGCTCACGCAGGATATCCGTCGGCTGGAGCGAGAGATCTACGACCAGGCCGGAGAGCCGTTCAACATCGGCTCGCCTCGCCAGCTTTCGGGCGTGCTGTTCCAGCGGCTCGGGCTGCCAAAAACTCGCCGGACGACGCAGGGCTACACGACGGAGGAGTCGGCGCTGCAGCATATCCACCACGTCCACCCGATCATCGATCTGGTCCTGCAGTGGCGGGGGATGACGAAGCTGAAGTCCACCTATGTGGACTCCCTCCCCGGGATGATCAATCCGGAGACCGGCCGCATTCACACCACCTTCAACATGACTCGCGCCGAGACCGGCCGGCTCTCCTCCCTCGACCCTAACCTGCAGAACATCCCCGTGCGTGACGAGGCCGGCAAGAAGATCCGTAGCGCGTTCGTGCCGCGGGGCGCGGGCGGACCGTGGTGGTTCCTCTCCGCCGACTACTCACAGATCGAGCTGCGGGTGCTCGCCCACATCACCGGCGACGCGGGGCTCTGCGCCGCGTTCCTCCACGACGAGGACATTCACCAGCGGACCGCGGCCGAGGTCTTCGGCGTGTCGCAGGAGCAGGTTACGTCGGCCATGCGGCGGATCGCCAAGGTGGTCAACTTCGGCCTGGCCTACGGCCAGACCGCCTATGGGCTGGCCATGCGCACCGAGCTCTCTCAGGAGGAGGCCGGCGACTTCGTCCGTCGCTATTTCGAGCGTTTTCCGGGCATCAGGACCTACATGGAGCAGACGATCGCCTTCGCCCGCGAGCACGGCTACGCCGAGACGCTCACCGGCCGGCGGCGCTACCTGCCCGCCATCGCCTCGCGGACGCATACCGAGCGCGCCGCGGCCGAGCGCCAGGCGATCAACCACCCCGTGCAGGGGCTTGCCGCCGACATCATCAAGATCGCCATGCGCTGTGCGCAGGGGGCGATCGACGCGCGGGGGTTGCGCAGCCGAATGCTGCTGCAGATCCATGACGAGCTGCTGTTCGAGTGCCCTGAGGAAGAGCTCGACGCGATGGAGGACCTGGTGCGGCGCGAGATGTCCGGCGCGTTCGCGCTGCGTGTGCCGCTCAAGGTCGACCTGTCGCGTGGGCAGAACTGGGGGGAGATCGACTAGGCGTGCCGGAGCTGCCCGAGGTCGAGGTGATCCTGCGCGACCTGGCGCCTGCCGTGGTGGGCCGGCGAATCGTGGAGGTCCGTATCGAGCCGGGCAGCGAGCGGCTCGCCGCGCTCTACCCGCCGCGCGAGCTCGCGCGTCAGCTTGAGGGTCGACGTATCGCCGAGGCGAGCCGCCGCGGCAAGTACCTGATCTTCCGCCTGGACGACGGCCGATACTTCGTCGTCCACCTGCGCATGACCGGCCGCGCCGTCATCCGGCGAGCCGAGGACCGCGAACGGCCGCCGGAGCCATTCCAGCGAGCGCTGGTTCGCTTCGAAGACGGCAGCGAGCTGCGCTGGGCGGACGTGCGCAAGTTCGGTGTGTGGCAGATCGTCGACCGCCTCGTGGAGCTGGAACGCAGGCTCGGCCCGGAGCCGCTCTCGCGGTCGTTCACCTGGCACGCGCTGGCCCAGCGGCTTGCCGGCAGGCGCGCTCCGGTGAAGGCCGTGCTGCTCGACCAGCGGCGGATCGCCGGCGTCGGCAACATCTACGCGGATGAGGCGCTGCACCTGGCACGGATCCACCCCGCCACTCCCGCGGGGGAGCTGGCCGACGATCAGACGCGCCGGCTGCACCGGGCACTGCGGTCGGTGCTGCGCCAGGGGATCCGCAATTTCGGCTCGTCGTTCCGCGACTTCGTCAACGCCTTCGGCGAGGAGGGTCGCAACCGGGAGCACCTGCGCGTGTACGGGCGAGCCGGCGAGCCCTGCCCTCGCTGTGGCGCGCCGATCGAGCGTATCGTCGTGGCCAGCCGGGGGACGCACTACTGCCCGCGATGCCAGCCGTCCGCACGCCGGCCGGCGGAACGGGCACGTCGAGAGACGGCGGCGGTGCCGTGAGCACACACGAGCTCGGGCGGCGCTGCTCCTGCCGGACAGACCTGGCGGCCGTGGCGGCCGGGCGCGAACTCCGCGACGGATGCTTCGACGACTCGCTGCGGGCGATCGAGGGAGACTTCCTCGAGCCCTACGCGGAGCCCGGCGTCCGCCAGATGCTCGACGCCTTCACGAGGGTTAGCCAGGCGCTCATTGACGGGTATCTCCCCCTGTGTGTCGACGCGCCTCAGGCGGTCCGGGCGGGAGCGGCGCGTGCCTCCTGAGTCGATGTCCGAGCACGGCGATCCGCGACGCTTCCGCCTCAGTCCGTCCGATTTCGCCTTCCTCTGGGACGAGTGCCGCCGTTGTTTCTACCTCAAGGCCCGGCGTCTGCTCGCGCGTCCGTCGGTCCCGTTTCCGGCGGTGTTCTCGCGTATCGACTCGCTGACCAAGGAGCGCTTCCTGCAGCCGTCCGGCTGGGATGATGTGGTAGAACGCCACGGGCTGCCGCGGGTGGTGGACGTGCTCAAGGAACGGACGCTGCGTTCGCAGCCGGTGAGCATTGAGCGCTACGGGGTTGAGATCGAGCTGCGCGGCCGTTACGACACGCTGCTGCGCTTCGCCGACGGGAGCTACTGCGTGGTCGACTTCAAGACGACGGTCCCGCGTCGCGGCCACCTGGCGAAATACGGTCGCCAGCTCGAGGGCTATGCGCTGGCGCTGGAGCACCCGGCGCCCGCCTCGTTCGGCGTTTCCCCGGTGGCCCGTTTGGCGCTGCTGTGCGCGAGCCCCGACAAAGTCGAACCCGCGGGGGACAGCTTGCTCCGCTACGTGGCGCGCCTGGAGTGGCTCGAGATGCCGCGCGACTCCCAGGGCTTCCTGGAGTTTCTCCACGAGGTCGCCGGCACGCTGGCGGAACCCGAGCCGCCTGCCGCCGACCCCGCCTGCCCGTTCTGTGCATACCGCGTCCGGGCGGTCGAAACCGGGCTCTGACCCGCCGAGGGCGGCGCGGCTCGGGGTCAGGCGCCGGCGAGGAGGCTGTACGGGGCGCGTAGCCGGCGGAGCTCTTCAGTCCGCCTCGTCGACGACCTCAGGTGGCGAGCCGGTCGCTGCCGGCCGATAGTCCGGCCGCAGCAGGCGCTCGTAGCTGGCCTTCATGAGCGGTGAGGAGAGCAGAAAATCGGCCGTGGCCCGGTTGCAGGCCACCGGGATGTTCCACACCACGGAGACACGAAGCAGCGCCTTCACGTCGGGGTCGTGCGGCTGCGGCTCCAGCGGATCCCAGAAGAACACCAGAAGGTCGATCGCTCCCTCGGTGATCCGCGCGCCGACCTGGAGGTCGCCACCCAGCGGTCCGCTCTGGAAAAGGTGGATGTCGAGGCCGAGCTCACGGGCAAGCAGCGTCCCCGTGCTCTGCGTGGCGCAGAGATCGTGCCTTGAGAGCGTGCCGACGTTGTACCGCGCCCACTCGAGCAGCTCACGTTTCATGTGGTCGTGGGCGATCAAGGCGATCCGCTTACGGGCGGGCAGGGCGATGGCGTGTGCCACGGACTGAGTATCCCCCATGGCTGTTACCGTCACGTGATCCGCTGCCACCGCGCGTTCCGCGGCCCGGCGTTTCAGTCCAGGGTCGCGGGGCCCAGCCCCAGCTCGGCCAGGATGGCGGCGTTGTGCTCCCCGATGCGGGGCACACCTCGCTGGCCGTCCTCCATCCCTTCCAGTTGGAGCGGGTGGCGCAGCGCCTGCAGCGGCCCTTCCGGCCCGTCCACCTCGTGCAGCAGCCGGCGTGCGCGCAGGTTGGGGTGGTCCGGCAGGTCGCGGACCTCACGGAACTCACCCCAGGGGAGGTCGGCGGCATCGAGACGAGCCGCGGCCTCGGACAGGGAGAGCCGCGACAGGATGTCGCCCACGAGCGGCTCGAGCTCGGCGCGGCGCGCGAGCCGCTGAGGAACGCCGGCGTAGCGCGGGTCTTCGGCGAGGTCGGGCCGCATGAGGACCTCGCTGCAGAGCCGCACCCACTCGCGCTCGTTCTGCACGGCGATGTTCACGACCCCATCGCGAACGGCGAACGGGCCGTAGGGCACGATGGCGTGGTGACGCGTGCCGGCCCGGACCGGCTCCACGCCCGCGTAGAGGTAGGAGTAGAAGTGCGGCGACATCCACTCGATGCAGGTGTCGAAAAGCGCGATGTTCGCGATCGCGCCCTCGCCGGTCAGCGCACGCTGGTAGAGCGCCGCGAGCACGGCCGAGAGCGCGTACATGGCGCCGGAGATGTCGGCTATGGAGACGCCGATCTTGGCCGGCTGCTCCGGCGTGCCGCTGACGCTCGCCATGGCGGTCTCCCCCTGCAAGAGCAGGTCGTATGCTTTTCGCGTCGCCAGCGGCCCGTCCAAGCCGTAGCCCGAGATGCCGCAGATGACCAGCCGGGGATAACGCTTGCGCAGGTCGGCGACCGCGAGTCCGAGCCGGTCCGTGGCGCCGGGGCCCAGGTTGTGTACCAGCACGTCGACGCGCTCGAGCAGCTCCCGCACCACGCGCATGCCGCCCTCGGACTTGAGATCCAGCGCCAGGCTCTCCTTGCCGCGATTCACCCAGAACGACCATGCGCTGGTGCCGGGCACGTGGTGGTCGTAGTCGCGGGAGAAGTCGCCGACTTCGGGCCGCTCCACTTTGATGACGCGCGCACCGAGGTCAGCGAGGTGGCGGGTGCAGAGGGGCGCTGCGATGGCCTGCTCGAGGGCGAGGACCGTCACGCCGGAGAGCGGCAAGGACACAGAAGAACCTCCTCTGACGTTGCAGGGCCGACGCGGCAAGGCGGGCGACGAAGCCCGCCGCCACCTTGGCCGTCGCGGGTGTTGACGGGGCGCAGGCTCAGCTCTCGAGCGTCGCCTCGACGCTGAGCTGCACGTTGCCCTTGAGCGCCTGCGAGACAGGGCAACCGTCCTTCGCCGCCTCGGCCGCGGAGCGGAGCTCAGCGGCGGTCATCCCCGGCACTCGTCCGCGGACGGTCAGGGCGCTGGAGGCGACCTTCCAGCCGCCGCCGACGTTGTCGAAAGTCACTGTCGCCGTCACGTCAAGCCGCTCGGGCGGCCTCCCGGCGCGGCCGAGCCCGGCCGACAGCGCCATGGAGAAGCAAGCCGCGTGCGCCGCCGCGATCAGCTCCTCCGGGCTGGTTCGGCCGTCGGGCTCCTCGGTTCGCGAGGCCCAGGTTACCGCCAGGTCCGAGAAGGCGCGGCTGCTGTTCGCGGAGACCCGGCCCTTCCCGGAAAGCAGGTCGCCTTCCCAGGTCGCGCTGGCCCGCCTTACTGCTGCCATCGTCGCGATCCCTTCGTGCAGGCTGCGGGCATGCCCGTCGTGGCCTAGCGTAGCACCGAGCACCGGAGTCCGCCTGCGCTGGGTGCGGGGAGGGAGCCTCAGCATGACGCCATCCACCAGCGCCCAGGCCGTTGAGCTCGCCTATCCTGAGATCGTGCGCATCAGGTCGCCGGCGCCGATCTTCTGGGTGGGATGGGCCGCGCTCTTCGCTGCCGCGCTGGGGCTGCTGGTCATCGCCCCTCTGCGCCGCTGGGTGCCCGGACCCGGCGGGGCCGTGTCTTTCGTGAACATCGCCGGCCCGCATCCCGACCATGTGCTGGCCGCCTACCTTGCTCTCGCGGCGGCGGCGATGCTCGGCTACGCGGCGGTCTTGGTTGCGGCAAGCCTGGGCTATCGACCCACCGTGGGCGTGCTGCTGACCGCAACAACTGTGCTGGCGCTGCCCTTGCTGCTGGTGTATCCGCTGCTATCGGCGGACATCTTCCACTACGTGGCCGAGTCGCGCGTGCTGTGGTGGTATCACCACAACCCGCTGACGACGGCTCCAGGCCCGGCCCTGCTGGGTTTTCGGTTCGCCTGGGAGCAGGAGCCGTCGCCCTACGGGCCTGTCTGGGCGTTGGTCACCTGGCCGATCGCGCTTGCGTCACGGGCCGGTCTCGTCTGGGGTGTGCTGGCGGCCAAGGCGATGATGATGGCCGCGCTCGTCGCCCTGGTCGGCGTCGTTCATCGGTTGGCCGAGCGGCTGCGGCCCGGCTCGGGAAGCTGGGCGGCCGGCGCGGTCGGGCTCAATCCTGGGCTCCTGCTGCACTTCGTCGCCAACGGCCATAACGACGTTCTGATTCTGCTGCTGATGGCCGTGGCGTTCCTGGCGCTCCTCTCCGACCACGTGCTGCCATCTGCCGGCTGCCTGGCGCTGGCCGCCGACCTCAAGCTCTTCGCCGCGGTTGTCGCGCCTTTTTGGCTGTTGGCCGTGCTTCGGCGATACGACCGCCGTCGCGCCGGCACCGCAGTGTTGGGAGGAATCGCCATCGCCGCCTTCGTGACGGCGGTCGCGTACCTGCCTTTCTGGGACGGCCGGGCAACGTTCAGCACCTTGACGACGGAGTCGCAGAAGATGTTGCGTTCGGTCGGTGAGCTGCTGCGGCTACGTCTGGCGGATGCCGGCGTACCGTGGAACAGCAGCGTCGGTGTCGCGCAGGTGAGCGTGCGCATCGCCTCGGTCCTGCTCGTCCTGCCGTTCTTGTGGCGTGCGACGCGTTCAACCATCTCGCTGTTCAGCGGCGTGGGTGCCGCCCTGCTGACCGCCGCGCTGCTCACGTTGACCTGGTTCATGCCGTGGTACCTCACGTGGTGCGTCCCCCTGCTGGCGTGCGCGCGCCCGCGCGGCGTGGCCTGGCTGCTGTGGGGGCTGGCGCTGAGCATGGTCATGACCGACCTGGCCGTGGGGTACGCCTACACGTGGTTCCCGGTGCATCGCGACTACAACCGCTATGACGCTGTCGCCGTAACGGTTCAGGCCGGACCCGTGGTGTTGTGGTGCGCGGCCCGCCTTGCCCTGTTCCTGCGCGCACGCCTGGCGGAGCGGATACGGCCACGCGGCGGCGCCGAAGTGCGGCCTGCGGTTGCCCGCGCCGTCGTCCGCTGAGCCAGCGGGACCGGCGCCGCGATCGTCCGGACTGGCGCGGCGTTGACCACAGGGTTCGGCGCGCCGAAGCTGGCGACGGGCCTACGCGGCGAGCCGTTGGCCGCGGGTGCGGGAGGGGGCATGCAGACACTGGATTTCGGCCTCGTTCTTCCAACGTTGGACCAGATCCCGGAGACCGCTCAGCGGCTGGAGGAGCTCGGATTCAGCTACGTTGCGTGTGGCGAGCACGTCATGTTCCACCGCGCGGCGGGGAACGCTTTCGTCGCGCTCGGCGCCGCGGCCGCCGTCACGACGCGGATCAATCTGCTGAGCTCGGTGACGCTGCTGCCGCTCTACCCGCCGGTGCTGGCGGCGAAGCTGACGTCCGTGCTCGACGTGGTCTCGGGCGGACGGTTCAACCTTGGCGTGGGAGTGGGAGGCGAGTTCCCGAGGGAGTTCGAGGCGTGCGGCGTGCCGGTAGGCGAGCGGGGCAGGCGAACCGATGAGGCGCTCGAGGTCATCGACCGATTGCTGCGAGGGGCGAACGTCTCATTCGAAGGCAGGTTCTTTCGCTTCACCGACGTGACCCTGACACCGGCTCCACTGCGCAAGCCCAGGCCGCCATTCTGGATCGCTGGTCGCAAGGCAGCCGCCATGCGGCGCGCTGGACGGTTCGGCGACTTCTGGATGCCGTACATGTACACACCCGATCAGCTCGCGAGCAGCCTGGCCACGGTGCGGCAGCACGCCCGCGACGCGGGCCGCGAGGCGACTGCTGTCCGGGGGAGCCTTTACGCCTTCGCCACCGTGTATCCGGACGGGGAGCAGGCACGGCGTGTGGCGGCTGAGGTCGTCGGACAGAGCTATCGCCAGGACTTCCGCCCGCTCGTCGACCGCTACCTGATCGCCGGGACGCCCGCGCAGTGTCGCGAGCGACTGCGGCAGTACCGCGACGCCGGCGCGGAGGTCGCCGTCCTCTCGCTGGCCGCGCCGCGCGAGGATCAGCCCGCGATGCTGCGGGCACTGGCGGAAGAGGTCATGCCCGACCTCCGCTGACGGCCGTTGTCAAACAGGTGAGCGCCGCCGGTCGTGTTGATGAGCCTTTGACGCGGCGGGGCGTTGTTGCGACACTGCGGAGCGTCAGAATGGACGTGTTGGGTGCGCGTCCGCGTTCCCCAAGAGCGCGCGCGCAGCAAGGGGGAGCGGCGACATGACATCGGCCACGCC
>JAJYLG010000026.1 GCA_021787985.1 Chloroflexota bacterium
CTGTTTCGACCATCCCCCCACCCCCTTCCTGGCCAGGAAGGGGGCACGTTTCGTATCTGGGGGGACACCCCCAGGCCCCCGGCAGAGGGGTCAGACCCCTCTGGACTGCCCTTTTTCAGCGACCTGCTAGAGCATCACCAGGTTGTTGCGGTGGACGATCTCCGCCCCGTAGTCGTAGCCGAGCACGTGGGCGATGCGGTCGGACTGCAGACCGCGAATGCGCTGCACGTCGGCCGCGCGGTAGTTGCTGATGCCGCAGGCGATGCGGTCGCCATCCGGGCCCATAATGGTGACCGCGTCGCCGCGATCGAACTCGCCGTCGGCCGCGATGGCGCCGGCGGGCAGCAGGCTGCCGCCGCCCTCGCGCAAGGCGCGTGCCGCGCCGGCGTCCACCACGATACGACCACCGAGCGCCAAGCCGGAGAGGATCCAGCGCTTGCGCGCCTCGGGCCGGTCCGTCTGCGGCAGGAACCAGGTCCCCGGCTCCTCGCCCTCGCCCAGCCGCACGAGCACATCCGTCTCCCGCCCGGAGACGATCACGGCCGTGATGCCGGCCGCGGTCGCCATGCGCGCGGCCTGCAGCTTGGTGACCATGCCGCCGATGCCGCGCTCGCCCGCGGCACCGGCCATCCGCTCGACCTGCTCGTCGATCTGCTCGACGCGGCCGACGAGCCTCGCCTCCGGATGACGCGCCGGGTCGGCGGTGTAGAGCCCACCGGTCGTGGTGCACATCGCCAGCAGGTCCGCGTCGACCAGCGTGGCCACCAGCGCGCTCAGGTTGTCGTTGTCGCCGATGACCGCGCCGGCGATCTCGTCCGTGGCGACCGCGTCGTTCTCGTTGACGATCGGCACGATGCCCATCTCGAGCAACGCGATCAGCGTGTTGCGCGCGTGGAGGTAGCCGTCGCGGTCCGCCAGGTCACGGCGGGTAAGGAGCGCCTGGGCAACCGTGAGTCCATGCCACGAGAAGAGCGTGTCGTAGGTGTGCAGCAGCCGCCCCTGGCCGACCGCCGCGTAGACTTGGCGCAGCGGTCCGCCTGAGGCGGGCGGCCGCGCGCCCCGCGCGGAAGCGGCCCGCACGGCCTGCCGGCCGGCGGCGATCGCACCGGAGGTCACAATGGCGACCTGTGCGCCGCGCGCATGCAGCCGCGCCACCTGGCCGACGAGGTCGGCCATGACCGCGGGGTCGAGGCGGTCCGTGCCGCCGGTCAGCACGTTCGTGCCGAACTTGGCGACGATGCGCCGGAAACGCAACGACTCGCTGGCGGGAGACACTCGGATGACCTCCGTCTGTACGCGATTATAGGCGGGGGGATTGATGACCCGAACCCTGACCCGCCGACCTGGTCCCAACAGCTTCGCCCGCGAGCTGTGGCGCATCGTGCGTGACGCCGACATCACCACCTCGTCCGCCGCGGTGGCGTACTACGCCATCCTGACCGTCGTCCCGCTGAGCTTCGTGGCGCTGGCCATCGCCTCGTTCTTCCTCGGTGGCCGCGAGTCCCAGCAGGTGGCGCGCCAGGTCGTCCAGCTCCTGCATCTGGACGCCCCGACGACGCAGTCGGCGATCGAGCAGCAAGTCCGGCAGCTCGCGGGCCCGGCGGGCGGCCTCGGCCTCCTCGGCCTCGTGCCCGCGGCCTGGTCGGGCAGCGCGCTCTTCGGGGCGTTTCGCCGCGCCCTGGCCCGCATGTTTGGGGCGCCGCCGGTGCGGATGGTCCACGGCCGCCTGCGCGACCTGGCGCTGGTCGCCGGGCTGGCGCTGCTCGTGCTGGCCTCGCTGGCGGCCAGCGGGCTTCCCGCCTACCTGGGCGCGGTGAGCATCGCCGCCTACCTGGCCACGGTCATCCCGCCCCTCCTGCTCAACTGGGTCGCCGTGCTGGGGCTGTACCTCTGGGTGCCGGGGCCCGGCCCACGCCCGCGCACGGCCGCCATCGCCGCGGCCGTCGCGGCGGTGACGCTCGAACTGGTGAAGCAGGGGCTCGCCTTCTACTTCGTGCACATCAGCTCCCTGAACCGCGTGTATGGCTCGTTGGGAGCCGTGATCGGCTCGCTCTTGCTTGCCTATCTCTCCACGTTGATCGTCTTGCTGTGCGCGGGCGTCGCTCGTGCGCTCGAGTTGACGGTGATGCCTCCGCCGGTCGTTGACAGCGATGCCTAGCCTTGCTTTACAAGCGGCCGTTGGATGCGTATACACTTGACAGGACCGTCCGCCGAGCGGCGGACCGCACAATGCACGCAAGGAGGATTCCACATGAGCCCCACGGGGACAGTCCGCCAGGACGTCGAACAAATGTTGGAACGCATGCACTCGCTGGTCGGTATGGGGCAAGCCGACCGCGCGCGCCTGCGCCGGCTCGGCGAGCGCGTGATCGAGAGCGGCGACGAGATCGCGGCGCAACTCCTGCAACGCCTCGAGTCGCTGTGGAAAGAGGACGAGCCGATGGCGCGCCAGGCGGCCGAGATCGAGCGCCAGCGCGTGGGCCTGCAGACGCGGATCCGCAGCGTGGAGGCCGCCGTCGAGACGCTGCTCAGCGGCCGGGCCGCGGCCGCGCCGCGTCGTGCCGCGGCGCCGGGCCCGCGGGCGGGCGGCCGTCGTGGCCGGCCCGCGGGTAGCCGCACCGAGCTGATCCGCGAGGTCATCCGCCAGATGGGCGGCCGCGCGCGCGTGCAGGACGTCGTCCGCGCGCTGATCGAGCGCGGTGTCCTCAAGGAGTCGCGCTCCAGCTACAACGCCACGGCGGTGGCGCTGGCGCGCGACGCCGAGCTCGAGCGGGAGTCGCGAGGGGTCTACCGCCTCAAGTCCTGAGCAGTCAGAACCGGTAGGTCGAGCCGACGCTGGGTGGGACGAAGGCGTCCGGTAGCGCCTGCGCGAGCAGTTGCTGGGCGCGCCAGCCGGTGCAGTGCGCCGGGATGACGCGCGCCGGCGCCAGTCCCGCCAGCTCGGCGACCGTCGGCCCGATCGCGTGGTCGAACGCCGGCGATGGAAGGTGGAAGCCGCCCACCACCGCCAGCACGCGCTCGACGCCGGTGAGCGCCTGGGCGTGGCGCACGATGTTGACCACGCCGGCGTGGCCGCAGCCGGTCAGCACCAGCAACCCCTCGCCCCGCACGTTCACCACCAGCCCCTGGTCGTCGCGCACCAGCGGGTCGGCCTCCCAGCGGCCGTCGCGCCAGGCGAAATGGGCCGGCATGCCGCGCTCGAACTCGGTCGCACGCGGCACCTCGCCGGTGATGGCCGCGGCGCCATCGAGCAGCAGGGCGGGCGCGGCGCCTTCCACGACCTCCAGCCCGGCGTCGCGCAGCGCGGCGCGGCTGGGCGGCGGCAGAGGGACCGGCGGCAGGTCGCGCGGCTCGATCCGGCGGCTCAGGAAGCCTTCCGGGTGGATGAAGAGCGGCAGCTCGCGCGGCCGCAAGCGCACGACGAGCCCAGCCAGCCCACCGGTGTGGTCGAAGTGCCCATGGGAGAGGACGACGGCCGCGGCGTCGCGCAGGTCGACTCCCAGCAGGTCCGCGTTGTGCATCAGGCCTTCCCGGCTGATCCCGGCATCGAACAGCAGGACCCGCTCCCGGCCGCCCACGCGCACGCGGACGAGCGCCGAGAAGCCGTGCTCCGCCCGCAGCGCCGCCGGGCCCGCGCCGTCCCACTGCGGGTTCAACACTGTCGGCCCGCCGGCCAGCCTTGGCCGCTCGACGCCCTCGCCCGGCGGCGCAAACAGATCGCTCGAGTTGTCCACCAGGACGGTGAGCGAGACCTCATCGGCGGGCTGCAGCGGCAGCGGCGCGGCCATTACGCCGATGCCATCACCCGGCGCACGCCCGCTCGGACCGCCTGGCCGTCCACCGTCCACTCGCCGAGCGTGGCGCCGTCCGGCGGCATGCCGCGCTCGAAATGCCTGCTGAGCGTCTCGGCCGCGACCCAGGCGCCGTGACGCTCCAGCGCGCGCGCGACCGCGCCGTCGGCCTCCCACCAGGTGTCGATCCGGTCGGCGACGTCGAAGCCGGCGTCCTTGCGCAAGTTCTGCAGCCGGAAGGTGACCTCGCGCGCCAGCCCCTCCTCCAGCAGGTCGGGCGTGACCTCGGTGGCGACCGCGGCGAAGTAGCCGCCCTCTGAAGCGGGGCTCCACCCAGGCCGCGGCTCGAGATCCACCAGCACCTCGTCCGCGGCGAGCTGCTGGCCGGCGATCTCCAGCCGGCCCGCACGCAGCCGGCGCACCGCCTCGGCCGGGTCGAGCGCCGCCAGCTCCCGCTGGACGGCCGGCAGCTCGCGGCCGAGGCGCGGTCCGAGCTTCTTCAGGTCGAGGCGTACGCGGTAGCTGACGTACGGCGACTCGTCCTCCACCACCTTCACCTCGCGCACGTTCAGCTCGTCGCTCACCTGGTCCAGCACGCGCTGCAGCCCTTCCGCCTCCGCGGGGGAGCGCAGGCGCACAAGCATCCGCGCCAGCGGCTGGCGGACGCGGATGCCGGCGCGCTGGCGGGCCGCCCGCCCCAGGCTGGCGATACGCATCGCCAGGCGGGTGTCGGCGATCAGCCGCTCATCGAGCAGCGTCGGGTCCGCCGGCGGCCAGTCCGCCAGGTGCACCGACTCGGCCGCGCGCGGCTGGACCCGGCGGACCAGGTTCTGCCAGAGCGCCTCGCTGGTGAACGGGATCAGCGGGGCGCACAGCAGGCTCACCGTCACCAGACAGCGGTAGAGCGTGTGGAAGGCGGCGCGCTTGTCGTCGTCGTCCTCACTCTTCCAAAACCGGCGACGGGACCGGCGCACGTACCAGTTGGAGAGGTCATCGACGAAATCCTGGATGGCGCGGCCGGCGTCCGTTGGGTTGTACGCGTCCATCTCCGCCGTGACCCGCTGCACCAGCAGTTGCAGCTCGGCCAGGATCCAGCGGTCGATCTCGGCGAGGCGGCCGTCCGGCCAGTCGGGGCTGTACCCGTCGATGTTGGCGTAGGTGACGAAGAAGACGTAGCTGTTCCACAGCGTCAGCAAGAAACGCCGCACCGACTCGCGCACCAGATCGTGGGAGAACCGCCGCGGCGTGCCGGCGGGCGTGGCGGTGTAGAGGTACCAACGCACGCCGTCGGCCCCGTGCTCGTCCAGCACTTCCCACGGATCGACGGCGTTGCGGCGGGACGTAGACATCTTCTCGCCGCGCGCGTCCAGGATATGACCGAGGCAGATGACATTGCGGAACGCGTGCCCGGCCGGCACCGCCTCGCAGGCGTTGAGCAGGGTCGCCTCGGCGTGGAGCGTGTAGAACCAGCCGCGCGTCTGGTCGACCGCCTCGCAGATGAAATCGGCGGGGAAGCGCCGCTGGAACGTCTCCTGATTCTCGAACGGATAGTGCCACTGCGCATACGGCATGGCGCCGGAGTCGAACCAGCAGTCGATCACGTCGAGCACGCGTCGCGCGAGCCCGCCGCAGCGCGGGCAGCGCAGCTCGACAACATCGATGTACGGCCGGTGCAGGTCGGTGAGGGCGTCCACCTGCGTCGGGTCGGCGGCCAACGTGCGCAGCTCGGCGACACTGCCGACGCAGCGCTGCGTATCGCAGGACCCGCACTGCCAGATCGGCAGCGGCGTCCCCCAATAGCGCTCGCGGCTCAGCGCCCAATCCACGTTGTTGGCCAGCCAATCGCCGAAGCGGCCGTGCTTGATGTGCTCCGGGTACCAGTTGACACGCTCGTTGTTGGCGAGCAGGCTCTCCTTCACGGCCGTCGTGCGGACGTACCAGGACGGCTTGGCATAGTAGAGCAGCGGGGTCTGGCAACGCCAGCAGAACGGGTACGTGTGGCGGATCGTGCCCGCGCGCCAGAGCAATCCGCGGGCCCGCAGGTCGTCCAGCACCTCCGCGTCCGCGTCTTTGACGAACCGCCCGGCCCACGGCCCACCCGTCATGTTTCCGCGCAGGTCCACGGGTTGAGTGAAGAGCAGGTCCTGCGTCCGTCCCGCCTCGAAGTCCTCGCCGCCGAACGCGGGCGCCACGTGGACGATGCCCGTGCCGTCCTCCAGCGAGACGAACTCGGCGGCGATGACGCGGCGTGCCGGCGCGCGCTCCCCGGGCTGCAGCGAGGTCAGCCGGCCGTCAGGGGCGAAGCGCATTGCCGCGACGCCCCACTCCGTCGGGTCGTAGAGTGGCGCGTAGCGCAGGTCCACCAGGTCCGCGCCCTGCACGTGTGCCACCACTGGCGCCTCCGGACCCACCGCCGCCTCGCGCAGCGCCTCGGCGACCACGAGGCGCTCGCCGCCGGCCACCTCCACGACCGCGTAGTCGGCCGGGCGCTGCACCGCCAGGGCCGTGTTGCCCGGCAGCGTCCACGGCGTCGTCGTCCAGGCGAGCAGGCAGACCCGAGCGTCGCCCCGCAGGGCAGCCGGCAGCGGCCTCGGCTGCTCGCCGGCGGGAAGCAGCGCGAACTTGACGTGGACCGACGGGTCCGGCGTGTCCTCGCGGTACCCCTGCGCGACCTCGTGGTCGGACAGCGTCGTACCGCAGCGGGGGCAGTGTGGCACGCTCTTGTACGACTCGTAGATCAGCCCGTGGTCCCACAGCGTGCGCAGGATCCACCAGGCTGTTTCGATGTAGCGGTTCTCGTAGGTGATGTAGGGGTCGTCCATGTCGATCCAGAAGCCGATGCGCTCCGTCATCCGCTCCCACTCCTCGACATAACGCATGACCGACTCCCTGCAGAGCCGGTTGAACTCCTCGATGCCGAAGGCCTCGATGTCGGACTTGGAGCGAAAGCCCAGCTCGCGCTCGATCTCGAGCTCAACGGGCAGGCCGTGGGTGTCCCAGCCGCCCTTGCGGGGGACACGCTTGCCGCGCATCGTCTGGTAGCGCGGGATGGCGTCCTTGAAGGCGCGGGCCAGCACGTGGTGGATGCCGGGCCGGCCGTTGGCCGTCGGCGGGCCCTCGTAGAAGACGTACAGCTCGGCCTCCGGCCGCTGCTCCACCGACCTGCGGAAGACGTCGTGCTCGCGCCAGAAGTCGAGGATGCGCCGTTCCAGGTCGGGGAAATCGACGCGCGAGGAAACCGCTTCGAAGCTCATCCCTTGCTCCCGCTCGTTGCGCTCAAGTCGCGAAGGTGCAGGCGCGGATGCCGGACGCCGGCGGCCTCGGCCCAGGCGCGCACCGACCCATCGCCAACGTCGTAGTCGCGGTCGCGCAGGCCCGCCAGCAGCATCGTGTAGAGGCCCGCCGCCTGCACCAGGTCCGCCAGCGCGGCCTCGGCGGTCGTCGCCCGGGCGGTGGCCGCCTCGTTGAACGCGTCCACGTCGTAGTCCACCGACGGCGCGCCGCCGAGCAGCGCCGGCACGCGCGCGGTCCCCTCCCGCCACCAGGCGGCGACATGCAGCAGCAGGCCGGCCAGGTCCCACCCGCTACCGGCCGGGTCCGTTCCGGCGGCCACCGCACGCTCGGCCGCCACGCGCAGCTCGGCCCACGTGGCCAGCCACTCGCCCAGGTGCTGCTGTGACTCTCCGTCCACCCGCTGCCCCACAATGCGAATGCCCGTCCCCGACACAGGGACGGGCATGAACCCGCGGTACCACCCTGCTTCCCGACAGCTCCGCCGGTCGGCGGAGCAGCCGGGCGCTCGTTCTCCCACCGGCGCGTCCACCTGGGGCGAACGGACCGGCTGCCCGCGTAACGGTGGGCGGCCGTCCACGCCTACCAGCCCGCCGCAGGGCGGACGTTCGGGCGGAAGCTCGGGAGGGATCTTCGGGCGGGCCGCCGCGTCCGCTTGCACCGCGCCGGACTCGCTGCTGCGGCCGGATACCGCCCTACTCGTCTCCGTCGTCGCCTGTGTGCCCAGTATACCCGTCCGCGCACCACGCACGACGGTGACGGGCACATCGCCAGGGGCTTGGGCGCCGGGGCAAGCCCAGCCACGGCGACCGCGGCCCGCCGCCGCGATCCCGCCCTACACGCCCAGGTAAGCGGCCCGAATGCGCGGGTCGGTCAGCAGCTCCGGACCGCTGCCTTGGAGGGTCACTCGCCCGGCCTCCAGCACGTAGGCCACGGTCGCGTGCTCGAGCGCGACCTGTACGTCCTGCTCGACCACCACGATCGTCAGCCCGTCCGCGTGGAGCCGGCGGACCGCCTCGAGCAGGGCGTCCACGGCCACCGGCGCGAGCCCGAGCGACAGCTCGTCGATCAGCAGCACGCGCGGGCGGCCCATCAGGCCGCGGCCGATAGCGCACATCTGCTGTTCGCCACCGCTCAGGCGGCCGGCGAGGCCGTGAAGCCGCGGCACCAGCGGCGGGAAGGTCTCGAGCACGCGCTCCAGGTCCTGGCGCACGCCGTCGCGGCCGCGGCGGTAGGCGCCCAGCAGCAGGTTCTCTTCCACGGTCATCCCCGGGAACAGCCGCCGGCCCTGGGGAACGTGCACCAGGCCACGGCGGACGTACGCCTCGGCCGGGGAGTGGGTCATGTCATGCCCGTCCAAGAGAACGTGGCCCTGGCTCGGCCGCAGCATCCCAGAGACTGAGGCGAGCAGCGTGCTCTTGCCCGCGCCGTTGCTGCCCACGATCGCCACAAAGTCCCCGGGGCGAACGCCCAGCGAGACGTCCCACAACACGGTGACATCGCCGTAGCCGGAGCGCAGGTCGCGCACTTCGAGCAGCGCTTCAGTCACGACCGGCCTCCTGGCGCTCGGCCCAGCGCTGCCCAAGGTAGGCCCGGATGACCTCCGGATCGCGTGCCACGGTCTCGGGGCCGCCGTCGGCGATCAGGCGGCCCGCCTCCAGGACCAGCACCCGCCGGCAAAGGCCCATGATGGCGCGCATCACGTGCTCGATCACGACCAGCGTGACGCCGGACGCGTGCACGCGGCGGATGACTTCCATCGCTTCGTCGACCTCGGTGGCGTTCAGGCCGGCCATCGCCTCGTCGAGCAGCAGGAGCCGAGGGCGCGTCGCCAACGCACGCGCCAACTCCAGCCGCTTGCGATCAGCCACCGTCAGCGTGATCGCCGGAGACGCCGCCCGGTGGGCCAGGCCGACCATCTCCAGCACCTCGTCCGCCAGCCGTCGCGCCTCCCGCATCGGCGCGCGACCGTGACCGTAGAGCGCGCCGACGACGACGTTGTCACGCACCGGCAGATGGGCAAACGGCCGCACAACCTGAAACGTGCGCGCCATGCCCATGCGGGAGCGCCGGTGTGCCGGCAGGGCGGTCACGCGCCCGCCGTCCAGGAAGATCTCGCCGCCCTGGGGGCGCTGCACCCCGGTCACCAGGTCCACGACCGTGGTCTTGCCCGCGCCGTTGGGCCCGATCAGCCCCACGATCTCTCCCTCGTCCACGGAAAACGAGACGTCGTTCACGGCCACGAGGCCGCCGAACCGCCGCGTCACGTGATCCAGCCGCAGCAGCGCATCGCTCATACGCGGTACCGCAGCAGGTTGCGCACGAAGAGCCGGGGTGACAGCGTCCGCAGCTCGAGCAGCAACCCGCTCAGCCCGGCCGGCACGAACAGCACGATCAGCACCACGGCGATGCCAAAGAAGATGAGGTGCTCCGCCGGGAAGGAGCTCCAGAGCGTCTGGGAGATGCCTTCCAGCAGGAAGGCGCCGATCACCGGCCCCAGGATCGTGCCCGTCCCGCCGAGGATCACCATGACGATCATCCGCACGTTGAACGTCAGGTCGAAGACGGTGGACGGGTCGATGAACGCGGTCCAGTACGCGTAGATGGCGCCCACCAGGCCGGCCAGCGCGGCGCTGATGGCGAAGGCGGCCGCCTTGGCGAGCGTGGTGTTGACGCCCAGGGTGGCGGCGGCGCTTTCGTTCTCGCGGATGGCGAGCAAGGCATACCCAAGCCGTGACCGGCGCAGCATCCAGGTCACGGCCACGGCCAGCAGCATGGCCCCGAACATGAGGTAGTAGTAGTAGCTGAAGGACGGACCGAGCGGCGTGGACAGACCGCTCCCCGCCCCGGTGAGATCGAAGTTGTTCACCAGCTCGCGCAGCGTGATCGCGATGCCCAGCGTGGCGATGGCGAAGTAGTGCCCGCGCAGCCGCAGCACCGGCAGGCCCACCGCCAGGGCCGCGGCGGCGGGCAGCGCCGTGCCGAGCGCGAGCGCCGGGTAGAACGGCCAGTGCCACTTGCTCATCGCGACGGCCACGCTGTAGGCGCCCATGCCGAACCAGCCCACCTGCCCGAACGCCGCGTAACCGGCGAACCCGCCGATCAGGTTCCAGCCGGCGGCCAGCACCGCGAACATGAAGATGAACGTCAGCGTCCGCACCCAGTAGCCGGTCCCGATGGTGGGGATGAGTGCCAGGTAGACGCACGCCAGCACCAACGCCCCGTACCACGCGGGCATAACCAGCCGCCGGACGGCCGCCGGAACCGCCAGCGCTGTCATGCCCCCCCGGCCTCCTGGACGCCGGCGGAGAACGCCCGCCCGAGGATGCCCTGCGGTCGCATGATCAGCACCAGCACGAGCACGAGGAAGACGATCGCGTCCGAGTAGCCCGGCCCGATCCAGACCACCCCGAAGACCTCGATGAAACCGAACAGCAATCCGCCGACGAGCGCGCCGGTCACGCTGCCAAGGCCGCCGAGCACGCAGATGGCAAACGCACGGATGGTATAGGAAGAACCCATCATCGGCGTGATCGCGGATGTGGTCGAGATCAGCGCGCCGGCCGCGCCGGCGAGCGCGGCGCCGATGCCGAAGGTGAGCGCGTACATGCGGCCGATGTTGATGCCGACGGCGCGCGCTCCGACCTGGTCGTACGCGGTGGCGCGAATCGCCCGGCCGAGCTTGGTGCGCTCGAGGAAGAGCCAGAGGAGCGCGGTGATGATCAGCGCCAGCACCAGCGCGCCGAGCTTGTTGTATGGGATGCTCAGCGACCCCAGGGCGATGCCACGACCCGCGTAGTGCGTCTGAACCGAGCGCACATCGGCGGTCCACAGTTTGAGCGCGATGTTGGTGATCAGGATCTCGAGGCCGAAGGTGACCAGCAGGGTCGCCAGCACGGGCGCTCGCACGATGAAGTTGATCACGCTCACCTGCAGGATCGCACCCAGCACGAAGAGCAGCAGCATCGCCACGGGGATGGAAAGAAACGGGTCGACGCCCCACAGCGAGAACATCCAGTAGGCCGTATAGGCGCCGAGCATGATGAACGTGCCGTGGGCCAGGTTGATCACGTTCATGATGCCCCACACGAGCGAGAAGCCCAGCGCGACGAGCGCCAGCAGCCCGCCGAGGAGCAGCGCATTGATGATCTGTTGGACGGTCGTCATCGAGCGCTTCAGCCGGGCAGGGCGATCGCTGCCGCCCTGCCCGCTGCTGCTGCCCCTATCAGCGCTGCGACCACGGCGGGGTCGGGTACACGGCCTTCGTCGTCGCCGCCGACTCGGGCCAGACCGTGACCTTCTCCCCCTTCTGCCACTGCTCGACCGCCATCGGCTTGTAGATGTTCAGCCCACGGCTATCGAACTTGATCTGGCCGTAGAAGGTCATGGCATCGAGACCGGCGAGCGTATCGCGGATCTTCGTCGTGTCCAGACTGCCGGCTTTCTCGATCGCCAGTTGCAGGGCCTCGCACGCGGCGGTGGACTCGGCGACGTGGTAATCGGGCTCGTAGCCGAACGCCTTCTGGAACTCGGCCGCGTACTGCTTGGCCGTGCCGAAGAGCGAATCCTGGAACTTCAAGTCGGCCGTCCACTGCGTCCCGCCGAACACGTCGTCCGCCGCCGAGCCCAGGGACTTCTGGAAGTCCGGGATGGACGGACCAACGCTGAAGCCGTAGATCTTGGCGTTCAGGTTCAGATCCTTGACGGTCTTCATCAGCAGCACGCTGGTGTTGAAGTGACCGGAGCCGAGCAGGATGTCCGGGTTCTTCCCCTTGAGCTGGGTGATCAGCGCGGAAACATCGGTGGTGTTCTGCGGGATCTTCTCATACGACACCACCTGCAGCCCGTTCGCCTCGGCAAACGCCTTGGCGCCGTCCGCGACCTCGATCGAGAAGGCGTCGTTGTCGCTGATGATGGCGACGGTCTTGGCAGCCGGGCTCTTCTCCGTCTGCGCGATCTCCAGCACACCTTGCAGGTACTTCTTCGCGGGGCTGAGCACGCCGAAGGTGTACTTGTAGCCCTTGTTGAAGATCGCCTCGGCCGCGCCGTTGCCCTCGACCATGGGGATCTTGTAGCGCTCGGCGATCACGGCGTCCTGCAAGGTCGCCGGCGTGCCGTAGGGGCCGAGCAAGAGCTTCACGTTGTCCTGGGTGATGAGCTTCTCCATCAGCCGGGCCGACTGGTTCGCGTCGCTCTGGTCGTCGTAGTACTTGATGTCGACCTTGTAGCGCTTGTCGCCGACCTTCAGCCCGCCATGGCTGTTCACCCACTGCTCCCAGAACTTGTAGCCGTCCAGCGTCAGCTTGCCTTCCTTGGCCAGGCTGCCGGTGAGGCCGATGGAGGCACCGATCGTGACCGTGCCAGCGAAGCTGGCCGCCGGCGAGGTCGCCGCGCTGGTGGCGGGGGCGGCCGTGCCGGTGGATGCCGGCTGTGGCTTGCTGCTCTTGCAAGCAGCAGCGAGAGCTACCATGACCGCGATCATGCCGATCACGATCATCCAATTGAGGCGTTTCATCGTATCCCCCACGTCGTTGGTGTACGGTTAGCCCACTATGAGTCCGCCGTCCCCATAGCGTCAAGGGAGGGAGCCGCGCGCTGCGGTAGGTTAACTTCGTATAATCTACGTTGTCATCGACGGCCAGCCTATGCTGATGCCGATGTCAACGTCCGGCCGCGGGGAGCAGCGCAGACCACCCCGGACGGCGCCGCGGGATGCGAGCCGCGCTCAGACGCGCCAGCCGCGGACGAGCCAGCGGAAGCGGCCGCCAACGGCGCGGCGCCCGGGCAGCGTCAGCACGGACGCCAGGTCGTCGAGCCGCTGGTCGCAGTAGCGCAGGGCGGAGTCGAAGTCGTGAACGTCGTCGGCGGCTTCGGCCTCGGCGACGAGCGCGCGGGCGAGGGGTGAGGGCGCGCGTTGGATCAGGCGCCGCGCGGCGCGGCGGGCGTCCGGCAACCCGGCGAGGATGTGGTCGAGCTCGGGGCCGAACGCGCGGCGCAGGGTACGCAAGACGTCGGGAGCGATGTCCGCACTCATCGCTCCCGAGCGTACGCGTTCTACCCGGCGCTGGGGAGTCGGCCCATCAGCGGGACTTGATCTTGTTGTAGCAGGAGCTGCAGTACACCGGCCGGTCGCCGCGCGGGACGAACGGGACCTCGGTCATCTGCCCGCACTCGGCGCAGGTCGCCGGGTGCATCTGGCGCGGGGTGCGGCCGCTGAACGAGGCGAACTGCCCATAGCGGACGTAGCCGGCGCCGGAGCTGGCGTCATTGTCAAAGGAGTTGCGCGTTGCCTTGCGCGTGCTGCGGCAGGACGGGCAGCGGACGGGCTCGTTCATGAGCCCCTTGCTGGCGTAGAACTCCTGCTCGCCGGCCGTAAACGTAAACTGCTGACCGCAGTCCCGGCAGGTGATCGTCTTGTCGACGAAGCTCAAAAGGTTCCTCCGTGATGTAGGCCGACCGTGGCGTGAAGCGCCAATGGGGCGGATCCGTGTAGTGTGACCGGACGGCTGCGGAGACCGTCCACTCCCACTATGCGGGTTCGGGCAAGGGATCGCAATCCGTGCGCTTTACCCGGCGGCTCCGCTCCCGTATCGTGAGATCGATTGTCACCTCGGAGGTCCATCGCGTGGCCAACAGCAAGCAGGCCGTCAAGCGCTGGCGGCAGTCCCTCAAGCGCCGACTCCGCAACCGCGCCGTCCACAGTCGCACGCGCACCCTCATCGGCCGCGCGCAGCGGCTCCTCGCGACCGGAGACACGGAGCAGAGCCCGACCGCGGTGCGTGAGGCGGTCCGCGCGCTCGACAAGGCGGCAGAGAAAGGGATCCTGCACCGGAACAACGTCGCGCGCCGCAAGTCGCGCCTGATGCTGCGCCTCAACCGCGTCCACCAGGAGCGGACCGCCGCTGCCGACGCTCCCGCCGCGCCGCCCACCCGCGCCCGCAGCCGCTCCCGGTCCCGCTAGCCGCACCCGGTGCTCGCCTGCCGCTTTCTCGCGCCCGGCGAGGTGCGCGTCGAGAACGTGCCGGAGCCCGCGGCCGGCCCCGGCGAGGCCATCTTGCGCGTCGCCGCGGCCTCCCTGTGCGCCTCCGACGTGCGCGTCTACCGCGGCGAGAAGCACGCGACCGCCGGCGTCGTGGTGGGCCACGAATTCTGTGGCACGGTGGTCGAAGCCGGCGCGGACTCGCTCGTGCGCACCGGCGACGCGCTGGTGGTCTGCCCGATCCTGGCCTGTGGTCGCTGCCTGTACTGCGCGCGCGGTGAGCGCAACCGCTGCCCGCAGCGGCGCACGCTGGGCTACGACGTGGACGGCGGGATGGCCGAGTACGTGCGGCTGCCGGCGCCGCTGCTGGCGCTGGGCCATGCCTGGCCGGCGCCCCCGGGCCTGCCGGTCACCCGCGCCGCGCTGGTCGAGCCGTCGGCGTGCGTCCTGGGCTCTCTCGAACGCGCTCGCGTGGGCCAAGGCTCGCGGCTGCTCGTGCTCGGCTGCGGGCCGATGGGGCTGCTGCACGTGGCGCTCGCCCGGCGCATGGGCGCGCTGGCGTGGGCGTTCGACCCGGCCGCGGCGCGCGTCGCGGTCGCCCGGCGGCTGGGTGCCCGCGTGCTAACCGACGTTTCGCCGGCCCGCGTCGCGGACGAGGTGGACGCGCCGCTCGACGCCATCGTCGTCGCGGTCGGCGATCCGGCGGTCGCGGCGGCCGCCGTGCCGCTCGCCAGGCCGCAGGCGACAGTGAGCTGGTTCGCGGGCTTCCCGCCCGGCGCCACGGCTACGCTGGACGCGAACGCGGTGCATTATGGAGAGCGGGTGGTGACGGGCAGTCAGAACGCGCGACCCGAGCAGTACGAGCGCGTGGCCAGGATGCTCGCGTCCATGCCCGAGGTGGACAGCCTGATCACCGACCGCTGGCCGATCGAGGACGCGTGGCAGGCGTACGAGGCACGGCTGGGCGGGGTGGGGCTCAAGGGCGTCGTCCTGCCGGGTCCTTCCGCGGAAGGATGGTAGCCCGGACCACGCGAAGGGGGCGGTGATGCCCACCGGACTGGGACAGATGCTGGCGCGCGCCCGCCAGGCGCGCGGGCTCACCCTCGAGGACGCGGAGCGCGACACGCGCATCGCGCGTAACTACCTGCGCGCCCTCGAGGAGGAGCGGTTCGAGCGGCTCCCTGCGCCGGTCTACGCGCGCGGCTTCCTGCGATCGTACTCCCAGTACCTGGGGCTGGACGCGGCCGAGGTGCTCGCCCTCTTCCCCCAGCAGCCCGAGATCAACCCGGCGGCGGTGCTCCGGCAAGCGCCCGCGCTCCCCAAGGAGACGCAGCGCGGCCCCAGCGGCCTGAACTTCGGCGCGGTCCTCGTGGTCTTCATCATCTTCGCCGTGGCCGGGCTCTACCTGGCAGCCTCCTTGCTCTTCAACCGCTCGTCCAATAGCACCCCGCCCCAGTTGCTGCTGCGCGCCGGGCCTGCCTCGGCCACCGCGCCCGCGGGTGGGACGGTCGTCGTCGCCCCCACCACCACGCCCACCCCGCCGCCGCGTGCCGTGGGCAAGATGCCGGACCTGGTCGGCAAAGAGAGCACCGAGGCGCTCGCCACGCTCCAGGCACTGCAGATCAACCCGCTCATCCTCCAGGTCTACAGCTCGCAGCAGCCGGCCGGGCGCGTGGTGCGCAGCGAGCCGACCGCCGGCGCGTCCCTGCAGACCAGCACCCCCGTGCTGCTCGTCCTCAGCCGTGGGGCGCAGCCCTGAGCCGAGCAGCGGGAAGCATGCGTTATCACCTGGTGACCCTGGGCTGCCCCAAGAACACCGTTGACAGCGAGCACATTGAGCGCGAGCTGGCGGCCCGTGGCCATGTGCCGACCGTCCGGCCGAGCGATGCCGACCTGCTGATCGTGAACACCTGCGGCTTCATCGACGCCGCCAAGGAGGAGTCGGTCGACGCCGTGGTGCGGCTCGCCACGCGCAAACATGAAGGGCAGCGGCTGGTGGTAGCCGGCTGCCTCACGCAGCTCCACGGCGACGAGCTGGCGCGCGAGGTTCCGGAGATCGACCGCTGGTTCGGCGTCGAGCAATGGGACGCGATCGCGCGGTACACGGGTGGCGCGCCGTACGACATTCCCGAGACCCGACCCGTCGGAGGGCGGCGTGTCTCCGCCTACCTGAAGATCTCGGACGGGTGCGACGCGCCCTGCACCTTCTGCATCATCCCGCGGATCAAGGGCCGGTTCCGCAGCGCGTCGCTGGGGTCGCTGACGGCCGAGGCGCGTCGCCTGGCAGCCGAGGGCGCGCGCGAGCTGGTGCTGGTGGCGCAGGACAGCACGGCTTGGGGCGAGGACCTGGGCCTGCGCGACGGGCTCGCCGGCCTGCTGCGCGAGCTCGCCGCGGCCGTGCCCGAGCTGCCGTGGATCCGGGTGATGTACGCCTACCCTGGCCGCGTGACGCCGCGACTGATCGCGGCGATGGCCGAGACGCCCCAGGTCGTCCACTACCTGGACATGCCGCTCCAGCACGGCAGCGAGACAGCGCTGCGTCGCATGCGGCGACCGCAGCGCATGGATCGCGTGCTCGCCCAGGTGGAGGCGCTGCGGGCCGCCATGCCGGACATCGCCCTGCGGACCTCCCTGATCGTCGGCTTCCCGGGCGAGACCGAAGCCGAGCTCGACGAGCTGCTGCAGCTCGTGCGCCGGGTCCGATTCGACCACGTCGGCGTCTTCACCTACTCGCCGCAGGAGGGCACGCCCGCCGCGGCCTTGCCGGGCCAGCTACCCGAGGGCGAGAAACGCCGTCGCCGCGACGTGGTGATGCGCCTGCAGCAAGAGATCGCGCTGGAGAAGCGCCGCGCGCTGGTGGGCACGGTGCAGCAGGTGCTGATCGAGAGCGAGCCGCCTGCCCCCGGCGCCGGGGCGACGGTCGCCGGCCGCACGTACCGCGACGCACCGGAGGTCGACGGCCTGGTGCTGGCCCACGGTCAGGCCGAGGCAGGCACGTTCGCCCACGTCCGCATCACCGACGCGGGGCCGTACGACCTCGTCGGCCAGCTATCGGAGGAGGCCTGATGGCCCGCGGCGCGCTCGCGGCCGCCGGCGCGGGCGCGGCGCTCGCCGTGGGCCTGCTCCACGCCTCGGAGCGCTGGCTGCGGCCGGAGCGCGTGCACCTCACACTGCCTCCGGTCGGCGGGGTCGAGCCGCTCGACTTCCGCAGCGAGGACGGCGTGCGCTTGCACGGGCTGCTGCTGCGCTCCGAGCCGGGAGCGCCGCTGGCGGTCTTCTGCCACGGCTACCAGCGCAGTATCGAGGAGACCTTCGCGCTCGCCGCCGAGTTCCACGCACGCGGCTACCATTCGCTCTGCTTCGACTTCCGGGCGTGCGGCCGCTCGGGCGGACGCTACACGACCCTGGGCTACCGCGAGCCGGCCGACGTGCGCGCGGCCGTGCGGGCGGGCATCGCGCGCACCGGGAGCGAGCGCGCCGTGGTGCACGGCATCTCGATGGGCGGAGCGTCGGCAATCCTGGCGGCGGCGTCCGAGCCGCGCATCGCCGGGCTGGCCACCGATTCGGCCTTCGCCGCGCTGCTCGACGCCATCAGCCAACGGCTGTCGACGGTCCGGCCGGCGCTGCGGCCCGCGT
Organism: Chloroflexota bacterium; assembly: GCA_021787985.1. Taxonomy (GTDB): domain Bacteria; phylum Chloroflexota; class Dehalococcoidia; order DSGV01; family DSGV01; genus JAJYLG01. Next base: position 17,698 of record JAJYLG010000026.1, read on the forward strand.
ACGATATCACGCGGCGCATCGCCCAGGTGCTGGCGCGCGCCAATCCGGCCAGCGTGCGCCCGGTGGACGCCGTACCGCTGCTGGCGCCGCGTCCCCTTTTCCTCATCCACAGCCGGGCCGACGAGCAGGTGCCGTACCGCCAGCACGAGCTGCTGCGCGCGGCCGCCCGCGGCCCGGTCGAGGAGTGGGTGGTGGATGGCGTCCCGCATGCCAAGATGCGCTTCGTCTACTGGGAGGAATACCTGGCGCGCGTGGACGACTTCTTCCGCCGCGCCCTGGCGATGACCCACGGCGCCCGCCCGGCCCCCGTTGCGCAACCACGAACCACCAGCCGCTGAACCTTCGGGCGCGCGTGTTCCGATACCCGAACCTGTAACCCAGTTGTAACGTCGGGCGCGGTGCAGCGCTTGTGAATTCCCTCACGAAATGCTACGCTGTCGGTGACGGATGTGATCCAGCGATGTCGCCGGCACCAGCAGGACCGGAGCAGACAGCCTGGAAGAGGGAAAGACCGATGTTCAGTCGCTACTACAGCGCCGTCCTGCGCGCTGCAGGGCGGTCCGTCCCGACGGCCTCCGAAGCCATGCGGGACTATCGCGCGCTCCTCAGCCTCGATCTCGTCACGCGTCTCTTCTGATTCCCCCGGAGTGTCGCTGATTGGGATGGCGATGGCCCGCCTTCGTGGCGGGCCATCGCGCACACGCGGGTGAACAAGCAGCGGGCGTCGCGCGCCGGCTGGCCGCTCAGGCGGTGCCGGGGCGCGGACGCGCCGAGCTCACGGCGCTGGCGACCCGCGGGCAGGCCGCGATCAGTTGGACCGCGGCCAGCAGCGCGATGATCGCCCCAGGAACGATGAACATCCACGGCATCAGCCGCATGGGCAGCCCGTTGGCCTTCTCGAAGTTGCCAACGTTGCCGTCCATGCGCGCCACGAGGTCATCGTAGTGCTGCAGGTACTTCGGCATATTCTGAACGATGTCGACGTCCTTCTGCATCATGCCCACGACCGCCTGGAAGTCCTGCCCCATGGCGGGGAAGGACTGCATGCCGGCGGCCACGCCTGGCGCCGATTGACCTAGGAACGCCTGAAGCTGCTCAGGCGTCATCCCCATCTGCCCGGCCAGTCCGGGGAGCAGCTTCTGGAAGTCCCCGTACATGGCCTGCATGGCCTTCAGGTAGCCCTGGAAGCGCTGCACGGCAGCGGGGGTGATGGCGGGCACGAAGTCGTCGCGCATGATGTGGAACTGGGCCAGGTAGTCCTTGGTTGTCTGGACGGAGGTCGGCTGCATGATCGGCTTGAAGTCGGCCATCATGTCGGCCCCGGCGTTGGCCTTCGCGGGCACGCCGAGCACGAGCGGGACGATCACCAGAGCCAGCCCGATCACCAGCAAGATCCACGAGGCGATAGTCGTGAGTTGCCGTCGCATTCCCTTCCTCGGTTCCTCGAGAGGAGCTCACTCCTCCGTTGCGGTTCGTAACCCTTCTCCTGGGCGTTCGTCGGCCGCCTGTTTCGCTGGCACGCTCCTTTCCCTCCCAGGAAACCGCCCCTCTCGGATGCTTCGTCGCGTCCGCGCGGTCACTTCACCTTGCGCAGACGGAACGTGAAGAGACCTCCTGACTGCTCCATGGAGAGCAGCTCATTGCCCGTGGTCCGGGCCCAGGCCCGCATGTCGGCGACGACGGCCGGGTCGGTCGCGACGGCCTCGATGACCGCGCCGACGTCCAGGCGCTTCATCGCCTGGCTGACTCGCACCACCGGCATCGGGCAGACCAGACCTTTCAGGTCGAGGACGAGATCGGCCTCCTTCTCTTGCGTCACAGTGCACCTCCTTGATAGATGGGCGGCGGCGACGTTAGATGAACAGCGTCGCCTGCGACTGCCCGGCTTCCTCGAGCATGGCCGCCACCCCGCCGACCTCCGCGACCTCGGGGATGAGCTGGTCGCGGCGGATCTCCATGACGTCCATGCTCATCTGGCACGCGATCATCTTCACGTCCAGCTCGCCGGCCAGCTTCTGCAGCTCCGCGAGGGGGGCCGCGCCGTGCGATTTCATCATCCGCTTGAACATCCAGCGTCCGGCTCCCAGGAAGTTGAGCCGCGAGGGGCCCACCCGGTTGATGCCGCCCCGGTTCATCAGCCCCAGCATGCGGCCGAACAGGCTACGGCCCGTGAGGCCCCCTTGCTGGACGAGCTTGATGCCCCAAAACGTGAAGAACATCGTCACCTCCCAGCCGGAGGCGGCGGCGCCGGTGGCGATGTTGAACGCCGCTACGGCCTTGTCCATGTCACCGCTGAAGACCACCATGGTGAGCTTCTTGGGTTCCATTGCGATTGCCTCCACACACTTACGTCCCGCGTAGCGGCGCCGCGCCGGACGTCGCCCGCGAGCCCCGGGCGACGCGAGCGAGCGGCCGGTGATGCTCCGGCCGGCCGTCGCGCACGGGCACGGCGCCGCGCGTATCTGCCGTCCACCTGCATGCTGCGGGTATTGTGAAGCTTGTCACAAGGCGGCGTTACCCTACCCCCGTGTGGTGCATTGCCCGACACCGTGCGGCCACCACGTTGGTTCTGCTCGGGCGGCGAACGGCGGTGCTGTCCCTTGCTCGGGCCGCCGGCCACGCGCGTCGGCGCGAACAACGCCGTGGCGGCACGCTTGGCGTGCCGCCACGGTCGGCCGGTCTACTGCGAGGATGCGACTACAGCTTCACCAGGTTCACTCGCGTGTCGTAGAAGACCGCGCTGCCGCCGATGGGGTCGGTCAGGCAGGTCGTCTTCGTGTGCTCGTCCAGACGCATGGCCGGATTCGAGTTGAGGCCCGTGCCGCGGCGCCGGTCGCCTTTCACGGTCGTCCCATCGATGACGATGTCCTGGGACCCGTACGCCCAGTGCCCGTAGTGGTGCGATATGGCGACCACGCCGGGCCGGACTCCCTCGATCACCTTGACCCTTCCCGCGACCTCCGCCCGACGGCCGTTCCCCAGGTCCACGGTCCCGTCCGCCAGCGAGGCCGAGACCAGCTTGACCCGGTCGCTGTCGCGCAGCTTCAGTCGGTCGGCATCCTGCCGATTGATGAGGACGAAGTTCTCCGGAACGAGCGAATCCTGCGCCCAGTACAGGTTGGAGGTACGACCGTTCGTACCAAAGGCCTCCTTGTAGGTGATGAGCTGGAACGCATACTGCTCGTCGCCCACCGGCTTGCCGGTGCTGAAGAGGGGCACATCGTAGCGGGCCAGCCCGTCGTAGCGCCGGCCGGTGATGCTGTCCTTCTGCTTCGCCACTCGCTCGATGAACAAATGGAACGTCCCGCCGAACTTGTGCGCCATCCGATCGCCGTCGTACACCGCGCCGAGCTGCTCGAACCGCCCACCCCGGTTGAGCACGTACACCGTCTTGCGCCACATCGCGTCGCCGACCGCGCGCCGCCACTTCGCCTCGTCGAAGACCGACGGCGGCAGGTGCCGGCGGGCGCCGCGGAACACGGCCAGCTCCTCGTCGCTTGCGTCGGGCACGGTCTCGCTGCCGTCGGCCTTGTCGCCGAAGGCCAGGTTCGCGGCGATCTTCAGGTAGTAGTCCTCGGGTCTCGTGAAGTCCACGCCCGGCCCGAAGCCCTGCTTGCCGAACCCGGGCAGACCCAGCCGCTCGGCGATGGCCAGCATCACCGCCTCCATGCTGACCGGCATCTCCTCGCCGAACACCTTGACCGTCTCCGGCACGGGCGCTGCGGCCGGCTGGCGGAACGGGTTGGACTTGGCCGGCGGGTCGGGAACATCGCCGGGGCTCGCCCAGCGCTCGAGGTAGCTCAGGTCCGGGAAGATGTAGTCGGCGTACATGCTCGTCTCAGCGACGACCAGGTCGGTGGCGATGAAGAGCGGGATCGCCTTGGTGTCCCGCAGGATGGCGATCTGCTGTGTGCCGCCGGGGGCCGCGTAGGCGGGCGTGCCCATGTGCAGCCACAGCGCCTTGATCGGATAGGGGTAGGCGGCCCCCGCGGCCGGGATAATATCCTGGTACATCTCGAACGCGAAGGGGTACCAGGGGCGCTTGGCAGGGTAGCCGCCGTCCCGCTCGAACAGGGTGGAGTCCTCGTACTTCCAGCCCTCGCGGCTCATGTTGACGCCGAACGCCTTGGCCTTCTTCGGGTGCAGCTCGCCGAACACGTACGGCTGCCCCTTGTGGCCCAGGTCATCCCAGCTTCCGCCGCCGTCGGCCAGGCCGCCCTTCCAGTCCATGTTGCCGATCAGCACGTTCAGGGTGTTGATCGCCTGCACCATGTAGAAGCCGTTGGTATGCTTGGCGACTCCCCGGTAGATCTCGGTGGCCGCCTTCTTCCCGTGGCTCGTGAACTCCGCGGCCAGCTCCTCGATGGCGTGCACCGCCAGGCCGGTCACCCCGGCGTACTGCTCGAGCGTCCGCTCCGACGCGCGCTCGCGGAGAAGCGTGAAGACGCTCTTCACCGGGACGCCCGCGACGGTGGTGTCCACATCGAGCAGGCCGGCGTCCGCCTGGTCGTGGCGGGTCGGCCCGGCCGGGGTCATCACCACGAAGTAGGGCGGCCGCGGCTTGCCGGCCGCGGCCGGCGGCAGCGTGAGGCCCGCGTCCTCCGGCTTGAGGAGCTCCATGCGATCGGTGCGCACCAGGTGGGTAGCATCGGTGGCGGTGGTCTCGCCGTCGGCCTTGGCCGCGTCGAGGTTGGGGTTCTCCAGGTAGCGCTTATCGTAGCGGCGATTATCGATGATCCAGCGGATCATCGCCAGCGCCAGGGCCGCGTCGGCTCCCGGCCTGATCGGCAGCCAGCGCCAGGCCTTGGCGGCCGTCTTGCTCAGGCGCGGATCGACCACCGCGATCTTCAGATTCCGCTCGACCAGCGACTTCGTCACCAGCTCGGCCATGGGGGTGAGGCCGAAGCCAGCCTCGGCGAACGCGCCCGTACCCCAGAAGATGATGAACTCGCTGTTCAAGAAGTCAGGCTTGAAGTGGAGCTTGCTCGCCCCGGTGGCGAGGTTGCGCGTCATCTCCGACGTGCTGACGAAGACCGTCAGCTCGCAGATCGACGTGTGCGGGAAGACGTTGACCGAGCCGAACGCGTCATTCGTGAAGCGCTTGGCGAAGTGGATCCGGCCGCGGTTGATACGGCCCGGCTGGAAGACGAACTGGTTGTTCTTCGGCCCCAGGTCCGGGTGGTCCGGATCGATCAGCGTCTGCAACTGGTCGGCGTGCTTCGCCTTGAACTCGGCCACGGTCATCTTGCGCGCCTTGATCTTGTCCACGTCAACAGCCATCGCGGCGGCCGCCTGCGGGTCGCGCAGCGCATAGATCTCCTTCAGGCCGGGGACGGGTCCCTCGCCGAAGAGGTTGCCCCCGTTGACGATCTCGTCGATGGCCTTGTCGAAGCTGATCGTCTGCCACTTGCCGCTGCCGCGCGGACCGGCCCGTTTGATGACCTTGGTCAGGCGGTAGGGGTCGTACAGCACTTGAACGCCGGCCTGCCCCTTGGCGCACGCCTTCCCGTCGATGACGGCGGCCTCCGTGACCGGCGTATCGTAGCGGATGTTCGGCACGAGCTGCTTGGCCGAGTACGGGCTGCCGTCGATCTTCACCACCACGCCGTTGTAGCTCTTGACCTTCACGTTGCAGCGGATCTGGCATCCCAGGCAGGCCGTGTAGATGACGTTCTCCGGCTTGGCCAGGGCGTACTCCGCCGCCGGCGCCAGCGCCTCGCGCCCCGCCGTGCCCGACGAGCCGAGCAGCCACGGCAACTGAGTCGCCGCCAGCGCCCCGCCACCCAGCAGGGCCGAGGTCTTGATGAAGTCACGTCGATGGAGCGAGGTGCCGAGGAACCGGTCCTGATCGCTCATGAGGAAACCTCCTTCCGCCCGACGACCAGCGGCAGGCCGCGAAATCCCGCGTAGAACAATCCGGTGGCCACGGCAGCGACGAAGATCAGCACCAGCCACTCCATCACGCTGGGGAAGTACTGGTACGTGAGCCGGGAGTCGATGTAGGCCCGGTCCAGACCGGGGAGCTGCGGCTCGACCAGCCCGGGGATGACGATGTTCAGCCGGGTAGCCAGGAAGCTCGCCGCCACCAGAAACGCCGCTGTCCCCACCCAACCGACCGACCTGGGCCTTGCGAGCAGGATCACGGCCGGCACGAGCGTCCCCAGCAGAACCTGGAACACCCAGAAGACCCACGGATACGGGCCGCCCAGCACCTGATAGAGCGGTCGGGAGGACGCGGGAATGGCGGCGTACAGGGTGATGCTGTACTCCGCCCACACCATGAGCGCATAGAGGGCCAGCAGCCCGAGCGTGATCCGGCCCAGGAGCGACACCACGTCGCGGTGACGCTCGCCGTCGCGCTCCGGCCAGAAGAAGGCCACGATGAACGTCAGCAGCCCACCTCCGGACACCAACGCCCCAACGAGGAACATCAGCGGGTAGAGCGGCGCGTTCCAGAAGCCGCGCGCCCCCACGACGCCGAAGAGCGCGCCGACGCCGCCGTGGAAAGCGATCGCCAGCGGCACGCCGACCGCGCCCAGCACGCGCACCACCCGCAGGTCGGCGGTCGCATCGTAATCCGGGTCCCCGGCCGTCCCCCGCGACGGCGCGAACGCCTCGCCGAACCGGCCGAGCAGCGACGCTGCCAGCCGCCCGCGAAAGCCCGGCTGGGCCGACCGTGCTAGCAGGTCGCCCCGCAAGGCAAACCAGAGCTCCGCCACTAGCAGAACGGAATAGGCCGTGTACAGCCAGACCATCCACGCCATCATCGAGCGCGGGTTCCCGCGCGTGTACACCTCGTAGAACCGCCCCATGTGGCCCAGATCCATCCAGATCGCCAGCAGGGCGGCCAGCAGGCACACCAGCGCGGTGAAAAGCGCGAGCTTGCCAACGGGCTCGAGCCTGCGCACCCCGAAGACGTAGATCAGGGTCGACAGCAGGAAGGCGCCGGCGGAGAGCCCGATGAGGTAAACGTAGGCGGCGACCCACAGCCCCCAGGGGATGGTGCTCGTGTAGCCCGACAGCTCGTGCCCCGTCATCAGCCGCTGCACGACGCCGACCGCGCCGGCCGCCAGCGCGACCACCCAGAGGAGCGCCAGGACCATCGGTACCATCGTTTGTCTGCGTGCACCCGCGACGCGCATGGCAACCTCCTATACCAGGTAGTAGACCTTCGGATCCGTGCCCATCTCTTCCTTCAGGCGGATGGCCCGGCCGGAGGTGATCAGCTCATTGACGAAGCTGTCGGGATCGTTCTTGTCTCCGAAGTAGGTCGCGGCACCGACGCACGTCGTCACACACGCGGGCAGCATCCCCGCGTTCAGGCGATGGAGGCAGAACTGGCACTTGCGCACGTTGCCGACCGGCGACTTGCCGCGATCCCGCTTCCACTCGCGCCCATACTCGGGCGATGGAGCCTCCTCGTACGGCTCCTTCCGCGGCGTCCCGTCGGTGTAGTTCTCGCCGAAGTCGAAGTACCGCGCGCCGTAGGGGCAGGCGGTGATGCAGTAGCGACAGCCGATGCAGGCGTTGTAGTCGACCACCACGATCCCGTCCGGCCGCTTCGATGTGGCCCCCACGGGGCAGACGGACACGCAGGGCGGGTCATCGCACTGCATGCACGGCCGCGGAAGGAAGCGGCGGGTGACGTTCGGATAGGTGCCCGTCTCTTCCTCGATGACTGGCCGATAGACGACGCCCGGCGGCAGGTGGTTCTCCGCCTTGCAGGCGACGGTGCAGGCGGAGCAGCCGATGCACTTCCGCAGGTCGATGACCATCGTCCACTTGCGCTGGTCCACCGGCTTCTGCAACGCGCGCCTCAGCTCCTCCTGCATCCGCACCAGATCGGCCTTCTCGCTCAGGGCGGCGGCCGCGCGCGGAGCCGCCGACGGAGCATCCTGCCCGACGGCCGCGGTCCCCGGCAGCTCGGAGGGCTTTACCGGCGTCTCGACCGCGCTCCCGTTCGCGCGTTCGGCCAGCGCCTGCTGGAAGAACTGTCCGCGCCACTCGCCAGGGTCCCCGGGGAGCGGATTGGACTTGGGCTTCTCATGCGCCTTCAGCACGCCTACCTGCGCCAGGGCGCCTCCTGCCGCGAGGGCGGGAAGGCCGGCAGCAAGGCCCCTGAGCAGGCGGCGCCTGCTCGTACGTGTCGCCATCATTCACCTCCTGAGCGGTCAGCTCTGGCCCACATCAATATCGAATAAAAAAACCGGGGCGCCGGCTAGCAGGCCGCGCCCCACAGGCTGTGTAGCGGAAATCCCGTAGCCAACGGCGCCTTTGTCGTGGTCTCTCCGGTCGCCCGCGACCTCTCGTCATTCCTGCGCAGGCGGGAATCCAGTACCCCGCCGCCACCCCTTGATTCCAGCGCGAACGGTCTGCTTCCACGAACACGAGCGCTTGTGAAACCTGTCACGAGCTGCTACGGTATCGCCGGAGAACGTCCCCCGGTGGATATCGCCGGTACCTGCCACCGCGGGACCGGACCTGAGAGGGGATACAGCGGTGCTCGGTCGTCACCGCGACGGCATGTTGCGTACCACGCGCCGGTCCATCCCAGCGGCGTCTGACGCCATGCGCGACTGCCGCGCCCTCCTCGACCTGGAGCTCGTCACGCGTCGATTCTGATCCCCCCCGGAGTGACGCTGATTGAGTGGTGGCGGTCCGCCTCGCGCGGACCGTCGCCTTTTCGGGGGTTCTGACACAGGCGTCAGTCTTCGAACGGCCGCAGCGCCTCGATCTCCACCTCCTGCACGGTTACCTCGGGCCAATCACGCTCGATCCCGCCGAGCGCCGCGTCCACGGCCGAGCGCAGGAGTCGCTCGGAGTTCCCAACCGCGCAGAAGGAGATGACGGCGCGCTGCCACGCGTCGTTGCCGCCCACCTCGGCCGCGGCGAAGTGGTTGCGGCGCTGCAGGCGCTCCACCATCGAGCGCACCACGTGCCGCTTCTCCTTGAGTGAGTGTGAGCCCGGCAAGCGCAGCTCGATGCGGACGGCCAGGACGACGGTCACGACGCGGCAGCGGCCTCCGGCTCGGGCAGCGGCGGCAGGGCGTGCGCGCCTTCGAGGCCGAAGTGTTCGAGGAAGCGACTGGTTGTGCGCCAAAGGGTCGGCCGGCCCGGCCCGTCCGCGCGCCCGCACTCCTCGATGAGCCCGCGCGCCCGCAGCACGGCCACGGCGTGGTCGCAGTTGACGCCGCGCACCGCCTCGATCTGCGGGCGGGTCACAGGCTGGCGGTACGCGACGATGGCGAGCGTCTCGAGCGCGGTACGCGGCAGCCGCTGCTCGGGGTCGGCGCCGAGGAAGCGGGCCACATCCTGCGCATGCTCGGGTGCGGTCACCAGGCGCAGGCCCGCGCCGTCTCGCTGCAGGCGCAGACCGCCCCCCTCGAGCCGCTCGGCCAGCACGTCGAGCGCGCGCCGGACGCGGCCGGCCGGCTCGTCAAGCGCGGCGGAGAGCTCGTCGAGCGGCACCGGCCGGTCCGCCACGAACAGCACGGCCTCCAGGCGGGCCTCCAGGCGGGGGGGATCAGGGGCGGGGCTGGTGGACATGCGCTAGCTGCCTCCCGGGCGCGAGATGGTGAGCCGTCCGCGGCGCCTGGCCGGCCCGCGTGGCTCGGGCAGCCCGCGCGTCAGCGGCAGCTCCGCGAGCTCGTCGCTGGGCGACGGCGGGCGCAGCGCGAGCTCATCGTAAAGCACCACCACATCCGCCGGACCCGACAGCTCGACCCCCAGGCGCTCGCGCAGGCCACCCTCCAGGGCACGTTCAATGGCGGCCAGCACCTGGGGGATCGACGCGTCCCGGTCCACCCGCACGGTGACGGCGGCCGTCACACGCCCACGCCGCGCCCCCGCCCGAGCGGCCGCGTCGATGACGTGCGGCACGGCGCGCGCGTCGTCCTCGAGGCGCCCCTCCACGGTGGAGCGCGGCAGGCGCAACGTCCCGCCGGCCGCGGCGCGCAGGGCGAAGCGCGGGTCGCGACGCGGGGCGAACTCATAGGCCATCGCGGCGGACAGCACGCAGGCCAGAGCCGCGGCGAGCGCGGTCACGGCGACGCGGGCGGGCAGGGTCGCGTCGACCTGGAGGGTGGCGTGGAAGCCGCCCAGCCCGGCGCGGGCTTCCCGGCCCGGCAGCCAGGCGAGCAGCACCAGGTATCCGGCGGCTACCAGCAGGACGCCGCTGGCGAGGACAAGCGTGAGACGGCTCGCGGGGCGCACGGGACACCTCCAACCTCCGCGCCGGCCTCGACCGGCACGGCCAGCAGCGCGTCGCCCTCGTCGCGCACCAGGCGCACGGCGGTGACGCGGCCGCCGAGGTCCGCGTCCGTCTCGACCCGGACGCGGAGGTAGTTGTCCGTCAGCCCCTCCCAGGCCGCGCGGCCGTTGGGGCGGCTGACCCGTTGCTCCCACAACGCGGGCAACATCCGGCCCACGAAACGCCCGCGAAAGTCGCGGGCGCTGCGCTCCGCCTCCTGCAGCAGCAGGGCCACCCGTGCGCGCACCTCGAGCGACGGCAGATGGCCCGGCAGCAGGCTGGCGGTCGTGCCGGGACGGCGCGAGTAGGGGAACACGTGCATGCCGGCGAACCCCGCCTGCCGGCAAAACGCCAGGCTCTCGGCGAACTCCGCGTCGCTCTCGCCCGGGAAACCGGCCATCACGTCGGTCGTGACGGCCACGTCCGGGACCGCGACACGGATGCGTGCCAGCGCCTCGGCGTACTGCGCGATGCTGTAGCGGCGGCGCATCCGCCGCAGGGTGGCGTCGCAGCCCGACTGCAGCGCCAGATGGAAGTGACGGCAGAGCCTCGGGTCCTGCCACAGCGCCAGCAGCTCGTCGCCGATGTCCTGCGGCTGGAGCGAGGAGAAACGCACCCGCGGCACGGTGCTCTCTTCGAGCACGGCGCGGATCAGATCGGCGGGTCGGGCAGGCAGGAGGAAGTCCCGCCCCCACGCCCCGAGCTGCGTGCCGGTGATCACCACCTCCCGGTAGCCCTCGTCCTCGCGCGAGCACACCTCGCGCACGACCTCGGCCGGCGCACGGCTGCGCTCGCGGCCGCGGGTGCGCGGCACGATGCAGAAGGCGCAGACGTCGTTGCAGCCCTCTTGCGCCTTGACGAACGCCCGCGTGCGGTGGGCGGTGGAAGCGCCCACCACCGGGGTGGTGGGCCGCAGCTCCAGCAGGCGGCGCACGGCGGCGGCCTTCTCGGCGTTGGCGACGAGCAGGTCGGCGCCGAGCTCGGAGGCGCGCGGCCCGGCCGACTCGGCGAAACAGCCGGTGAGGACCACCGTCGCCTCAGGCGCCAGCCGGCGTGCCAGCCGCACCAGGTGGCGCGACTTGCGGTCGGCCACGTGCGTCACCGAGCAAGAATTGATGATGTAGGCGTCGGCCGCCACCGGCCGGTCGCTCACCGCGATCCCTCGCCGCCGCAGCTCCAGCGCCCAGTTCTCGCTCTCGGCCAGGTTGAGCTTGCAGCCGAGGGTGAGGACCGCCACGTGCCGCAGCGGCCGCTCGCTTGTCATGCTCACGTTGCCAGCGTACGGCACGCGGCAAGAGGCGCGCAGCCTGGCTCTTCTACTGTCGCGCCACCGTGACGCTCGACCGTTGCACGAATTGCCCGTCGACGTAGATCTCGATGCCGTAGGTGCCGGGCGAGAGCGTCGTGCCGGGCGTGTCGCGGAAGTAGTACGACCCCTTCTCGCCGCACTTCCACGTCTCGGTGAAGACCGTCTTGGTGCCGTCGGACCGGGCCCAGCTCACCCGGATGTCCATCCCGTTGCGCATGTTGACGAAGTTGAACCGAGCGAAGATGTACGTGTCGCCGGTGGTCGGATGCTTGGTGACGCCGGGGGCGCCGGGGTCTTCGGTCGGACCGGACGACCACACGATCGGGCCGATCTTGTCGGTCGCGGGCGGCCACGTGCCGACGGTGGGCGGCACCTGCTCACCGGGCGTGGGGTAGCTCGAGGGAGCGGTGGCCGTCGTGGTCGGGCCGCCGCCTCGGGCCGGGGTGCCGGTCGGTGTCGCCTCTCGCGACGTCACGCAGGCGGCAAAAGCGCCCGCCGCCAGTATCACGACCGCTGTCGCGACGTGCCGAGCTCGTCTGGCCATCGGGGTCCCCTCCAACTGAGCCTTGGGACAGAGCCTACCGTGCGACGGCGCACGCGATGTTAACGCGCGGCACGAGTCCGCGCGTCAGCCGCGCGCCCTGAAGCCGCGGGCGGGGCAGCAGCGCCAGCCCTCGCGCTGGACGCCGACCGTCGCGGCAGCAGGCCGGAGGCTACTGCGGGCGGACCTCCGTGCTCGACTGCTGCACGAGCACGCCGTCGACGTAGACGGCGACGCGGTACGTCCCCGCGCGGAGGTTGTCACCGGGCGTGTCGAGGAAGTAGCACGAGCCGTGCTCGGGCGCGTCCCACGTCTCGGTGAAGACCGTCGAGCTGCCGTCGGAGCGGGACCACTCGACGCGGATGTCCATGCCGTTCCGCATGTTGACGAAGTTGTAGCGAGCGAAGATGTAGCGGTCGGCGGTCGTCGGCGGCTTGACCGTGCCCGCCGGGCCCGGGTCATCGGTCGGGCTGCCCGTCCAGACAATGGGCCCGATCTTGTCCGTCGCCGCCGGCATGGTGACCACGACGGGCGTCGCCGCGCCGGCAGGGGTCGTGGTGGACGGCGCCACTGTCGTGGCCGGCGCAGTCACGGTGGTGGTCACGCCGCCGGTCGAGGTCTCGCCTCCGGCCGGGCGCGCGATGGTGGGCGTGATGGAGCGCGTGGGCGCCGCTGTGGGAGCGGACGAGCCGCCGCAGGCCACGAGCACCGCGCCGGCAAGCAGGACCAGGAGGCCGGGAAGGCGAGCGAGGCGAGACATCTGGTGAAGCACCCCCAGACTGGGATCGTGAGGTCAGCCTGTAAGGCGACCGTCCTACCTCTACAGACGTTGGCAACCGCACCCGCGTTACGCTATCAGCCGCACGCGCTGAAGCCGCAGGCGGGACAGCAGCGACAGCCCTCGCGGTGGACGAGAAGCGCGCCGCAATCCGGGCAGCGCGCGAGCGGCCGGCGGGGGGCTGAGGCGGGCGGCATGGGCGCCTCCTAGAACGAATGTTCTATCGGCGAGCATGCCCCCGACGGCTGCGGCTGTCAAGCGCCAGCGAGCACGCCGATTGCTACAATCTGGTCAGGGCCACAAGCGTGACCTGGAGTAGCGGTGACCACGCAGCGCGACTACTACGAGGTGCTGGGCGTCCCTCGCGGCGCCGACCCGGAACAGATCAAGAAGGCGTTCCGGCGCCTCGCCATGCAATACCATCCCGACCGCAACGGCGAGCCCGGGGCGGAGCAGCGTTTCAAGGAGATCAACCAGGCATACGAGGTGCTCTCCGACCCGGAGAAGCGAGCGGCGTACGACCGTTTCGGCCACGCGGGCGTGGAGGGGGGCGGCGGGTTCGACGGCTTCGGCTTCGCCGGCTTCGGCGACATCTTCGAGGCCTTCTTCGGCGGCGCGGCCGCACGGCAGCGGCATGGCGCGCAGCGCGGCAGCGACATCCGCATTCAGCTCAAGCTCACCTTCGAGGAAGCCGCCTTCGGGTGCGAGAAGGAGGTCGAGCTGACGCGCACGGAGCCCTGCACGGTCTGCGGTGGCAACGGCGCGCAGCCGGGCACGCGGCCCGAGGTCTGCCCGCAGTGCCGTGGCACGGGCGAGGTGCGCCGCGTCAAGCAGAGCATCTTCGGCCAGTTCGTCAACGTGACGGCCTGCGACCGCTGCGGCGGCGAGGGGGCCGTGGTGGCGCATCCGTGCCAGACCTGCCGCGGCAGCGGCGCGGAGCGCAAGACGGTCGTGAAGCGGCTTACCGTGCCGGCCGGCGTGACCAGCGGCACGCAGGTGCGGGTGACCGGCGAGGGCAACGCCGGCGGCCACGGCGGCCCGGCCGGTAGCCTCTACGCCACCATCAAGGTCCAGCCGCACCCGGTCTTCCGGCGCGAGGACGACGATGTGGTCGTCGACCTGTACCTGAACGTCGCCCAGGCGGTGCTCGGCGAGGAGGTTGAGGTGCCCACCCTCGACGGGTCGGTCCGCCTGCAGGTGCCGCCCGGCGTGCAGCACGGCCACGTCATCATGCTGCGCGGCAAGGGGATCCCTCGGCTGCGCGGCTCCGGGCGCGGCGATCAGCTCCTGCGTGTGCACGTGGCGATTCCGGCCGCGCTCACCACCGAGCAGCGCCGGCTGTTCGAGGAATTGCGGACCAGCCTCGGCCGCGTCGAAGCTCCCGGGAACGGCGCGCGCCACGACCGCGGCTTCTTCGACCGGATCCGCGACGCCTTCGCCCAATAGTGCGCCCGGTGCGTTGGCTCGAGCTCACGATCGAGGTCTTCGACCCGCTGGCAGCCGAACGCATCGCCGACTTGGTCCGCGAGGAGACCGGCGCGGCCGCGACCGAGGAGCCATTGCTGCCCACGGCGCCGGACGAGCCGCCGCGGCGTGACCCGGCCGCCCCGCTGCGCGTGCTCGCCTACCTGCCCGCCGGAGCAGACCAGCGCGCCCGAGCCCTCACCGACGCGCTGGACTCCCTCGGTCTCGCCGCGCGCTGCAGCCTGCGCGAGCGAGACGACGCCGAGTGGCGCGACCGCTGGAAGGAGTTCTTCCCCGTGGTGCACGCGGGCCGCGTCGCCGTGCGCCCGCCTTGGCTGACGTACGACCCGCGACCGGGCGAGGTGGTGGTCACCATTGACCCGGGTCTCGCCTTCGGCACCGGTCAGCACGAAACCACCGCCCTCTGCCTCGAGCTGCTCGACCGGCTACCCGTCGCCGGCGTCACCGTCGTCGACCTGGGCGCCGGCTCGGGCATCCTCGCGATCACCGCGTCGCTGCTGGGCGCGGCTCGCGCGCTGGCGCTCGACATCGAGCCGGCGGCCGTCGCGGCGGCGCGCGGCAACGCCCGGGCCAACGACGTGGCCGGCCGCATCGACATCGCCGAGGGGAGCCTTGGCGACCGCTGGCCATTCGGCGAAACGCCCGAGCGCCTGGCCGACCTGGCGCTGGCCAACATCAACGCCCGCACCGTGCAGGCCGAGGCCGAGAAGCTCTTCCGGCTGCTGCGCCCGGGCGGACGGCTGATCGCCTCGGGCATCATCGCCGAGCAGTCACACGCGGTCGGCCGCGCCCTCGAGGCGGCCGGCTTTGCGCTGGAAGAGCGCCCGCAGCGGGGCGAATGGTGCGCGCTGCTGGCGCGTCGGCCGGATGAGAGCTGACGTGCATGGAGCACAGCAATTAGGTGTGATAGCGTGAACTTTGCACGCATGGCTGGTGATAGCGTGAGAATCGGCCGGCGAGGAGCGGTGATGGCACAGGCAGCTCGACGCCCGCAGGCAACCGCGCGACCGGGGCACCATTGGCGCGACCCCGAGCTCGTCCGCAGGTTCGTCAGGGGCACGCAAAAGGACGCCGCGCTCCGCAAGCGCGAGTTCTCCATGGTCGCGCGCCTGATGCGCGCCGCCGTGGATGAGCCGGAAACGTTCGTCGACCTGGGCGCGGGCTACGGCGCGCTCGCCGGGACGCTGCTACGCCGCTTTCCTGCGGCGCGGGCCGTATGCCTGGACGTGAGCGAGCCGATGATCGAGTGGGGCCAGCGGATGTACCGCGCCCTGCGCGCGCGCATGGAGTGGCGGTGGTGGGACTTCGCCGACGGCGAGCTGCCGCCCGACCTGACCGGTCCGTTCGACGCCGTGGTCTCGTCGCTCGCGATTCACCATCTGCCGGCGACGGCCAAGAAACGGCTGTTCGGCGCCGCCTACGCGCGGCTACGTCCGGGCGGGATCTTCGTCAACCTCGATGTCGTCCCGCCCCGCGACGAGCCCGGCCGCGACCTCCTGCGGCGCCTGCAGCCGGCGTTCCCGGGACCCGAGCAGGGCGCTTTTCACCACCAGGAGCACGGCGACCCGCTCGATGCGCAGCTCGCCGCCCTGCGCGCCGCCGGCTTCGTCGCCGTCGAGTGCTGGTTCAAGGAGTGGGACCGCGCGGTGTACGCCGGGCTCCGTCCGGCCTGAGGTCAGCGGCCGGCCACTGTCCTCGACGAACGTCTCTCCGCGCGGGCCGCGGGCCGAGCGCACGACGGCCGGCGCGGTCCTCGACGTGACGCTTGCCCCATCTGACCGTGGCTCACTCCGCTGGGGGACGGCGGAACCGCCGCGACCCTGCCTGCAGGCCGGGGAGGAGGCCGCTCGGCAGGAACAGCATGATCAGCACCAGGATCACCGCATAGACGACCGTCTCGAGAACGACCGGCGCGCGGGCGGGCAGGCCGGGGTGGGTGGCGAGCTGCTGGAGGCCCTGCGTCAGCAACTGGATCACCACGGTGCCGACGAGCGCGCCCCAGACGGAGCCCAGTCCGCCGATGACGACCATGATCAGGAAGAGGATCGAGAGCTGGACGCCGAAGCCGTCGGGTGAGATGTAGCCGAGGTAGCTCGCGTACAGCCCGCCGGCCAGGCCGGCCAGCGCGGCAGCCAGGGCGAACAGGTGCAGCCGGTAGAGCGGCACCGCCACTCCCAGCGACTCGGCGGCTTCCTCGTTTTCGGCCAGGGCCCGCAACGCGCGGCCGGGGCGTGAGTGCACGAGGAAGTGGGCCAGGACCAGCGTCAGCAGCGCCACGACCCAGGCGAGGAAGTAGAAGGCGCGGCCGCTAAGGCCGACGCCCGCGACGCTCAACGCCGGGATGCCGCTGATCCCGATCGGCCCGCCGGTGAGGCCAGAGAGGTTCTGGAGGAGAACGGTGACCAGGATGGCGAACGCCAGCGTCGCGATGGCGAGGTGATGACCGCGCAGCCGCAGGAGCGGGAGGCCGATGACGTAGCCGGCCAGCGCCGCGACCAGCGGTGCGAGGATCACCGCCGGCAGGATGGGCATGCCGTGGCGTGCCGCCAGGATGCCCGTGGTGTAGGCGCCGAGCGCCATGAACCCGCCCTGGCCGAGCGAGATCTGGCCGCCGAACCCCATCAGCAGCGTCAGCCCAACTGCGACCATCGCATACAACGCGGTGAAGACGGCGATGTCGCGTTGGTAGGGGGCCAGGCCGTAGGAGAGCAGGACCACCGCGAGCGCGACACCCGCGCAGAAGGCGAGCAGCCGGTAGCGGCGCAGCCGGCGAGTCATCGTACGAACAGCCCCCGCGGTCGCGCTACCAGCAGAATGACCATGAGCAGGAGCGCAACACCGGTCTGGTAGGCCGGATTGAAGTAACCGGCGACGAGCTGCTCGAGAATGCCGATCACCAGGCCGCCCGCCATGGCGCCCGCCGGACTGACCAGGCCACCGAAGATGGCGGCGGTGAAGCCGCTGACGGCGATGCCCACGTCCGAGTTGTAGGTGACGGGGGTCATCGGGGTGGTGACGACACCGGCCATGGCGGAGCTCATGGCGGAGAGCGCGAAGGCGAGCAGGGCCATCGCCCGCACGTCGATGCCGACGAGCAGGCCGGCGCGGCGGTTGAGCGAGCAGGCGGTGAGGGCCTTGCCCAGATAGGTCCGGCCGAAGAACCCCTGCAGCAAGAGAAACGCGGCCACGGCGACGACCACCACCATCACCTGCTGGGGGAGGACGGCGGCGCCCAGGACGGTGAAGGCGCGCGAGCCGACGCCGTGAAAGGAGACGGGGATGTCACCCCAGGCCAGCAGCGCGACTCCCTCGGTGAGGATGCTGAGCCCGAGCGTAATCATTAGCGAGGCGAGGATCGTGGAGCGGTGGGTACCCAACGCGATCACGCCGAAGCAGACGCCGACCAGTCCAACGATGGCACAGGCCACCAGAGCCGCCAGCAGGCCGTTCATCTCCGCGGCCAGTAGACTGGACATAACGAACCCACCCAGGATCGCGAACGCCCCCTGCGCGAAGTTGACGATGCCGGTCACCCGGTAGATGGCGACGAAGCCCAGGCCGATAAGGCCGAACGCCGCCCCCACAGCGATGCCCGAAAGCAGGTACTGCAGCAGGCTGCTCATGGCGAGTGCACCGTATCCGCGGACCGGCGAGGGCCGCCCAGGTAGGCCTGCACCAGGTCGGGTTGAGCTCGCAGCGCTCCGGGGGTCCCATGGGCGCGCACGCGGCCGGACTCGAGGACGTACACGCGGTCGGCCAGGGAGAGTGCCAGCCCCGCATTCTGCTCGATGAGCACGAGCGTCAGGCCGGCACGGCGCAGCGCCTGGAGGTGCACGACGATGTCGCGCACCACCAGCGGCGCCAGCCCCAGCGACAGCTCATCCACCAGCAGGAGCTGCGGCTGTGCCATCAGCGCACGGCCGATGGCGAGCATCTGCTGCTCACCGCCGGAGAGCGTGCCGGCCGGCCGGCTGCGACACGCCGCCAGGCGCGGAAACAGGTCGTTGACCTGGCCCAGCGTGTGCTGCAGCGCGCGACGATCGCGCCACAGGCGCGGGTAGCCGTCGAATAGCCACGACGAGCGGAAGAAGCGACTGTAGGCGCCCAGACGCAGGTTGTCCTCCACCGAGAGGTCGCCGAAGACCTGGCGGCCCTCCGGTACCTGGCTGATGCCGCGGCGCACTACCGCGGCAGGCGAGGCACCATCGATGCGCCGGTCACCAAAACGGATCTCCCCCTGCTCGGGCCGCAGGAGGCCGCTGATGGTGTTGACCAGGGTCGTCTTGCCGGCACCGTTGGGGCCGATGACCGCCACCCACTCGCCGGGCTGCACCTCGAGCGAGACGCCCTGCAGGGCGCGAATACGCCCGTAGCTGACGACCACGTCCCGCACGCTCAACACGGCTCAGGCTTCCGCCAACGACTCGTCGCCCAGGTAGGCGGCGATGACGCGCGGGTCCGCTTGCACCTGCTCTGGCGGCCCCACGGCGATCAGCCGCCCGTTCTCCAGCACCGCCACGCGGTCGGCCAACACCATGACCAGCGCGACGTCATGCTCGATCAGCACGACGGTGACGCCATCGCGGCGGATGTCCGCCAACAGATCGGCCAGGCGCGCGCGCTCGGCGGCCGTCAGCCCGGCGGCCGGCTCGTCCAGGAGGAGCAAGCGCGGCCCCGTCGCCAGCGCCCGCGCGATAGCGAGCGTGCGCTGCACGCCGAAGGGAAGGAAGCCGGCCGGGCGCTGGGCGTGTGTCGCCAGACCGACCCGCGTCAGCAGCCGCTGCGCCCGCTCCCGTGTCCAACGCTCTTCGCGGTGGTGACGGGGCAAGCGCAGCACCGCGTCCACGAAACCGTGCTGTGTGCGCGGGTGGCACCCGACCATCACGTTCTCCAGGGCGGTCATCGTTGGGAAGAGCCGCACGTCCTGGAAGCAGAACGCGATCCCCGTCGTCGCCCGCCGGTAGGCGGGCAGGTGGGCCACCGGCCGGCCGGCGAACCACACCTGCCCGCGATCGGGGCGCAGGAAGCCGCTGACCACCTTGAACAGCGTGCTCTTGCCCGCCCCGTTGGGGCCGATGATACCCAGCAGCTCGCCCTCATGTACTTCCAGCGTGACGTTGTCCAGGGCGTGCACGCCGCCGAACGCCCGGCTGACGCCTGCGACGCGCAGCAGGGCCTGCTCCGCCTGGAGCGCCGTCCGACCGTCCAGTACCTGGGGCAGCATGCTTGCTACTTTCCGTTCTTGCTGAAGTTCGTCGGCACCATCTGCCCGTTCTGCACGCGTGCGACCCACACCGCATCCGGACCCAGCCCGGCGTGGTTTGTCGCCGAGTAGTGGTAGGTGCCGTCGGTGCTCACGAACGTCGTCTGCTCCAGTTGCTTCTGGATCGCCTGTGGGTTCGTCCCAACCTTCGCGATGGCGTTCAGAATCATGTGGATCGCGCCATACGCGTCGTAGGCAAACTCGGCCGGCGCTCCATTGTAGGCCGCCTCGTACGCCTTGTCGAAGGCCAGGATGACGGACTTCGATGGGTTGCCGTCCGGCAGGTACTGGCCCATCGCACCCAGGCTGGTGCCGACGATCACGCCGTCGGCCGCGCTGCCGGCCGGCTTGATGTAGAGCGGAGACGCCTGCGCGTGGCTGAACAGCAGCGGGATGGTCAGCCCGAGCTGGCGGAACTCCTTCGTGATCGTCACCGCCGGCGGGCCGGCCCCCCACGAGATCAGCGCCTGCGCGCCCGAATTCTTGACGTGAGTCAGCCCTGGGACGAAGCTCGTCGCCGTGATGTCGTACGGCTCCTCGTCGACCACGGTCAGGCCGTACTTCCCCGCGTCACGCTTGATCGCGTCCCAGCCGGCCTTCCCGAACTCGGTCGTGTCGTGGATCACCGCGATCTTGGTGAGCCCCTTGGCCTGGAGGTAGGCCATCAGCTTGTCGGCGACGATGCCAGCCGTCGGTGGGGCCATGAAGATGTAGGGACGAACCGGGTTCACCTGCGAGTCCGACGCGCAGGTGGTGATCATCGGGATCTTGGCTGCCTCAACGGCGTCCAGGACCGCCAGGCAGTTGGAGCTGAACACCGGCCCGACGATCGCCGACACTCCTGAGCTGATGAGCTGCCGCGCCACGACCGCCGCCTGCGTCGGGTTGCTCTGGTCGTCCAGGATCTGCACATCCACCTTGCGGCCGTTGACACCGCCGGCCTTGTTCACCTGGTCGACGATCAGTTGCACCGCGTTGCGGTCGAATTGGCCGAGCACGCTAAAGTTCCCAGTCAGCGAGGTGATCATGCCGAGCTTGATGGGTTCGGTGCTGGTCGCCGCGCTGGTGGGCGAGGTCGCTGCCTGCGAGGTCGCCGTGGGGGTGGCCTTGCTCTTGCTGCCGCACCCGGCGATGAGCATTGCCACGAGCGCCAGCGCCCCGATCGCTAAAGTGGCTAGACGCCGCATTGCTGCTTCTCCCCCTGTGTCATCGAATCGATGCGCGATCGAACGCGAGTATCGGTCATCGTCGGCGCATTCTGGCCTCCTCAACAGGGCGCCGGCCGGAGAGACGAAACCCCTCCAGGGGACCGCTCCCACCCGACCGGTCGGACGGCTACGCCAGCGTAGGATCTGCGCCGGGTCTCGGCGCGCGATGCAACTGCATCATTTCTCTGACGGCCGGTCGGCCGATGGTGTACCACCCCGGCTCCCGCTCCGGCGCATCGCCGCTTGCGCCGTCCGTCCGAGGCGGACTCGTGCAGCGGCCGGTGTACCGCGGAGTGTGGAATCCGGGAGGGCGAGGAGTCGCGCGAGGGGCCGAACGGCCTACCGTTGTGGGGTGGCGCCCCACGCGTCATCCGGCGCCTGCCCGGCGGCCGCGCGCGCACGGTCACGTTACATTAGATGCGAAGTGAACCATCGGAGGATGCCGTGCGTCCCATCGCCGTGGCAATCCCTCTCCTCGCCATCGGCCTGCTGGTGGCGGCCTGTGGCGGGGGCGTGAAGCCGCTGGCCACCGCCCCACCGGCGGACGC
>JAJYLG010000100.1 GCA_021787985.1 Chloroflexota bacterium
CCGACCTGGTCCGGATCGGCGTGGAGCTGGAAGGCACTGGCGTCCCGGCCATCGCGCTCAAGGGCTCCGCCCTCCTCATCGCCAACCTGGTCCCGGCCCTCGGCGCGCGCTGGATGAGCGACCTGGACCTGCTGGTGCCGGAGAACCAGGTGGAGCCGGCCAGCCAGGTGCTCGAGTCGCTCGACTTCGTGCGCGGCTCCACCCGTGAGAGCGACGCACCGCCCCTCTACCGCCCCTACCACGACACGTTCACCACCGCCGACGGGCGCGCCGTGGAGCTGCACTGGCGTCTGGGGCCGGCGCGGTGGGGGCCGGCGTCTTCCGGTGCGGACTGGTTCGCGCGCGCGCTGCCGTCGTCCGCCGCCGGCATCCGGGTGCCGGCGGTCGCCGATCTCTTCTGGCACTTCCTGGTGCACGACGCCCGCAACCACGCGTGGAGCACCGGTTCGCTCCGGGCCGCGCTGGACCTGGCGCTGGTGGCCCGCGCCCCCGGCTTCACGCTGGCCGCGGTGGTGGACCAGCTCAGGAGCGATCCTCGGCCGGAGCCGCTGGTCGAGGCGATCGCCGACGCGGCGCACCTCTCCTCCGTCCTCTCGGCGGCGCTCGCGCCGTCGCCCCAGCCGCGGTACCTGCGCCTGGCCGCGTGGCGCGACGCCATCGGGCGGCGCCGCTGGCGCGCCGAGCGCGCGTCGGAAGCCATCGCCTGGGGCGCGACCCTGGACCGGGCGCGGCGGTTCGGTGGCTGGGACGGCGTGCTGGACCGGGCGTTGACGATCGTGCCCGAAGCTTCACCGGGGCGGAGCCTGGGCGCGCGCGCGCGCCGCGCGCTGCTCACCGCGCGGCACGCGGGCTTCGTGGGCGTGCTGGCCGGCGCCCACCTACTGAGCGTCCCGGGCCTCGGGGGCAGTGCGGACCGGGCGAGGCTCGCCGCCCCCGCCCCGTCGCCGGGCGGCGGGGGGGGGCGATGACGCCGGAGGATCACGCCGGGCACGGTGCCGACGCGTTTGAGATGACGCCCGGCGATCACGCCGGCCGCGGCGCCGACGCGTTCGAGCAGTTCGCCGCCGGCATCGCCTTCCGGTGGCTCCAGCCCGACCACACGCTGACCGCCCGGCAGGCGGCCTGGCGCCTCCGGCTCGATCGGGCGCGCTGCCCGCTGGACCTGCTGATCACCCGCCTCCCGGCCCAGCGGCTGCGGCTGCGCCGGCTGCTCCGGCCGCTGTGCCTGATCCCGAGGATGTCCAGCTTCGCCGTCGCGGCCATCCTCAACCGCGCCGTGGCGCTGATGCCGGCCGAGCAGGCGTTCGTCAACGTGGGCGTGTGGCACGGCTTCACCCTGCTGGCCGGCATGGCCGGGAACGACGGCCGCCGCTGCGTCGGCGTGGACGACTTCTCCGAGTTCGGCGGGCCGCGCGCGGCGTTCCTCGCGCGGTTCGAGCGCCGGCGCGCCGCCCCGCACGCCTTCCAGGAGATGAACTACCGCGCCTACTTCGCCGACCGGCACGAAGGCCCCATCGGCGTGTATCTCTACGACGGCGAGCACGGGTACGACAACCAGTTGAGGGGGCTCGAGACGGCGGAGCCGCATTTCGCGCCCGGCTGCGTCGTCATCGTGGACGACACCAACCTGCCCGAGCCCCGCCGCGCCACGCTGGACTTCGTCGCCGCGCGGCCGGGACGCTACCGCATCCTTCTGGACCGGCGCACCGCCGGCAACGGCCACCCCACGTTCTGGAACGGGCTGATTGTCCTCAGGCGCGAGAGCTGAGGGCTCGTTCCGCACCCGCCGCTTCCTAGGCGGCGCGGGCCTCGGCCTCCTAAACCAGGCCGCGGCGCTCCTGGTGGGCCTATGGTTCACGCGCTTCGCCCTGGGGCTGCTGGGCCAGCACGAATACGGGCTGTGGCTGGTGGGCCTCCAGATCGTGGCCTACCTCGGCCTGCTGGACCTGGGGGTGGTGGCGCTCCTGCCGCGGGAAGCCGCGTTCGCGTCCGGCCGCGAGCCGGGGCCGGGCGGCCGCTCCGCCGTGGCCGCGCTGGTGGGCGACGCCTCGCAGCTGGTGCTGTGTCAGACTCCCGTGCTGGTGCTCCTGGCCGTGGGCGCCGGCGCGCTCGTGGCGCACCGGTGGGACGGCCTGCTTCCCGCAGTCAGCGTGATCCTGGCCGCCTATGTAGCCGGATTCCCGTTGCGGATCTTCGCCGCCACGCTGCAGGGACTCCAGGACCTCGCGTTCCTGGGCTGGGTTCAGCTCGGGGCGTGGGCCGCGGGGATGGCGGCGTCGGTCGCGCTGCTGCTGCTGGGCTGGGGCCTGCTCGCGCTGGCAGCGGGATGGGCGGTGACGCAGCTCGCGCCGCCGGCCGCGTGCTGGCTGCGGCTGCGGGCGCGCCACCCGGGCGCCCTGCCGCGGGGCAGCGCCCGCCTGACCTGGCCGGCGGCCAGCGCGTACCTGGCGAAGTCGCTGTGGGTGAGCCTCAGCCAGGTGACCATGCTGCTGATCAACGGCGCCGACGTGCTGATCATCGCGGCGGCGCTGGGGCCGGCGCGCGTGGTGCCGTACGTCCTGACCGGCAAGCTGGCGGCGGTCGCCGCCAACCTGCCGTACACCATCGCGCACACCGCCGGGCCCGGCCTGAGCGAGATGCGTGTCCGCGAGCCGCGGGAGCGGCTGGCGGAGGTGACGGGGGCGCTGACCCAGGGCGTGTTGCTGGCCAGCGGTCTCGCGGCCGTGGTCGTGCTCGCGCTCAACCACGCCTTCGTGCGCTGGTGGGTGGGCCCGGCGCAGTTCGGCGGCCAGGCCCTCACCGTGCTGTTCGTGGCGCTCATGGTGTTGCGTCACTGGGGCACGACGCTCGTCTATACGGCCTACTCGTTCGGGCGCGAGCGCGCCACGGCGCTGATCGGCATCGGGGAGGGCGTCGTCGCCGCCGGGGTCACGCTGCTGCTCGTGCCGCGCGTCGGAATCGCGGGGGGCGCGCTGGGCGCGCTGGCCGGGGCGGTGCTGGTGACCCTGCCGCTCACGCTGCGGGTGGTGGCGCGGGAGGTCGGCACCGGCGTCGGCGCCGTGGTGGCTCCGCTGCTCCCCTGGCTCGCGCGCCTGGCCGGCCCGCTCGTGGTGGCCGCCGCCCTCACCCTGGCCTGGACCCCCGGCAACGTCTTCACGCTGGCTGCGGCGGGCGCGGCGCTGGCGGGTCTGTACGTGCTGGTCATGCACCGTCTGGCCCTGCGGCCCCCGCTACGCGCTTTCGTGGTGCGGGCCATCGAGACGGTCGCGCCGCCGCTCGCGCGGCTGAGCTGGTTCCGCGTGGACGTGGGGCGGTGACGGCGACCGGCGCAGCGGCGATGGCGGGGGGACGTCCGCCGGCCACGGTCATCGTGGCCGCTCGCAACGAGGAGCGGCACATCGCCGAGTGCCTGCGGAGCCTGGGCGCGCAAACCTGGAGCCCGCTCGAGATCATCGTCGTGGACGACGGCTCCACCGACCACACGGCCGACGTGGTGCGCGGCTTTCGCGGCGTGCGCCTCATCCGCCAGCCCCACCGCGGCAAGGCGCCGGCCGTCAACCGCGCGGCCGCCGTGGCCGGCGGCGACGCGCTGGTGTTCGTGGACGGCGACCTGGTCCTGGAGCCCGACTACGTCGAGCGGCTGGTCGCTCCCATCTTCGCCGGGGAGTGCATCGGGACCGGCCACGCCACCGAGCGGGTGGCCAACCCCGCCAACCGCTGGGCGGCGTGCTACCAGGTGAACGCCGGCCTGCCCCCCGACCGGCGGCTCGCCCTGACACCGGCCGAGCTGGCTGCGGGCAGCGTGGTGTTCCGGGCGGTGCGCGCGGCCGACTTCCGCCGGGTCGGCGGCTTCGACGACATCGGCTACCTCGACGACCAGACGCTCGCCCCGAAGCTGGGCGTCCGGGCGCGCTGGGTGCCGGAGGCGCGCTGCGCGCACTACAACCCGGAGACGCTCCGGGAAGTGTTCGCCGCCGGCGCGTGGGCGGCCCATTCCATCTTGGTGCTGCACGGCGGGCGCGCGCTGGGCCGCTACGCGCCGCCAGCGGTCCTGGTGCGGGCCCTGCGCGCGGCGGGGCGCCGGAGCCGCCCGGCGCTCGCCGTGTACGACGGCGTCTATCAGACCGGCGTGTTCTGGGGGCTGCTGCGCCGGGTGGCGAGGCGGCGCCCGTGACCCTGCGCCAGCGCGCGCCGGCGCCGCTGCGGCTGATCTACCGCTGGCTGCGCCTGCGGCGCGAGGCCGCCCGCCTGATGCGCGCGTCCGCCGGGGTCGGCGAGCCGTCCAGATGGCTGGACGCGCTGGAGCGATTCCCGTCGTTCCTCGCCATCCAGAAGCGAGGCGAGATTACCGGGTTGCTGGAGACCATGCGGCGCGCACGACCGGCGACGGTGTGCGAGATCGGCAGCGCCCTCGGCGGCACGTCCTTCCTCCTCGCCCGCGCGGCCGCGCCGGGCGCCACTGTGGTGTACGTGGACCAGGCGTTCGACGCCGCGCGCAAGGCGGCGCTGCGGCGGTTCGCGGGCCCCGGCCAGACGGTGCGGTGCCTGCAGGGCAGCTCCACCGACCCGCGCATCCGCGCGGCGCTGCAGGACGCGTTCGGGGGGCGCCCGCTGGACTTTCTCTTCATCGACGGCGACCACCACTACGAAGGCGTCAGCGCCGACTTCGCGATCTACAGCCCCCTGGTGCGCCGCGGGGGCCTGATCGCGTTCCACGACATCGTGCTCGACCACGGCCAGCGGTTCGGGAAGCCGACGGGCAACTGGGCCGGAGGGGTGCCCCGGTTCTGGGAGGAATTGAAGGGACGCTACCCCGGCGGCGCGACCGAGTTCATCGAGGACCCGGGGCAGGACGGCTACGGCATCGGGCTCCTGGACTGGCCGGAAAGCTCCACCACCAGCAACCCCGCCAGCCGGCAGTAGCCCAGGCTCAGCACGTTCAGCGTCCGCCCCGTGGGCCCTTGGCCCGGCGTGAGCCGCCCGCTCATCAGCGGCAGGATGTCGCGGTCGGGCGCCACACGCCCGGCCTGTACGGCGCGCCGCTCCTCCGCGATCCAGCGGCGCCGCCGCAGCAGCCACCACCGGGCCCGGGCGAGCGTCCCCAGCGCGCGGGCCACCGCAGGGGGCCGCAGCCGCGCCAGCGCCCCGGCGCAGCGCTTCGCCTCATCCAGCAGCAGCAGCGGGGCCAACCGCAGCAGGGTCCGCCGCTCGTAGAAGATCAGCAGGTTGGCCAGCCGGTTCTTCTCCGCGTGGAACGCGAGAACCGGCCGCAGCGCCGCGTCGTGGCGCGACGCCGCCGATCCCTCGTGGTAGACCACCGCCTCCGGGACGCGTTCCACGCCGAGGCCGCGCAGCCGCAGCCGCCAGCCCAGGTAGACGTCCTCGTAGTACGCGAAGTACTCGCCGGGAAAGGGCCGCTCGATCTGCGCGCGCCGCACCATCAGGCACACCCCCGACGGAGTGAAGCACTCGCGGTAGTCCCGGAGGAGGGGCAGCCAGATGTTGGTCCCCGTGACCGAGGAGGTGCCGTTCCTGAGCCGCGCCACGTCCGCCGGATCGGGGACGCGCCGTGACGCGTGCCACGACATCGGGGCGTCGTAGGGCCACACGGCGCCCAGGTCCGACCGGTCGCGCAGCGTCACCGCCAGGCGGCGCGGGCAGTCCGGGTGCAGCGCCGCGTCGTTGTTGAGCAGGCAGACGAACTCGGTCTCCACCTGCGTCCACGCCAGATTCACGCCGCCGGCGAAGCCCAGGTTCCGCGGACTGGCCACGACGCGCACCGGACGGCCGGTCCCGGAGCCGGCCGGCTCCACGCCCGCGGCCGGGTCGGCGCTCCCGCCGGCCCGGGCCGCGAACGCCTCCAGCCGCTCGCGCGATCCGTCCGCGGACCCGTTGTCCACCACCAGCAGGCGCAGCGCGCCGGCGTAGTCGGACGACAGAACGGAATCCACGCACCGCAGCGTGGCGGCCGCGTCGCGGTAGTTGAGCACCACCACCGTGAGCGCGGGCAGGCCCGGCGGCGGGCCGCCGGATGGGGCGACCGGGCTCATCAGGCCAGCACCATCCGGTGCACCGCGAGATAGCCCTTCCTCATGAGACTGGCCGTGCACTCGGCCTCCAGCCTCGTCCCGGACGGTAGGGGCTCAACCCCACGATGGCGACGAGCGGCTGCGCCATCTCAGCCGATCAGCCGCTGGAGCACGCTGGCGTACCCGGCGCGGAAACCGGCGAGGGTCTGCTTGGCCATCGTGGCCCGGGCAGCAGCCCCCATCTCACGCACCAGGGCCGGACGACCCGCCAGGTGCTCGAGACGATCCAGAATCGCCGGGGCATCGCCCGCGGGCACGATATAGCCATTCTCACCGTCGCGCACGTTCGCCGCCGCGCCGGTCTGGTCCGTGACGATCACCGGGATTCCCGACGCCATCGCCTCGGCCACGACGAAGGCGTACCCGTCCGTCAGCGACGGATGCACCAGGACGCTCGAGGTCCCGTACACCCGGCCGTACCCGTACAGGCGCACGTCCACGGTCCGCACGGAGATGCGACGATCGGCCGCCAGGGATCGCGCGAGGTACTGGCTCACCCGGCGAGAGCCAGAGCCGCCCCACAGCACCAGCTCGGCGTCCCTGAGGGGGAGCCGGCCGAACGCTTCGAGCAGATACCGGAAGCCCTTCCATGGCTCGAGGTGGCCCACGAAGCTCACTCGGAAAACCGGGTGAGCGAACTTGGCCACCGGGAACTCCGCCAAGTCCACCGGCGGGCTCAACACGAAGACGCGCTCGGGCGCGACCCCCCGCTCAACGAAGCTCCTTCTCGCCAAGTCCGACATGACGCGGATGGCATCGGCCCGCTCGTACTCGAGCCGCATCCGGCTCAGCAGCCGGGGATGGAGCGGAAAGCGCACCCCAAACCGTGCGCACTCGGGCCGAGCCAGCTCCGCGTACACGTCAGCGTGCGGGGTCACAACGTCCAACAAGGTGCGGCACCCGAGGGTCCGCGCCACCTCCAGGCTGCGGAGACACTGACTGCCGGCCCCGTGAAACAGCGCGACAGGCTCGAGCCGTGCCGCGACATAGCGATCGAAGTGTGTCTCGGACGCGAGCACCTGCCAATCCCGAAGCCGCCGTACGACACGGATCGCCTGCACCGTGCGCGCCAGACGCGAGTCCGGCACCGCATGCAAGGGGATCCCATCAGCGGGGCCGCGCGCGTAGAGCGTCAGGTCGAACGCCTCGCGCAGGGCCGCGACGGCATAATAGAGATTGGCCCCCTGGCCGCCGAGGCGGGGAACGGCGTTGGCGGCGACGATGCACCGAGGGCGCATGGCGAAGGCAATAATCCATGCCGGCGCCCGTGCGGGCAAGGCACCGCGCCACGGGTGCGCGGGCGCCGGCCAATCGCGCAACGATCTGCGCACTGGAAGTGCGGCATCCCGCCTGAGTTTCGGGGCGGCGCTCCACCCATCGGACCCACCGTCCGCCCCCGCCTGCTCAGCTGCGTCCTCCGGCGCCACCTCCCTAGCCCAGCGCCTCCCGGTACACCGTGACATAGCGCTCGGCCATCAGGCCGGCCGTGTACTCGGCCTCGAACACCCGGCGGGCGGCGGCGCCCAGCGCGGTGCGGCGTGCGGCGTCGCCCGTGAGCGAGCGCAGCACCTCCCGGAGCGCCCCGGCGTCGCCGGGCGGGACGACCAAGCCTGTCTCCCCCTCGCGGTTCACGGCGGTCACTCCGGTCGGCAGCGCCGTCGTCACCAGCGGCTTCCCGACGGCCATCGCCTCGAGCAGCACCACGCCGAAAGCCTCGGCCATGGTGACCGACGGCAGCGCAAACACGTCGCACGCGTGGTAGTATGCCGGCAGGTCGTCGTCGCTCACGCGCCCCGCGAGCACCACGTTGGGAGGCGCCGCCGCCTTCAGCGCGCCGGCCAGCGGCCCACTCCCCACCACAACCACCGCCGCGTCCAGGCCGCGAGCCGCCTGGAGCAGCACGTCGAACCCCTTGTAGCCCACCAGCCGGCCGACGGCGAGCACCACCGGCCGGCCCGCGGCCCCCCATGCCGCGCGGAGCTCCGAGGCGCGCGCCAGGGTCGCCGCCCTCGGCTCGAATCGCGTCCCCTCGATGCCGTAGGGAATCACGCGCAACTTGTCCTCGAAGCCGGCCAGCTCCCGGGAGGCGGCGGCGTACTGCGCGGAGGCGACCACGATGCGCCGGGCCCGCGCCAGGGCGCCGC
>JAJYLG010000101.1 GCA_021787985.1 Chloroflexota bacterium
AGTCCAGAGGGGTCTGACCCCTCTGCCGGGGGCCTGGGGGTGTCCCCCCAGATACGAAACGTGCCCCCTTCCTGGCCAGGAAGGGGGTGGGGGGATGGTCGAAACAGATTCTTCAACACCCTGCTAGGCTGTGCGGCGGTCGAGCGGCGAACGGTGTGCCCTCTACACTGGGTCGGGAGGTGCGCCATGCGTTCGACGCGCGCTGCCGTGTACCACGGGCCGGGCGACATCCGGCTGGAGGAGCTGCCGCTGCCCGATCTCGGGCCGGGCGATGTGCTCGTGCGTGTGGACGCATGCGGGATCTGCGGCTCGGACGTCATGGACTGGTACATGGCGCCGCGCGCCCCGATCGTGCTCGGCCACGAGGTGGCCGCGACGGTGCTGGCCACCGGGCCGGGCGCGTCGCTGCACCCGGGCCAGCGTGCGTTTGTGCATCACCACGTGCCGTGCATGACCTGTCATGACTGCCTGCGCGGGCGGGAGACGCTGTGCCTCCGATTCCGCCAGACGCGGCTCCATCCGGGCGGGCTGGCCGAGCATCTCGTCGTGCCCGCCGAGAACGCGCGCGCCGACGCCCTCCCCCTGCCCGATGACCTGGATGACGGCGCCGCCACATTCGTCGAGCCCCTGGCCTGTGCGGTGCGTGGCCAGCGAAAGGCGCACCTGCGCCCGGGTGACTCGGTCGCCGTGGTCGGAGCGGGCGTGAACGGGATCCTCAACGCCCGGCTGGCGCGCGCGAGCCATGCGGGCGCCGTGGTCGCGCTCGACGTGAACGAGGACCGGCTGCGCGCCGCGCGCGAGCTCGGGCTGACCGCGGTGCACGCCGAGGATGCCGCCGCCGACGCGCTACGCGACGCGACCGGAGGGCGTCTCGCCGACGTGGTCATCGTCTGCGCGGGTGCCGCGGCCGCCGTCGAGCTGGGGCTGCGGCTGGTGGCGCGGGGGGGCACGTTGCAGCTCTTCGCGCCGCTGCACCCGGGCGAGGAGATGCGGCTGTCGGGGCCGGATCCGTTCTTCGCCGAGGTGGAGGTCCAGCACACGTACAGCGCGGCGCCGCGGGACACCCGCACGGCGCTGCACCTGCTGGCAACGGGGCACGTGCAGGTCTCCGATCTGGTGACGCATCGCCTGCCGCTGGAGCGCACCGCGGAGGCGGTGGCGCTGGTGAAAGGCGGAGGCAAGGCGCTGAAGGTGGTGGTCGAGCCGCACGCGGCGAAGAGCTAGCAGGGCGGCCGCCCGGTCCGGGAATCGCGGATTGCACCGCGGGGCGGCGGGTGCTAGTCTATGCGCTGTGTCCGCGAAATGCGGACCGCATCGTCGGAAGCGGCGACCCTCACGCGACAAGACATGCAGGCCGACCGATCACTCGCACGGGTGTCGGACGGCTCTTTTGACGTCCCGCAGCAGGAGACCCGCGAGACATCGACGCGCCGGAGGGGCTGATGCACCTGACCATCGATGGGTATGGGGGTGACCCGCAGTTGCTCGCCGACGAGGCCCTGGTCCGGGGGATCCTGGACCGCTACCCGGCCGAGATCGGGATGACCAAGATCAGCGAGCCGCACGTGCTCCGCTACGTGGGCAGCAAGCCGGAAGACTGGGGAGTCTCTGGCTTCGTCCTTATCGCGGAATCGCACATCAGCATCCACACGTTCCCGGAGCACCGCTACGTGTGGGTCGACATCTTCTCATGCAAAGGGTTCGACGCCTCGCGCAGCGTGGGCGACGTGGGCCGCTTTTTCGGGTGCGACGACGTGCGGACCCGCGTGCTCGAGCGGGGGCTGGAGTTCCCGCACGAGGTCGCAGCCGCCGTCCCGCTCGCCCAGGCCGAACGACAGATGGTGGCGGCGAGCGAACTCCCGCGGTGAACGAGTACCTCCACCGGCACGTCGTCCCGTTCGAGATCCGACCGGGCGCCGGCGCCGACGAGATCGTTCGGCGCATGGGTCACACTTCGTTCCAGGCCCGCAACCTTGCCCTGGCGGCCGACATCTGGTGCCGCATGCTGGCCGACCGGACGACGATCATGCTCGGCCTGGCCGGGGCGCTGGTGCCCGCCGGGATGCGCGAGATCATCGTTTACCTGATCGAGCACCGCATGGTCGACGTCATCGTCTCGACCGGGGCCAACCTCTACCATGACCTCTACGAGACGATGGGCTTTCCTCATTGGCAGGGCAGCCCCGAGGACGACGACGTCGAGCTCGGGCGGTTGCGCATCAACCGCTTCTTCGATGTGCTGGCACCCGAGACCGACTTCTTTCAGGGCGAGCGCTGGGTCACGGAGTTCGCCCTGACGCTCGAGCCGGACCGGCCCTACCACACCCGCGAGTACTTCCGCTTGATCGGCGAGGCGTTGCAGCCGCTGGCGAAGCGCGAGGGCATCCTGACGGCCGCGGCCAAGCACGGCGTGCCGATCTACTGTCCCGCGCTGGGTGACAGCGTGCACGGGATCGCCATCGCGGCGGCGCGCACCCGAAGCGGGCAGCGCGTGCTGTTCGACATCATCGGTGACGTGATGGAAACGTCCTGGATCGCCGCCAGCTCGGAGAGCACGGGTGTCATCTACCTGGGTGGAGGCACACCGAAGAATTTCGTGCAGCAGACCGAGGTGACGGCGTACATCTTCAACCGCGAGCTGCCGGGCCACAAGTATGGAATCCAGATCACCATGGACCAGCCACAGTGGGGCGGGCTCTCGGGCTGCACCTTCGATGAGGCGATCTCGTGGCGGAAGATCGCGCCCGAGGCACGCACGGTGACGCTCTACTCCGAGACCACGGTGGCATTGCCGCTGATCGTGTCCGCCGTGGCGGAGCGAGCGGCGGACGTGATCGCCGCACGACAGCCGCCGCGGTTCGATTTCGCGGCGATGCCCGGCGCCTAGGAGTCGATGAGCCCCTCGGCGGCGCTGGTGCTGGCGGCGGCGACGGTGCTGGCGGTCGAGTGGCTCGTCTGGCGGACCCGGGCGATGGCCGCCTTCCGGGCGCAGCTCGACCGCGTCCGCGCGCCGTGGGGCACGTGGTGGCGCGCCCGCGCGGTGCTCCTGGTGGCGCGCGTGGTTGCAGTGCTCGCATGGGCGCGGGCGGCCGGGATGGGCCGGGCGGACGCCGGATTGGTCGAGGCGCACTGGCT
Source organism: Chloroflexota bacterium (assembly GCA_021787985.1). GTDB lineage: Bacteria > Chloroflexota > Dehalococcoidia > DSGV01 > DSGV01 > JAJYLG01. Next base: position 3,136 of record JAJYLG010000101.1, read on the forward strand.
GCCGTCGCTGGCGCTCCTCGCGGTGGGAGTGCTCGTCGGTGGGCTGGGCGTCATGGTCGCCGGCCGAGAGAATGAGGACGGCGCGGGCTACCTGCTCCTCGGCCCGGTGGCCGGGCTGCTGGTGGAGGAGCTGATGTTCCGGGGAGTGCTCTGCATCGGGGCGGCGCGACAGTGGGGATGGCCGGCGCTGCCCTTCTCCCTGGGGGTGTGGATGCTCTGGCTCCTACCGCAACAGCTTGGGCCGGCGGAGCGTGTGGCCGGTCCGCGCCGGCGCACGCGCTGGCTCGTCCGCATGATGGGCGCGCGGTTGCCGGTGGCGCTCGGCTTGGTACCGGCGTACGCGCTGCGCAGCTTGCTCGGCCCGCTCGGCGTGCACCTGGCGGTGCTCGGCTGGGCGCCGTGGTTGCGCCGGCGCGTGAGGCTGCCGCGATGAGCGATCCGCGCTTCTATCCGCCGCGGAACTTCGGCTGGCTGGAGCCGTACTACGCCGACCCGGCGACCGCCACGACGGTGCTGCTGCCCGTGCCGTACGACTCCACCACCACCGCACACCCCGGCGCCCGCTTTGGGCCGCAGGCGATGGTCGACGCGTCGGCAGACATGGAGCTGTTCGACCTGGAGGTCGAGGACGAGCCCTACCGGCGGGGCATCGCCACGCTGCCGGAGGTGGCGCCGCACCTCGGCAGCCCGGAGGCCATGGTCTTGCGCGTGCGGGACCTGGTGGGCGAGTGGCTCGACCGGGGAAAGCTGGTCGGCGTGCTCGGCGGCGAGCACAGCATCGCCATCGGTCCCGTGCTGGCGCATCTCGCCCGCCAGGAGGGCGCGTCCGCCGGGCCGCGGCTCTCGGTGCTGTATCTGGATGCGCACGCGGACTTCCGCGCTTCGTACCTGGACACGCCGTACAATCACGCCTGCGCGCTGCGGCGGATGGTCGAGGCCGGCGCGCGGCCGGTGCATGTGGGCCTGCGCTCGGCCGAGCGGGAGGAGTACACGGAGCTCCGCGCGCTGGGCGTGCCGGCCTTCCCGGCGGCGCGCTTCCCGCGGCCGGCGCAAGCCGCGGACGAGATCTGCGCCGCGCTCGGACCGGACGTCTACGTGAGCGTGGACCTGGACGTGATCGACTCGGCAGCGCTGCCGGCGGTGGGCACGCCCGAGCCGGGTGGGCTGAGCTGGCGAGACGTCGCGTCGTTGCTGGAGGCGGTGGCCGCGCGACGGCGGATCGTCGGCTTCGACGTGGTGGAGCTCGCGCCGGAGCTGGGGCCGCCGGCCGCCGCGCAGGCGGCGGCCAAGCTCGCATACCGCATCATCGGGCTGGCGACCCGCGGCCGGCCCTATCTACCGGAGCCGGAGGCAGCACCGTGAAGTACACCCTGGGGTTTGTCGGCACCACGATCGTGGCGGTCGTGCTGCTGGTCCTGCTCCTGCGGGCGGTCAACAACACGACGATCGTCCGAGCGACGCCGACCGCGACGGCCTCGCCGGCGGCCACCGGGACGGCGCCGAGCCTCTCGGGAACGATCGCCGCACCGACCGGCACGCCCGCGATAACGGGGACGCCCGCCGCGACCGGGACTCCGGCGCGATAGGAGCGGGGGCGCTGGGCGCGACTGAGCAGCTCTGGTGGCCGTGGTAAAGAGACTTCGTCCGTCCGAGAGCTGTCTACTGCAGCTTCGGGCGGTCCCGTGTCGCCGGGTCCGTCAGGGGGCGGATCGCTGGCCTCCCCTCGCGGCGCCGTCCGAAGCAGCACGCGAGCCCCAAGGCGCCCCACCTCCTCGAAGACCGTGCGGAGACCGTCGTCGGCCAAGAGCCGTTGGGCGATCTCGACGCGAACGCGCTCGATCGGCGAGGCGCGTGATGGCCCGGTGCTATGAAGGCGGGGTACCCTGCGCCACTACCTGGCCTGGCGGAGTCGCCCTGAAGCGGACGCGCATTTGCTCCGCGCCATCGATGCCTACAAGCACTAAGTAGCCGCCGGCCCGTGGCAGTTGCACCGGCATCGCCGGGACGGCGATCAAGACGCGTTGTTCCTCTCCGCGTGCGAGCGAGGGCGGTCGACCTGCGTTGAAAGCTCCCTCCACCTCGGCCCCCGCAGGTTGGCCGTCGTCGTCCAAGAGCTTGACGGAGAGCGTGTGTTCCTCGTTGCAGGCGTTCCACGGCACGATGATGCTGACGGCGAATGATATGACCACCGGCTGCGAGAAGTCCTGGACGGTGATCCGGTCCCAAGCCCCGCCCAGCACGTACAGCTTGCCGTTGACGGCCTCAGCCCGGTCGGCAAGCAGCGCGAATTCGACGCGCGGACTGTCCATGCTTCGCACTCCCTCCTGTGAGCGGGCCACGGGCGCTGTAGACATCGTATACCAAGTCTACATCCGCTACAATGGGACAGCGAACCCGTGGGCGGAGGATGCCGTGGCGCCTCGAGTTCTCGACTTGGAGTTCGACGAGTGGAACGAGGGCGAAATGGCCTACCACCGGGTGACCGCACGCGAAGTGGCTGAAGTCCTGGCGAATGCCCCGCGCTTCTTCCGTAACAAGCGGGGGCACCAGGCGGACCTTGTAATGATTGGGCGCGCGAATGGCGGGCGACTACTGGTGGTACCGCTCGCGCGGGCGCACGACGAGGGGGTCTGGCGACCAGCCACCGCGTGGGATGCAGAGAATGGAGAAGAGATCCGATACCGTCGAGCAGGCGGTCGCTAGTCGGATGGCTCCCCCAAGAAAGAGGTGACGACGTGAACAGAAGCGAGCTGGAGCTGGGTGACGAGCCGGTGAAGGTGGAACGCCGAGCGCGTCCTGGTGTGGTTGTTTCCGTGCGTCTCTCGCCGGACGAAGCAGACAAGCTATTCGCAATCGCAGCCGAACGGCAGGTAACTTTGTCGCACGTCGCGCGTGAGGCCGTTCGAGCCTACCTACACGGCACGACAGCAGGGCGCCCCAGCCTGCCTCCCTGGAGTGCCACGACTACGGGGGAGGGACGGCTCGTCGTGTTTCAGCCGCAGCGCGGGCAGGCGTGCACCTACGGTCAGGCGCCTGAGCTCACAGTAGCCTAGCGCGAGCCTAGCGCGAGCCTAGCGCGAGCCTAGCGCGCAGGCGCCGCAGACGGCGTGCTTGTCTTGTCTTAGCGAACAACGTTGCGTGACGAACCTGCGCGCTCGACGGCGGCCCTGGCTTCGGCCCATGAGCTTCTCTGATGTGTCGCCTGCTCTCTCCGTGATGGTCGGGGCAGCATGAGGGGCCGGACGCGACCGCCGGATTGAGAGTCCGCCCGGCGCTCCGGCACGATGATCGCCCCATGGCGCGGGCGAGACTGACCAACAGGCCCACGAGTCGTGCGGTGACCGGCGTACCCGTGGCCGGCACGCCCGCGATAACGGGGACGCCCGCCGCGACCGGGACTCCGGCGCGATAGGAGCGGGGGCGCTGGGCGGCGTCACGCGTGGCCGTCACGCCTGACGGCGCGACACTTCGTAGACTTTCAGCACTTCGTCGCCGTAATGGTTGATCACCTTCACGGCGATCCTGCCCGTCGATGGCGGGTCGAAGGGGTAGCTGCGGGTCGAGTACAGCGCTGACCAGGCAGCCTCGTCGACCTCCGCACGCAGGGCGCGCTTCAGCTTCTCGTACGGCTCGTCGGCGCCGGTGAAGTAGGCGTGGCGGACGAAGAAGCTCTCCTCGTTGTAGTCCGTGTCGATGAACCAGCAGGCGATGTCGTCCGTCGAGCTGGAGCGCACCTGCCCGGTTGTCGGGTCGTAGACATCGAGCCCGTGGATCTCGACGACGACCTTGCCCTCCCAGTCGCGCGTGATCTGGATGTCCGGCTCGCCGAAGACCATGAAGAGGTTGCCGGCGCCCGTCTTCTTCAGCAACTCGTCGCCGATCTGCAGGTCCGGGTTCATGCGCGCCAGCAGCACCGGCAGCTTGCCGAACTGCACGCGCTCCTCGCCCAGGAAGCGCGCGCGGTCGTCCGGCGGCGCCGGGGAGAACTCGCCCGCCGTCTCGCCGGCGTGGGCGTCGAAGGCGAAGCCGCAGACGACGAGCAGGTCGAAGCCGGCGCCGCGCATCGCCTCCTTCGCCGCCTCGCGCACCTGCTCCGAGCCGACCGTGCTATGCTCGCCGCCGATCGACACGGCGACGCGCCGGCTGCGGCCGTCCTTCTCCGTGTAGGTGCCCCCCGCCTGCAGCCAGGCGCCCGCGTACGGCTCCAGCGTGTCGACGCGCAGCCGGTCGTCCCTGCTGCGCGCGTTCTGCACGCCCGCCTTGCGCAGGTTCTCGATGATCATCGCTTCGAACTTCCCAGTCTCGGCGCCGTCCGCGGCTGGCGCGCCCGCGTCCTCCCGCTCGTCGAGCAGCCGGTGTGGGGAGAGGCTCTCGACGGTGAACGGGCCGGCGACGCGGATGCGCTTCGCGTCCTCGTAGGGCTGGTCGACGAGCAGCTCCGTCTCGGCATGGCGCGCGATCGATGCGTCGATCTCGGCTTGGCGCTGGCGCCGCAGGGTCCACCACTCGGCGTGCACATCGCGCGCCTGCTGCGGCCACGACGAGCCGGCGTCGCGCGGGAGCTGCCACTCCTCCCACGACTGCTTCAGCAGCGTGTTGAGCCGCGCACGCAGCGGCTCGAGCTGTTCCTGCCAGCGCGCGTGGATCTCGTCGATCTCCTCGTTGTTGGCGATGCTCTTGAGCTTGACGTGCGGGACGCGCTTGTAGACGAATCCCTTCTTGATGTCGTGTTGTAGGGGCGTATGGCCATGCGCCCCTACGGCTCCGGCGATCTCGGCCTCCTTCTTCACGCCCTCGAGCGAGTCGCTGAGCAGGTAGTACGGGAAGCGCGCCGACATCAGGCGCGTGCGGGCGAGCGCCAGCGCCACGCGGCTCGTATCCACCGTGATCCAGCGCCGCCCCCACTGCTCGGCGACGTAGGCCGTCGTGCCGCTGCCGCACGTCGGGTCGAGCACGAGGTCGCCGGGGTCGGTGGTCATAAGGATGCAGCGTCTAAGTACCTCTGTACTTGTTTGAACCGCGTACGTCTTG
>JAJYLG010000102.1 GCA_021787985.1 Chloroflexota bacterium
ACCCTCATCTACTACCTGGGCGACCGCTTCGCGCCGCCGCACACGTCCGAGGCGCTGGGCGAGCGCGCATCCAAGCTCATTCACCGCCTCGGTCCGGCCTCGGTCGTGGTGGCGCGCTACATCCCCGGGCTGCGCATCCCGGTCTTCCTGGCCGCCGGCGCCCTCGACGTGCCGTTCTGGCCGAGCCTCGCGCTCACCGCGCTGCACACCGCCGCCATCACCTCGGTCATCGCGCTGATCGCCGCCCGCAGCGGCTCGCTCGGCGCGCACTTCTTCCACCCCTCGCCGGTCACCATCGCCTGCGCGATCATCCCCACCGCCATCTCGCTGGCCGTGCTCGCCTGGCTCCGCCGACGCCTGCAGAAGCTTGCGCCGCGTCCGGCTGTGGCGCAAACTGAAGCTAACTAGCAGGGGCCGCGACCGGCTTCGGCGCTGACCCGCTCCGACGTGTGCGTCGGCGGAGGCTCATGGACCGGTACGATGTGGTCGTCGTCGGCGGCGGCTGGGGGGGATTCACCGCCGCCGTCCGGACCGCACAGCTTGGTAAGTCTGTCGCCCTGATCGAACGCGACCGCCTCGGCGGCACCTGCCTCAACCGCGGCTGCATCCCCACCAAGGTCCTGATCGAGACAGCGGACCTGCTCGCCCGCGCCCGCCACGCTGCCGACCTCGGCGTCAGCGTCGGCGACGTCGGGCTCGACTTCGACCGCGTGCGTGCACGCATGGACGAGGTCGTCGGCCAGCTCCGCAAGGGCGTCGAGACGCTCGTCAAGACGAACAAGGTCACGCTGCTCTCTGGCGACGCGCGCGTGGAATCCCCCTCGCGGGTGACCGTCCGGGGCGCGGACGGTGTGCAAGAGCTCGAAGCGGGCGACGTGATCATCGCCACGGGCTCGCGGCCGAAGATGCTCCCCAGGCTGGATGTCGATAGCCCGCGCATTCTCGACAGCGACGCGCTGTTGCGCATAACCCGGGTCCCGAGCTCCATCATCGTGCTCGGCGCCGGCGCAGTCGGCGCCGAGTTCGCTTCCTTGCTGGCCGACTACGGATCGCGCGTCACCCTGGTCGAGATGCTGCCGCGGGTGCTGCCACTGGAGGACGCCGACTGCAGCCAGGTGGTCGATCGGGCCTTCCGCAAACGAGGGATCGAGGTCCTCACGGGCGCAGCCTTCCGGACCGAGTCAATCGAGCTGACCGAGGGCGGCCTCGCCTGCGTGGTGGAGAAGGACGGCGAGCAACGTCAGCTCACCGCCGAGTCCCTGCTCGTGGCGGTCGGGCGTGACGCCGTCCTGGACGGCTTCGACGCGGCGCGGCTGGGGCTGAAGGTCGAGCGCGGGGTAGTGGTGGTCGACGAGCGGATGCGCACCAGCGTGCCGCACCTTTACGCCGTGGGCGACGTCAACGGCGGGCTCCAGCTCGCTCACGTCGCCGCCGCCGAGGGGACACTCGCCGCCGAGACGATCGCCGGCAACGACGACTCCCCGCTCCTGCCGTTCGAACGCCTGCCGCGCGGCACGTACACGCGCCCGCAGGTGGGCTCCGTCGGGCTGACCGAGCAACAGGCGAAGGAGCGCGGCCTGGCGGTGCGCACCGGACGGGCGCACTTCCGCGCCAACGGTCGCGCCCTCATCCGCGGCGAAGTCGATGGGTTCGTCAAGGTCGTCGCCGACGCCGACCGCGGCGACGTGCTCGGCATTCACGTTGTTGGTCCAGAGGCTACCGAGCTGGTGGCCGAGGGCGCGCTGGCGCGCTTTCTCGACGCGGCCGTCTGGGAGCTGGCCGCGTCCGTACACCCCCACCCGACGCTGGCCGAAGCCCTGGGCGAGGCCGCGACCGCCGCCTCGCGCTCGCCGACGCGCCTCTAACCACAGGAGGAACGCACATGACCACGGTTCCCGAAAAGCAGCGCCTCTCGGAGGGCGCTGCCGCGCATCATGGGTTGAGCGAAGCCCAGCTCCTGGACATGCACTACAAGATGGTGCTCGCGCGCCGGCTGCAGGATCGCTGCTACATCCTGCAGCGCCAGGGACGCGCGGCCTTCGTTATCTCCGGCCAGGGCCACGAGGCGGCGCAGGTCGGCACCGCCGCGGCGCTGCGCGCCGGCGTCGACTGGGTCTTCCCGTACTACCGCAGCCACGCCGCCTGCCTCACCCTCGGCGTGACGCCGCGGGAGATGTTCCTCAACCTGTTCGCCAAACGGGCCGACCCGGCGTCCGGCGGGATCCAGATGCCGAGCCACTGGAGCTACAAGCGCCTGAAGATCGTCTCCGGTTCCAGCCCCGTCGCTACCCAGACGCTCCACGCGGTCGGCGTCGCGCTCGCGATCAAGCGTCGCGGTGAGGACGCCATCGCCATCACCTATCTGGGCGAGGGCTCCACCAGCCAGGGGGACTTCCATGAGGCGCTCAACTTCGCCTCCATCCACAAGCTGCCGGTCATCTTCGTGGTCGAGAACAACGGCTACGCCATCTCCGAGCCAACCTGGAAGGAGATGGCGATCGAGAACGTCTCTGACCGCGCGGCCGCCTATGGGATGAAGGGCGCCACGGTCGACGGCAACGATCTCCTCGCCGTGTACCAGACGGCCCACTGGGCGATCGACGAGGCGCGCCGCGGCCACGGTCCGACGCTGCTCGAGGCGAAGACCTACCGTATCGTGCCCCACTCGTCGGACGACGACGACCGCCGCTACCGCACGCGCAAGGAAGTGGAGGAGTGGGCCAAACGCGACCCGGTCGACCGCTACGAGCGCTACCTACTGGAGCAGAAGATCCTCACGCGGGAGGAGGCGGAGAAGGTCAGGCAGCGAATCGACGAGGAGATCGCCGAGGCGGTGGCCTGGGCCGAGCAGCAGCCGGACCCCGAGCCCGGCGACATGTTCAAGCACCAGTACGCCGAATCCTAGCGCGGAGTAAGCGAGATGCCAGTCAAGTCAGTTCTGGAGGCCGTCCGCGACACCCTGCGAGAGGAGATGGCCCGCGACCCGCGCGTCATGGTCCTCGGCGAAGACGTGGAGGAGGGCGGCGTCTTCCGCGCCACCGAGGGTCTGCTGCAGTCCTTCGGTCCCGAGCGCATCATGGACACACCCCTCGCGGAATCCAGCATCGTCGGCGTCGCCATCGGCCTATCGCTCGATGGCTTCCTGCCCGTCGCCGAGATCCAGTTCACGGACTTCATCCTGCCCGCGGTGAACCAGATCCTCTCCGAAGCCGCGCGCATGCGCTACCGCAGCCTGGGCGAGTGGACCTGCCCGATGGTGATCCGCGCACCCTACGGCGGCGGCGTACACGGCGGCCTCTACCACTCCCAGTCGATGGAGCAGATCTTCTACCACCAGCCGGGCCTCAAGGTCGTGGCGCCGGCTATGCCCGACGACGTCAAGGGCTTGCTCGCCGCGGCCATCCGCGACCCGGACCCAGTGCTCTTCTTCGAGCACAAGCGCACCTACCGTCTGATCAAGGGCGAGGTCCCCGACGGCGAGCACGTGGTGCCGATTGGCAAGGCCCGCGTCGCGCGCGAGGGCGACGACATCACCGTCATCTCCTACGGCCTGGCGCTGCACGAAGCGCTGCAGGCGGCCGAGCAGGTGGCGAGCGAGGGGGTCAGCGTCCACGTGCTCGACTTGCGCACCCTCCGGCCGCTGGACATCGAGGCGATCCTGGATGCTGCCAAGCGCACCGGCAAGGTGCTCATCGTCCACGAGGACAACCTCACCGGCGGCGTGGGCGGCGAGGTTGCGGCCCTGATCGCCGAACATGCCTTCGACCACCTGGACGCGCCCATCATGCGACTGGCCGGGCCGGACGTGGCCGCCGTGCCGTTTCACCCCGTCCTGGAGCGCGCCTACATGGTGGACGCCGAGAAGGTCGCCGCCGCGATGCGCAGGCTGGCGGCCTACTAGGGAGAGACTGGCGATGCCGACGATCATCCAGATGCCTCAGCTCGGCGAGAGCGTAACGGAGGGCACCGTCCTCCGCTGGCTCAAGCAGCCCGGCGACCACGTCAAGCTCGACGAGCCGCTGGTGGAGATCGAGACCGAGAAGGTCAACGTCGAGCTCCCCTCCGCCTACGCGGGGACCATCGTGCAGCTCCTGGCGCGGGAAGGCGACACGCTGCCGGTGGGCGCCGCCCTGCTATCGATCGAGGTTACCGGCGAAGCGCCGGCTGCCGCGCCCCTTGCCGCGACCACCGCGCGGGCCGCAGGCGCGGCGCCCGAGGCAACCGCCCAGCCGGCCGCTCCCGCGGCCTCGGCCGCGGCGCCCGCGGCCGCCCCCACCACGCCGGGCGGGGATGGCCACCGCAGCGGCGAGGGCGCGACCCGCTATTCGCCGGCCGTCCTGCGCCTGGCGCGCGAGCACGGCGTCGACCCGGCCGAGGTGCCGGGCACGGGCATGGAAGGTCGGGTCACGCGCAAGGACGTGCTGCAGTTCGTCGAGCTGCGCGCGCGCGGCGAGTATCCTCCGGCGGCAGCCGTGCCGAGCGCGCCTGCCGCTGCTGCCGTGGGCGTCGCGGCGCCCGCACCGGAGGCCCCGCCGGCGGCCGCGCCTATCGGGCCGGATGAGGAGCTCGCCCCGCTCAGCGCCACGCGCCGGACCATCGCGCGGCGCATGTTGCAGAGCAAGCAAACCGCACCCCACGCCTGGCTGATGGTCGAATCCGATGTCTCAGGGCTCGTCGCGCTGCGCGACGCCCGCAAGCAATCCTTCGAGGCGCGCGAGGGAGTGCCGCTCACCTATCTCCCGTTCATGGTGCGCGCCGTCGCCGAGACGCTGCGCGAGCACCCACGGCTCAACGCCTCCTTCCGCGAGGACGGCATCCTGCTCAAGAAGCGCATCCACATCGGCATCGCGGTCGACACGGCCGACGGGCTCGTCGTCCCCGTGGTTCACGACGCCGACCGCCTCACCGTCGCCGGCCTCGCTCACGCCATCCACGACCTGGTGACCCGCGCGCGAGAGCGGCGCCTGTCTCTGCAGGACGTGCAAGGCGGCACGTTCACCGTGGACAACACGGGCGTGTTCGGCACCACGGTCAGCATGGCGATCATCAACCAGCCGCAGGTCGCGATCGTCACCATGGAGGCCATCGTCAAGCGCCCGGTGGTGGTCAACGACGCCATCGCCATCCGCCCGATGGTCAACCTCTGCCTCTCGTTCGACCATCGCGCCGTGGACGGCGGTGACACGGGGCCGTTCGTCCGCGACCTGAAGCGCCGCATGGAGGCATGGTCGGCCGCGTCCGACATCGGCTGACGAGGCCGCCATCGATCCCGCGGTCGCCCACTACAGGCCGGCGCAAGCCCGCCGATTCTCAGCGCGAGACGCGAGTCCCGGCGCTCGGGGCTCGCCCATGGTGGGAGGACAGCGGTGTCGGCTACGGCAGACCATCACGGCGCGGCGATGGGCACGGAGACGTCGCTTCGCTACATCCGCGTGACGCCCGAGGACGTCCGACTGCTCCAGACCGTGCGCCCCGCCATCCAGCGGGCCGCGCCGGCGATCCTGCGACAGCTCTACGACCATCTCTACGGGTTCGACGAGTTCGTGCGCCTGGTCCAGGCCACCGGCAGGAACCGCGAGCAGGTCGAGCAGGCTCAGCTTCACTACTTCTTGCGACTGTTCTGCGGCCGCTACGACGATGGATTCGCGGCCGAAGCCGCGCGCCTGGGCGCGGCGCACGCGCGTATCGGCTTCACGGCGACTTTCTATCTTGGCGCGTCGGCCCAATACCCGCGGCTCGTGTGGCCCGTCTTCCACCAGAAGTACCGCTTCCGCCCTTCCGCGGCCGCCGCCACCATGCTCGCGTTTCTGCGCATCCTGGCGTTCGACCAGCAGGCCACCCTCGACGCGTACCTGGCCACGGCGCAGCGTCCGCTGACGACGGCGGTCGAGGCGGCGCGAACCATGCACGAGCTCGTCGGGGAAGCCCGCCGCTCAGCGGGAGAGACCAACACGACCGCACTGCAGATCGCTACCGCGATCGACCAGGTGGCCCAGGGCGCCGCACGACAGACCGAGTCCACCACCGTCACGCAGGGATCGCTCGACCGCCTGCTCGAGCAGCTCAGCCAGGTCGAGCGTTCCGCCGAGCGCGAGCAGCGCGCCGTCGACGAGGCAGCTTCCGCGACCGAGGAGACGGCGCGCAACATCCTCAACGTCAACGACGGCGCAACCGCTGTCGCGGCTACCTCGCAACGCACAAACGAAGCCGCGACCCGCGGCGCCGGCACCGTGCGGCAGGCCACCGAGGCGATGGAAGCGATCCGCCGCCAGGTCACCGAGACGGCCGCCAGCATCCAGCAGCTCGGGCAGCGCTCCGCTGAGATCGGTCGGATCGTTGAGGCGATCGACGATATCGCCGGGCAGACAAACCTCCTGGCGCTGAACGCCGCCATCGAGGCGGCGCGCGCCGGCGAGCACGGCAGGGGGTTCGCCGTCGTGGCGGACGAGGTGCGCCGCCTGGCCGAGCGCTCGGGCGCCGAGACGAAGAAGATCGCCGAGGTGATCGCGACGGTGCAACGCGATACGGGGCTCGCCGTGGCCGCGATGGAGCGCTCGGTGCAGGAGGTGGGCGGCGGCGCCGCACTGGCGGCCCAGGCGATGGACGCGCTCGGAGACATCCTGGCTGCCGCCTCCTCCACCGGCGAGGCCGGCGCGAAGATCCAACGCGCCGCGCACGAGCTCGCGCAGGGCGCCGAGCAGGTCGTCGCCGCGATGGCGGACATCCGCGGTGTGGTTGGTCAGAACGCGGACGCCGTTCGCCGAATGCGCGCCGCCGCCGACGAGGTACAACGCGAGATGCTCGGTGTGGCCTCCGTGGCGGAAGAAAACGCGGCGGCGGCCGAAGAAGTGTCGGCGTCGACGCGCAATGTTGCCGACCAGGTCCAGCGCATCGACCAGGTGATCGCCGCGCTCGAGCAGCGCGCCGAAGAGATCGCCGAGGTGGCCGCGGTCGCGCTGGAGGGCAGCGAGGCAACGCAGCAGCCGGCCACGCTCGCCCGGACGCGACGCGCCGCCTGACACGGGGTGCCGGCAGCGCCCGCGGGCCGTACGCTGGGGGCATGGAGGACAGACCGGCCATCGCCAGCGGACGAGGGCGGTCGCGCGGCGGCCTGGTCGCGGTCACACTCGCGGGCCGGGCCGGCAGCGGCTGGACGGACGCGGGCATGGTCAGCGCGTTCCCGGTGAGCGCCCCTGTCAGCCACAACGTGGAGGGGCTCGATGCCGCCCGCGGCCCGCGACATACCGGGGCGGGCGTCCTGCGCGAGCCCGACGGCCGGGCGGCTGTCTTCCACGCGCGCTCGAGCTACAACGCCGGCTCGTCGCTGGGCCGCGGATGCCTGGTGCAGTGGGGCGACGTCGTCGTCGCGGGAAAGAGGAGGGCCCCATGTCGAATCTGACCGTCTCGGTGCTCTGCCCACTCGTCGGTCCTCCCTACGCCGAGATCAAGGACGACGAGCCACGCGGCTTCACCATCGACCTGTTGCGGGCGGTGCTGCCCCAGGCAGAGGTCGAATACGTGCCGGACGTCATCACCGGGCTGCTCTACCTGATGGCGGGGCGCGGGCTGTTGCTGGCCGACTGCCCCGGCACGCAGCGCAACGGGCAGTACGCCGCGCTCAGCCACGGCTACACTATCGAGACGCTCGACGCGTTCCTGCCACACTCCGGCGGCCTGTGGCCCGGAATCGACCGCTTCCTGCGCCCGCTGGCCGTTGTCGCCAACAGCTACGCCGAAGAGTACATGCGCCGCCATCATCCGCGACATCCGCTGGTCGTCGTCCACGACCTGGTCGGCGCCTTCCAGGCCGTGCGCGACCGCCGGGCCCGCGCGGTCGTTGCCCTCCGCCTCCTCGGCCTGGCGCTCATCCGCCGCGAGGCGCACGACTTCCGCGCCGCGGCCGACCAGTTCGGCGCCGTGCCGCACGCGTTCGCCGCGACGGCGGACAATCGCGAGCTCATCGGCCAGGTCGACCGCCGCCTGCAAGCGCTCGAACGCGACGGCACGCTGCAGCGCCTGCGGGAGGAGTGGTTCGAGCCCCTGGAGCGCCTGCCCGTCGTCTGAGGAGCCCGTCGCCGACCTCACCGCGGAGGACGTCCTCAGCCCCCTTGCCTTCCTTGACGTGACCGGCTGCGGCTTGAC
>JAJYLG010000103.1 GCA_021787985.1 Chloroflexota bacterium
TTCCGCAGCACCCGCATCGAGGTCGAGGACGAACAGCACGCGAAGATCCACGGCTTGCTCACCATCCGCGACGTCACCAAGGAAGTTGTGCTCGAAACGGAGCTCGAGGGCAGGATCACGGACCCGTACGGCAAGCAACGCGCCGGATTCTCGGCTGAGGCGGCGATCAGTCGCCGCGAGTTCGACCTGAAGTGGAACATGCTGCTCGAGGGCGGCGGCGCGATCGTCGGCGACCGGGTGAAGATCACCCTGCACGTCGAGGCGGTACTCCAGGGCGAGACGCCGGCGCAGACCGCGTAACGGCTGGCCGAACGATCTGGAGGGGCCGCTCGGCCGGCCGCTCGATGCCGGGGCAGCGGCCCGCGGCGCACGTGGACGGGGTGCGGGTTCGGCCGGGGGGCCGGCCCGCGCTCACCGCGGCGAGACGGGGTAGAACACCGAGCCGCGGGCCGTAAAGACCAGGATGACGTCCCCCGCCCGCAGTGAGTCGATGCGGCTGGACCAACCGCGCGGGAACGCCCACTCCCAGGCGATCGGGTTCGTGCCCGGACGCGGCCGGTAGACCGCGGACCATGCGTCGCGCAGCCCCGCCGCGTCGAGCGCGGCCGCGAGCATGCGGCCGTCCATCGCCTGCGTCACCGTGATCGTGTTCCAGCCCGCCGGTAGCCAGGTGGCGCCGGCGCTGAGCGGAGGCGGGAGGCCGCCCGAGCCCGGCGAAGGCGCCGGGGTGGCCGGCGGCGTCGGAGTCGCGGGCGACGAGACCGGGGCCGCCGAGCCGCCGGGCGCGTCGCCGAAGTCCATCGTCCAGTAGGTGCCGTATGGCGATCCGGGGACAGAGGTGCGGCCCACCCCGGCGTAGCGGTAGGCGGTGTTGAGCATGGCCGAGTTGTGGGCGGGCGAACCTTTCCATGCGGCGAACACCGATGCGGCGTCGGTGTAGCCGGCCGCCAGGTTCTCCCCGGCACGCGTCCAGCCCGCGTAGCCGCACTCGACGAAGCGGTTCAGCATTGTGCGCACCACGACGCCGTTGCGCAGGTCGTCGTGCGACCAGTAGGCGTACGCGCCGAGGTCGTTCGACTTCCAGGCGGCCTGCAAGGCGAGCTGGGCGCTGGGTTGCAACGCCGTAAGGCCGTTCTGCGCGCGGTAGTCGTTGATGATCTGGAGGAGCTGGAGCTCGCTGGCGTCCATCGCCGCCTGGGTCGCGGACACAGCGCAGCCGAGGCCGCTGTCCGCCCGGGACGGGGAGAAACCGGGCAGCAGCGCCCCCAGGACAGCCACGACGACTGCGATCAGGTACGGCGCCAGACGGCGGGGGCGCGGCCCGCCGGAGCATGGTGCGTCGGACATTCGCCGTCGATGATACCGCACGCCGGGACAACAGTCCCGGCTCAGCCTGGCCCCGGAGCGAGCCGACGCGCCTGCCGCCGCTCTGGATGCACCACACCCTCCCGGCCCAGCGCGCTTGACGGCGCGCCTGACTGGACGGAGAATGATGACGCACGAGCCGAAAGCGTGCTGCGCATGTGTATCCGCCCCGGCGTTGGGAGCCCTGCTCCCGAGGCCGGGCTTTTTGTTGCTCTGCGAATATGATCGGAGGCAGGGCGGCCATTTTCGTCGACGGTGGCTATCTGGATCATGTGAGGAGAGGATTCGGTGCCATCGGCAAGATCGACTTCCGGATCTTCTTCGAGGAGCTGGCGGCACCCGCCGAGCTTCTGCGCGCGTATTATTATCACTGTCTCCCGTACCAATCGGCTCAGCCCACTCAGGAAGAAGCACGCAGGTTTGGCTCAATGCAGCGCTTCTTCGACGCGCTCGATCGGCTCCCTCGTGCGGAGGTTCGCAAGGGCGAACTTGCGTATCGAGGGCAGGATCGAGATGGCAAGCCCATCTTCGTGCAGAAGCGGGTCGATAGTCTCATGGCGACCGACCTCGTCATGCTGAGCGTGAAGCATCTAATCACTGAGGCCGTCGTCGTGACGGGGGATAGCGACCTCCTTCCCGCCATAACTATCGCCAAGAACGAGGGAGTCGTTGTCCGACTGGCGCACGGCGTCGGCGAGCATCGCCCGCACAACGACCTTTGGATCGAAGCGGACGAGCGGCTCGCGCTCACGCGTGAGTGGCTCAGTCGATGCTGTCAGCCGGCGCTGCCCCCTGACGGTGCCGTCGAGTGAGCTGACTCCATGCTGCTCGAGGATCCCAGCCGGCCCAGCCGCGTGGCTGGGCCTGTTCGACGGTTTGCCGCCCTCGAGCCAGACGGCGGGGGCGCGGCCCGCCGGAGCATGGTGCGTCGGACATTCGCCGTCGATGATACCGCACGCCGGGACAACAGTCCCGGCGTGTCGGTGGAACGGTCCCCGATGCCGCGGTCTACTGGCCGCTGGTGTTGATCACGATTCCGGTGACCGTGAAGAGCAGGTAGACGCGACCCGGCACGAGGTCCGTGAGGGTCGCGGAGGCGGCACTGTTGGGGAAGACCCAGCGCCACTGGAGCGGGAAGGTGCCCGGGACCGGCTCGAAGAGCGCCGTCCAGTGGTCACCGGCGCCGGCGTTGATGATCGCGTTCAGAACGGCCTCAAGGCCGTGCGCGGCCGGGCCCTGCCAGACGAAGCTGCCGAAGCCGGACGGGATCTGGAGCCGGCGAGGCGATGGCGTCCGCGTCGGTGGAGGCGTCGCGGTGGGCGTCTGCGTTCCCGTGGGCGACGGGGTGGGGCTGGGTGTGGTGGTCGTCGTCGGCGTCTGCGTCACCGTTGGTGTCGCGCTGGGCGTGGACGACGCGGTGGGGGTGGGGCTGGGTGTGCTGGTCGTCGTCGGCGACGGGGTGGGGCTGGGTGTGCTGGTCGTCGTCGGCGTCTGCGTCACCGTTGGTGTCGGGCTGGGCGTCGGGTTGGGATTCGTGCAGAAGTCGATCCGCTTCGCCGGGTCGTAGCCGCTCTTCGTGCCGAACTCGTTCGCCCAGTAGGAGCCGTAGATGGAGCTCGCGCCGACCACGTCCGAGGTGATGGAGACGACCTCGATGCCCGCCTGGGTGAAGTTGCCGTCCATGATGTTGGTCTTGTGGCCGCAGGAGTTCATCCAGCCGTTGACCACCGCCTGGGCGCTGGAGTAGCCGGCGGCGATGTTCTCGCCGATCTCGTTGTAGCCGCTGTAGCCGCAGTTGATGATGTGCTGATACCAGCTCTCCAGGAACGTGAACGTGTAGCTCTGCGGCGTGCCGCTCTTGGTGTAGTCGTCGTGCGGGCTGCCGCTGAACTTCGGGTCACCCCAGTAGTTGTCGACCGCCAGGTTGGTGGCCTTCCAGAGGGCGGCTGCCTGGAGTTGCGAGTTGATCGTCAGCGGCGGCCGCGGGATGCCGTCGATCGCTGTCTGCTGGGCCCGTTGCTGGTTGATGAGCTGCAGCGCCTGCTGCGCCATCGAGTCGTTGCTCGTGCCGCCCGGTGGCGAGCCGCCGGTCTCGGGCGTGCAGCCAGCGGCCTGGGCCACCGGTGCCGTCGCCGTGAGGCTGGTCGGCCCTGCCGTCGCGGACCACGCGGCCACCGCGAGCAAGGCGATCGCTGGCATGAGCAAGACGTAGCGGAGGGAGCGTCGAATCACCAACATGCGTTCTCCGTTCATCGGCTCGCGGGCGCTAGGGGAGGCTCCGCGCAAGTTTCGGGGTCCTTCCGACTGAGCTATCGGCCGACCCGGCGGTCAGTAAAGGTGCGCCCGGGGAGATCGAGCAGTTCTGTCCCATCGGAGCTACACCGTCCCGCGACGGTCGCGCGTGACGGCCACGCCGCCGGCCGTAGGGGAACGCGGCCGATTTGCGTACCATTCGAGCATGCGCGCGGGCGACCCGAGCCCGCCGCCGGAGCAAGCCGCGTGGAAGTGGCGAAGTCCGTCGAGCAGCGCAGCGTTGGAGCCGAGATCTGGATGCTCGCCTGGGGCATGCTGGCGATAGCGGCCGGGCTGGGCTACGGGCGGTTCGCCTTCGCCGTCCTGGTGCCGGCAATGAAGCGCGCGCTCGGCTACGGCTCGAGCGAGATTGGCTGGCTGGGGACCTCCAACCTGGTCGGCTACACGCTGGGCGCCGCCACGGCCGGACACGCTGCCCGCCTGGCCGGCCGTAAACGCGCCACGGTGGCCGCGCTGCTCGGCGTGAGCGCCACGGCCGCGCTCATGGGCGCCACCACTGCCTACCCGGTCCAGATCGGCCTGCGATTGCTCGGCGGGGTGGGCAGCGCCTGGGTGCTGGTGCTGGCCACGAGCCTTGTGCTGAGCCAGGCGCCCCCGTGGCGCGCCGGCGTCTTCCTCGGCGTGCTGTACGCGGGCGGTGGCCTTGGCATCATCAGCTCGGGGCTGCTGCTGCCGCCGCTCACCGGTCTCCCCGGCGGCTGGCGGCTCGCCTGGGTCGCGCTCGGGGCGCTCACCGCCGCGGTGGGCGTTGGCTACGGCGCCTTCGTTCGTCCAGCGGAGGCAGGGGCGAGGCCGCCGCCGGCCGAATCCACGAGCGGGCGGAGCGGCGCGGCCGGCCGCGGTGTCTGGTCGCGCACGCTAGCCAACCCCTCGTTGCTGGCCGTCTTCGCCGCGTATGGTCTCTTCGGCTTCGGCTACATCGCGACGAGCACGTTCTTCGTTGCCTACCTGCGCGACGACCAGGGGCTGAGCAAGGCAACCGCGTCGCTGGCCTGGACGCTGGTGGGCGTCGGCGGCCTGCCCGGGCCGCTGCTCTTCGGCCGGCTCCGCGACGCGTGGGGCTCGCGCCGCTCGCTCGTCTTTGCGCACGTGGTCCTGGCGGCGTCGATCCTGCTGCCCACGGCGTCCGCCTCGGTGCCCGCGGCGCTGATCGGTGGCCTGTGCTTCGGCGCGACCTTCGTCGGCCTGGTCACGGTCGTGATGGCGTTCGTGGGCGAGCTTTCGCCACCGGGGGACGTCGCCCACGTCATCGGCGGGGCGACGGTGGCCGCGAGCATTGGCCAGGTGGCCGGCCCGGCGGTCGCCGGCATGATGGCCGACGCGACCGGCACGTTGACGAGCGCGTTCGTCCTGTCGGCGCTGGCGTGTCTGGCCGGCGCGCCGCTGGTGCTGCTGGCGCGCCGCCGGCCGGCCGCCCGCACCGTGGACTGACGCCACCCGCCGTCTTCGTGTAGCGTCACCGTGGGAACCACTCGCCGCCGGCCGGCGGCTTCGAACAGAGGAGGAGTCATGACCGAGCAGCAGGGTCCGGGCCAGGCCGACCTGGCAACCGCCATCCAGGGGCGCACCGACGAGGAGATCGTGGCGCTGGTAGCGGAGCGTGGCGGCGACGCCGTGCTCCAGGCGGTCTTCGCCGGTATGGCTGCCGCCTTCCAGCCGGAGCGGGCCGCCGGGCAGAGCGCCGTCATCCAGTACGACGTCCGCACGGCCGAGGGCGTGGCGTCGTGGCAGCTCCACGTCGCGGGCGGCGCGTGCACGCTCGCCCGTGGCGCGGCGCAGCCGCCGCGCGTGACGCTCTCTCTGGCGCTGCCCGACTTCCTGCGCCTGATATACGGGCAGCTCGACGGCATGCAGGCGTTCATGACCGGCAAGCTGCAGCTCAGCGGCGACATCTTCTTCCCGCAGATGATGCAGAGCTGGTTCGCCTCACCCCGATCCTGAGCCGGGCGGCGAGCCCGCCGCGTGCCTGTTCAGGATCGCCCGCCACGCCGATAAACAGCGTGGAGGCCGCGCCTTCCCGGGAAGGCTTGGCGGCCGTCATCTGACCGAGGAGGCAGCAGGCGGACGCGACCGCCCCGGATCGCACTCCGGAGCCGGTGTCGGGTACGCCCGCGGGTGGATGATCGGCTCCTGGAGACGAAAGCGTACCCGCTACGACCCTGGGCCGCGCTGGCGGCGCAAGAGCGAGGCCGCGCGTCGACGACGCGTCCTCATCGCGGCCCTGGCCGCGGCCGGCCTGCTGGTGCTGATCGTGGTGGTCGTCGTGACCTCGCGCGCGGGGGGGGGCTCTCCTGCCACCACTGGCAGCCAGGCCGCGGCCGGCAATTCGCCGGCGGCGGGCGCCCCCACGGTCACCGCCACGCCGGCCGTGCGCCGTATCGAGCGCGACCAGACCGGCAAGTGCATCCCGCCCAACCCGCGCGTCGAGCGCCAGTGCGACTCGCAGTACCAGGACCTGTGGGAGAACAAGGGAGACGCGCTCAAGAACCTGCTCGCGCAGCAGAACCACGGCAAACCGCCGACCTACGACCAGGCGCTGGCTGCCTACCTGGCGATCCACCTGCGCGCCGGCGATCTGCGCGTCCTCTCCCAGATCACGCAGAAGCTGAAGTGGCCGGCGGTCCGCATTACCGCCGTCGGTCTGTCCGACGACCCGCGCCAGGAATACGTGGAGGTGGGCAACCTGGGCGGCGCCGCCACCTCAATCGACGGGCTCTACGTGCAGACGCCGACCGGCTCGAACTCCTTCGCGCTCCGCGGCAGCCTGGGCGCGGGCCAGTCCTGCCGCATTTACACCGCTCCCGATGGCCAGCCCGACGCGTGTAGCGGCTCGTGGGACTCGCCCAACACCGCCGGTGTCTGGCCGCGGAGCGGCGGCGTGGCCACGCTCGCCTTCCGTTACTTCAATTTCGAGCCGGACCGCTGGTATTACTGGCCGTAGCCATCCGCCTGCTGCAGGCAGGCAGGCAGGCCGCCCGCGTGCGTTCCTCGAGCGCGGCGGCGGTATCATGCTCACGACATGGCGCAGGGAGTGCCGTCGTCTGCGGAGTCGGGGGCGACGCATGCCGCGCGGCTCGCGGCACGCCGCAAGGATCGCCAAGAACGCTACTTGCAGTTCCTCCGCCTTGCTCGCAGCATCAGACTGGAGGGCCAGCTCGCCACTGAAGAGCTTGATGCCGCTATCAGGCAAGGCGAGGATGAACTGGAGGCGGTGCTGGCACAGATCGGTGGGAGGATAAGTCCTCGTCGCCGCCCTGCCAACCCGGCGTCCGACCGGATGTGTACGGTGTTCATCGACGAGTGTGGCGACCACTCGATCAGGTCAAAGGACAAGTTCGGGGCCTTCTGTCTAGCGGCAACGATCATCCGGGACACGGATAGCAGGCGCGTCGACCGACAGTGGAAAGAGTGGAAGCGAAGGTACCTTGGCTCCGCTCACAAGCTGGTGCACGAGCCAGATATCCGCACCGGTTCTCACTCGTTCTGGTGCAACGGCAGTTCCGCCCAGCGAGCCAAGGCGGTCGGCAGCCTCGACCGGATCCTTCAGCGGCTGGAATTCTCTGCCGTCGTCTGCGTCCTGAATCGGCCCTCCTATCGGCGCGATGCAGGCACCTGGGATCCGGACGATGCTTTGCCACGGCACCCCTACGTCATGATGACCCACTTCCTGATGGAGCGGCTGAGCATGGTACTGGACGGCCAATATGGCGGTGCCCGGGCTAAGATTATCTTCGAATCCCGAGGGCCGAGAGAGGATGCGATGCTGCAGCACGAGGTCGCGGGGCTGTTTCTCGATGGGACCTCATACGTCTCACCAACCTGGTTCCGTCGCCAGTTTCTTCCTGGTATCGAGTTCCACGGCAAGGGTGCGAATACGACGGGTTTGCAATTGGCCGACCTCGTCGCGCGTCCATGTGGAGAAAAGGTCCTCGCGCCGGAGACCGTGCCGCCGCGATGGGACGTGCTGAAGAAGAAGCTCTGCCGAGGCCGGCAAACGCGCCACTCGATCCTGGGTTTGAAGATAGTCCCCTGGGAAGAGCGTTACGAGGATCTCTGGGACAGATAGAAAAAGCTGAGGGGACCGCTTGCGCGATCCCCTCCGCCGACTAGATACGAACCTAGCCCACTTGCATCAAGTATCGCATTGCTCCTGCATGGGCGTCAAGCGCGTTGTCGATGGTGTGTCGATGGCCAGTGAATTTGACCGGGACAAGTGGCCAGTGATTTTGTCCTCTCATGCGAGAGGAAGGGATCACGTTGACCAGCAGGGCGCAGAAACGACTGCAGGCGCTCACCCAGGTACT
>JAJYLG010000104.1 GCA_021787985.1 Chloroflexota bacterium
CGCGGATGATGCGGATCGCCTCCTCGATGCGTTCGCGGTCGGTGCGGTGCGAGAGGACGCAGGCGCGCAGCGTGAAGCGGCCGTCGAGGCGTGTGCTCGAAAGGTAGACGCGACGAGAGCGGTTGATCCGCTCCAGCCAGGCCTGGTTCGCCGCCGCGTCCCCGTCGCGCAGGCGGAAGGCGACGACCGAAAGCTCAGGATCGACGGGCAGCTCGATCCGGGGGTCGGCGCGCAGCCCGTCCGCCAGGCGGGCCGAGAGGTCGAGCGCCTCGTCGAGCGCCGCCCGGAACGCCTCGATGCCGTGCAGGTGGAGCGGCAGCCAGACCCTCAGGCCGCGGAACGGGCGGGTGAGCTCACCCGACAGGTCGGCGAAGTCCGGCAGGCGCGCGCCACGATCGAGGTCCTGGAGGTAGTCGCCCTCCCCGGCATGGGCGGCCCGGAGCCGGGCGGCATCTCGGGCGAGCAGACCGCCGGTGCCGTAGGGCAGGAAGAGCGCCTTGTGCGGGTCGAGCGTGATCGAGTCCGCCCGCTCGATCCCGGCCAGGCGCGCCCGACCGCGTTCGGTGAGCTGGAAGAAGCCGCCACAGGCCGCGTCGACGTGGAACCACAGCCCCTCACGCTCGGCGATGACGGCAAGCTCGGGCAGCGGGTCGATCGTGCCCGTGTCGGTCGTCCCGGCACTGCCCACCACGAGGAACGGTCGGCGCCCGCGGGCGCGGTCTTCGCGCACGGCACGGGCGAGGGCGGCGGGGTCCATCGCCAGCCTCGGGGTGACCGGGACGGTACGCACGGCGTCGGCCGGCAGGCCGGCCAAGCGGGCCGCCTTGGCCACCGAGCGGTGGGTGTGCGCGCTGACGTAGAGCGTACCGCGCGCGAGCCCCTCTCCCAGCAGGTGGTGGCGTGCCGTCACGAGCGCGGAGAGGTTGGCCTGGGAGCCACCCGACGTCAGAACACCGCCCGCGCCGGCCGGCAGGCCGAAGAGCTCGACCAGCCAGCCGATCACCGAGGCCTCGATACCCACGAGCGCCGGCGCGAGTCCGGCCAGCCCGACGTAGCGGTCGACCACATCCGCCCACAGGTCGGCGAGTGCGGTCGCCCACAGACCACCGCCGGGAATGTAGGCGAGGTAGCCGGGTCCCGCCGTGTCGACCGCCTTGGCGGCCGCCCGGTCGAGCACCTCGAGAAGTTCCTCGAAATCGTGGCGGGCGCCGGGGCGCCAGGTGGCGAGCGCCAGCCCGAGCTCGGTCGCCTCATCCAGGTCGACCGCTGGCGCAGTCGGGCGCGCGGCGAGGAAGGCGAGGAGTCTCTCCTCCAGGCACGACAGCATGCGCTGGGCGTCGGCGATCGTTGGGTCGAACCGGCTCATTGGAGCTGATTGTACCGGGATAAACGACGGTCGGGACGCGCCGTCGGTCCGTCAAGTTCCCCTGGGCCTGCACGCCGCCGCCGGGGCGGCAGGCGGCGAGTCTGGCGGGTCGCCGCCGCGAACCGCGCTCGGACAGCGCTCGGTCGCGGCGAGCGTCGCGCACGCGCCCGCTACGCCAGCCATCTGGGATGTGCACCGCCCCGCCGCAGCGGGCGGACCGGCCTGCTACAGCGCCAGGTACGCCCGCATCACCTCGGCGTTCTGCCGGAGATCCGCTGACGCCCCGTGATACGCGATCGCGCCCTTCTCGATGATGTAGGTGTGTTCGCACAGCTCGAGCGCGAACGCCGAGTTCTGCTCGCACAGCAGGATCGACACGCCCTCCTGCTTGAGCTCGCGAATCTGCCGAGCCAGCGCCTCGACCACCACCGGCGCGAGCCCCTCCGACGGCTCGTCAAGCAGCAGCAGGTCGGGGTTCCCCATCAGGCTGCGCGCGATGGTCAGCATCTGCTGCTCGCCGCCGGAAAGATAGCCGCCTTTGCGCTGCTCCAGCTCGCCGAGCTGCGGGAACAGCGCGTACAACCGCTCGATGGTCCAGCGCCGCTTGCCATTCGCCCCGACTTTGCTGCCGACATCGAGGTTCTCGCGCACCGTCAGATTCGGGAAGATGCGCCGGTCCTCGGGGACATGGCCGATCCCCATGCGGGCGATCTCGTAGGGATCGCGGCCGGTGATCTCCTTGCCGCGGAAGCGAATGGTTCCCTCCCGTGGTGCCAGGAACCCCATGATCGTGCGCAGCGTCGTCGTCTTGCCCGCGCCGTTGCGCCCGAGCAGCGCCACGGCCTCGGCCTCGCCCACGCCGAGCGAGACGTCGAACAGGATGTGGCTCAGCCCGTAGTAGCTGTGGATTCCGATGACTTCCAGGGCCACTCTGTTCCTCCGAAATAGACGCGCTGCACCTCGTCATTGCCGCGAACTTCGGCGGGCTCCCCCTCCGCGATCACCCGCCCGTGATGCAGCACCGTGATCCGGTCCGCGATGGAGAACACCACGTCCATGTCGTGCTCGGTGAACAGCAGCGTCAGTCCCCGCTGCCGCACGATCCGACCGACGAGGTCGAGGGTGCCGTGCTTCTCCTGCGGTGCCATGCCGGCGGTCGGTTCGTCCAGCAACAACATGCGCGGCTGGAGCGCAAGCACGATGCCGAGCTCCAGCCGCTTCTGGTCGCCGTAGGCAAGCTCGCCGGCCAGCATCGCAGACTGGGCCGCGAGACCCACCTCGTCGAGGATCTCCGCCACTGCGTCCCGGGACATGCCTCGCACGGGCCGGTAGAGATGAAACCAGCGCTGCTGCCGCGAGAGCAGCGCGGCCTGCACGTTCTCGAAGACGGTCAGTTTCGGGAAGATGTGCGTCCGCTGGAACGAGCGCGCGATCCCCTGAATGCATCGGATGTGCGGGGGCACGTGCGTGATGTCACGCCCGGCGAACAGCACCGACCCCTTGTTGGGGAGCAAGTGCCCACTGAGCAGGTTGAACAGCGTCGTCTTCCCGGCGCCGTTTGGCCCAATCAGCGCATGCACGGCCCGTTCCTGGACCGCCAGGTCGACCCCCGACACGGCGGAGAAGCCGTCGAACGTTTTCCAGAGCCCGCGTCCTTCGAGCATCATGGCCCGTGCTCCGCCGCGGTTTCGGCGATCTCCGCCTCGGCTACCGGCGCCGCGGGCGGCCGCCGCGCCGCCCGACGCCAGCGCATCGCGAACCGCAGCGCGTCATCGACGAATCCGAGGATGCCGCCGCGGAAGAACAGCACCACCGCCAGCAAGACCAGACCGAGAACGAGCTGCCAGTACTGGGTCGCCGTCCCGATGTACTGGTTGAGGAGGAGGTAGACCAGCGCGCCCACCACCGGGCCAAGGAAATGGTCCATCCCCCCCAGCAGCACGATGATCACTACCTCCCCGGAACGGACCCAATACAACGTTTCGGGGAAGATCGCGCGCTGGAACGTCGCCAGAAGGGCGCCGGCCACCCCGGCAAACAGGCCCGCGAGGACGAACGCCGAGAACCGCATCGCCTGGACGGGCACGCCCATCGCCTCCGCCCGCTCGGGGTTCTCGCGGATGGCCCGCAGCATCATGCCGAAGGGCGAATGCGTGATCAGCCAGATGGCGCCGAGGCAGCCGGCCCCCACCGCCAGCGAGAAGTAGTACAGCGCCCGCGGTGACGTGCGCAGCGCGGATGGGATGTCGAGCCCGAAGCCCAACACGCCGTTGTCGCCACCCGTGAAGTCGTACCACTGGAAGGCTGTCGTGTAGATGATCTGCGCGAAAGCCAGCGTGAGCATGGCGAAGTAAACCGGGTGCCGCAGCCGAATGCAGAAGAAACCGACGAGGGCCGCGCCGGCGGCGCTCAGCAGGGGGGCACACACGAACGCCAAGCCGTAGGGGAGGTCCGTCCGCTTGAGCATCAGCGCCACGGTGTACGCGCCCAGCCCGAGATAGGCCGCATGCCCAAAGGAGAGCATACCCAGGTTGCCCAGCATGAGGTGCAGGCTAAGCGCCCAGATTGCCAGGTAGATCGCTTCGGTGCCGAGCGATACCTGGAACCGGGAGGCGACCATCGGGTAGCCCACAACCGCGACCACCGCGATGGCGAACCCCAGCCAGCGTGCGATCGTCGCCGCTCGTTCTGGGGACACCGCGCCGGCACGCCGAACAGCCGCCTCCTGCTTCATCGCGGCTCACTCGGATTCCGGCTGACCGAACAAGCCGAACGGCCGGACGATCAGGACGACTGCCATCAGGACGAACGGGAAGACGATCGCGAAGCGCGGCGCAACCAGCGCACCGAAGGCGTTCGACTCGCCGAGCAGGAGCGCCCCTACGAGCGCGCCAAAGACGCTGCCCAGGCCGCCGATCACGACGATGATGAACGCCTCGATGATCGACTCGGTTGCGAGGTCGAGGGCCACCGCTCGCAGCGGCGCGACCAGCGCCCCCCCGAGCGCGGCGAGATAGGCGCCGAGCATGAACGTCGCGGTGTAGATCCGGGCCGTGTTCACCCCGAGGGCGCCCGCCATCTCCCGGTCCTGCACGATCGCTCGTAGCAGCAGCCCCGTCCGTGTGCGCTGGACGAACGCCCACAGGGCGACGGCCACCAGGATCGCGATCGCCCAGACGAGGAAGTAGTAGCTGGGAAAGGACCGGCCCAGCAGCGACACCGAGCCGGTGAGGAACGGCGGGACATCCACTGACTTGAAGTCGACGCCCCACGTCAGTCGTGTTCCGTCGGCGGCGATGAACACCAGCGCGAAGGTGAGCAGCAACTGATCGAGGTGCGCACGACGGTAGATACGGCGCAGCAGCAGGAACTCGATAGCCAGCCCGAGTGCGGCGCCCATGAGCGGGGCGAGGATCAAGGCGATGATGAACTTCGCCGGCGTATCGCTGAACCAGCGGGTTACCGAGAAGGCAAAGTACGCGCCGAGCATGTACAGGACGCCGTGAGCGAAGTTCAGGATCCGCATGACGCCGAAGATGAGCGTCAATCCCGAGGCGACCAGGAATAGGATCAGGCCAAAGGTCAGTCCGGCGATCGCCTGCAACACGAGGTTCGATGGATCAGTCATGTGCCTGCCCCCGGGTAATAGGGTCCTCGACCTGCCCGCGTTCTTCGCGCGGGCAGGTCGGCATCCGATGAGCCCTGCTCGACCGGACTACGCTTTCTTCCGAAGCTGATCGATCTCCGAACAGGGCAGCGCCATGTCCGGGAAGCTCGACGGTGTCAGCACCGTCGGCTTGGGGATCCCGGAGAACTGCTCGCCGGGCACCTGGTCGGAGAAGCCCACGAACACCGGGCCGTAGGCCTGGTGATCACACTTCCGGATGTTGATCGCGCCGTAGATGGAGTCGTACTTCAGGTCCTCCATCCCGGTGATGAACTTCTCACGGTCGAGCGCGCCGGCCTTCTCGAGCGCGGCCTTGATGAGATACACGGCCGTGTACCCGAGGCCCGCCCCGCTGGTCGGCAGCCCGTTGGTCCGGCCACGATACGCGGTGATAAACGCGTCGGTCTGCGGGTTCTTGACGATGTAGTAGGCCCAGTTCGTCCCGGTGAGGACGCCCTTCGGGTAGTCGGCGCCGATGGCTGCCGCGACGTCGAGGTCCACCTGCGCCCAGCCGCTGTGATGGACCTGCTGGAAGTAGTTGAACCCCTTCGCCTGCTTGACGAACGCAACCTGGTCGCCGCCCCAGAGCGAGCTGTAGACGGCGTCCGGCTTGGCCCCGAGGATGGCGTTGATCTGCGCCGAGAACTCACCGGCGCCGAACTTCGGCCACTGCTCACCGATCCGCTGCACGTCGGTCCGCTTCTTCTTGAGGTAGCTCCAGAAGTCCTCGACGAGTCGGTGGCCGTACTCGTAGTCGGGGCCGATCATGTACCAGCGCTTCCAGTCCTTCTGCTCAGCCGCGAGCTTGGCGACGCTGCGGCTCGCGATGCCCGTATGCGTCGTCGCCGTCCGGAAGACGTACTTGTGCCCCTTCTCCTCGGTCAGGGCCGCGCTCTGCGCGATCGTGTCGACGAACGGGACCTGGGCCTCGCGGGCATACTGCGACACGGCCAGCGCAACCGCGCTGTTGATCACGCCGAAGAGCAGGAACACGTTCTGGTTCTCGATCAGGTCTCGCGCCTGACGCTGTCCCTCATCGGCGACGCCCTTGTCGTCGCGCACCACGAGCTCCACACGCCCGCCGAGGATCCCGCCCTTGTTGTTGATCTCCTCCACCGCGAGCAGCACCGCGGTGCGCTCGGGCTCCGTGTAGGGTGTCGCCGCGCCGCTCAGGCTGGTGAGATAGCCGAGTTTCACAGGCTTACCGGATGGTGTGCCCGTGCCGCCCGGCTGTGGCGTCTCCCCCGCCTTCTTGCCGCCGCACGACCAAGTCCAGAGCGCGCTGGCGGCGACCCCTGCGCCCGCCGCCCGGATCACCGCCCGGCGGCTCAACCGCCGGGACCATGCGGAACCTCTGCCTGCCATGCTTCTTCTCCCCCCGTGGCGGCCCTTCGTGACGGCCGCTACGGCGCCGATATACCACCTTAATCATCTGGCAGTCAACACTACTTGAGATCCGATAGACTGCGTCGCCTACCTTGGTCGGCCAGCGCCTGTGAACGTCTCACCGGTGCGCTGCCGCGCCGGCCGCGGCACGAGGGCTCCTCGCGCACCAGAGCGCGCTTTGTGGCGCCTGAGCGAAGCGCACCCTAGCATGGCCGTTGGAACCGGCATGCGGCGCCACGCCGGGCCGCGTCGCGCGGACCCCGATCAAGGCCGAAAACGGTGAAACCATCCAGGAGGACCGAATGACAGGAATCGTCGCCTATGGCGCGTACGTGCCCTACCACCGGCTCGACCGGCGGGCGATCGCGGAGGCGCTGCGGACGCCGGCCGGGAAGGGCGCCCGCGCGGTCGCGTCCTACGACGAGGACACCACCTCGATGGGCGTCGAGGCGGCCCGCGCGGCGCTGGCCACCGCGCCGGCCGGCGTGAGCCCCAAGGCACTCTACTTCGCCACCGCCGACCCGGCCTATCTCGACAAGACCAACGCCACCTCCATTCACGCCGCGGTCGGCCTCGATCCAGAGCTGCTGGCCGTCGACATGGCAGGCGCGGTGCGCTCCGGCGTGGGAGCGTTGCTGGCCGCCTTCGACGCGCGCCAGCCAGTGCTCGCCGTGCTCTCTGACCTCCGCACGGGCCTCGCCGGCGGCGCGGACGAACGCGACGGCGGTGACGGCGCGGCGGCGTTCCTCTTCGCCAACGGTGGCGCGTCCGTGATCGCCGAGTACGTGGGCGGTGCGTCGGTGAGCGCGGAGTTCCTCGAGCGCTGGCGCCTGCCCGGCGAGCAGGCTTCCCATCAGTGGGAGGAACGCTTCGGCGAGCATGCCTACGTACCGCTGGCGAAGCGAGCGCTGGCGAGCGCGTTCAAGTCCACCAATCTGACCGTGGAGGCGGTGGACCATCTCATCGTGACGGGGGTTCATCCACGGGCGGCGCGCGTGATCACGGCGTCGTCGGGCGTCCGGCCCGAGGCCGTGGCGGATGACCTCTCATCCAGCGTGGGGAACACTGGCACAGCGCACCCAGGCCTTGTGCTGGCCGGCGTGCTCGACAAGGCCGAGCCGAATCAGGTCATCGCGCTCGTCGTGCTGGCGGATGGCGCCAGCGTGCTGTTGCTCCGCACCACCGACGCCATCGCCTCGTACCGTCCGCAACAAACCGTGTCCTCGCTCATCGCCAGCGGCAAGCCGGACGTGAGCTACGCGTCGTTCCTCACATGGCGCAACATGCTGCGACGCGAGCCGCCGCGCAGGCCCGACCCGGACCGGCCGGCCGCCCCGCCCTCGCTCCGTTCCGAGTCCTGGAAATTCGGATTCACCGGCAGCCGTTGTCAGGCCTGCGGCACGCGCCACCTGCCACCCCAGCGAGTCTGCGTTCGCTGCCGCGCTGTCGACCAGATGGAGCTGGAACGCCTGGCCGATGTG
Source organism: Chloroflexota bacterium (assembly GCA_021787985.1). Lineage (GTDB taxonomy): Bacteria > Chloroflexota > Dehalococcoidia > DSGV01 > DSGV01 > JAJYLG01. Next base: position 7,901 of record JAJYLG010000104.1, read on the forward strand.
CAGGCGACCATCGCCACCTATACCATCGACCGCCTCGCGTTTTCCCCAGCCCACC
>JAJYLG010000105.1 GCA_021787985.1 Chloroflexota bacterium
AGGCGTTGGAGGTCCCCGCCGATGCCGGCCGCGTGGTCCTCGAACACCACAGCGAGGCAGGCTGGAGCCGCGACGATGATGCCTTCGATCAGGCGACGGTGTGGGGGCGGCTGGCCTCGGAGAACTGGGACGCGCCGATCATCGTTACCACGACGGTCCAGCTCTTCGAGAGCCTCTTCGCGCACAGGCCCGGCCGGTGCCGAAAACTGCACCGACTGGCGGGCAGCGTGCTGATCCTCGATGAGGCGCAGGCCCTGCCGCCCCATCTGCTGACTCCCGTCCTCGACGTCCTGCGCGACCTCGTTGCGCACTATAGGGTGAGCGTCGTGCTCTGCACGGCCACACAGCCCGCCTTCGAGGCCATCGACCCGTTCGCCTCGGTGATGGCCTCCGAGATCGTCCCTGACGCCCCGCGGCTCTTTCATGCCCTCCGGCGCGTGCGCTACGAGTGGCGCACCGATGCTCCGGTGCCGTGGGAGGGCGTGGCCAGCGAGATGCGAGCCGCGCGCCAGGCACTGGCTGTGGTGAACACGAAGCGCGACGCCATGGCGCTCCTCGACGTGCTCGGCGTACCAGAGGCTCTGCACCTCTCGACATCGCTGTGCGGCGCCCACCGGCGCGCGGTCATCCGGGAGATGCGCGGGCGCCTGCAGGATGGCCGCCCGTGTCTCGTCGTCTCGACGCAGGTGGTCGAAGCCGGGGTCGATGTCGATTTCCCGTTCGTGTTGCGGGCGCTCGGCCCGCTCGACGGGATCATCCAGGCGGCCGGTCGATGCAACCGCGAGGGCAATCTCCGGGAGGGCCGGGTGCTCGTGTTCGAGCCGATGAACGGCGGCCTGCCGGGTGGGTCGTATCGGGCCGGCACCGGGCAGACGCGCGTCCTCCTCGGCAGCGGAGCGCTCGCCCCCGACGATCCGGCGACCACCAGCGCCTACTTCCGCGCGCTGTACGCGCTGCTCGACACGGACCGCGAACGCATCCAGCCGCTGCGCCGGAGCCTGGACTACCCGGAGGTGAGCCGCGCGTTCCGCATGGTCGACGAGTCCGACAGCATCGTCGTGTCATACGGCACACCGGAGGAGCGGCGGCGCGTGGAGGACCTCACGGCAGGGATCGCCAAGGGCGCGGGCGGGGCCAGGATGCTGTTCCGGGCACTGCAGCCGTACGTGGTCGCGATCCACCCGCCGCTCGCGGAGCGCTACGGCCGCGACGGCCTGGCCTCCCCGATCGCGCCTGGGCTCTGGCGCTGGAACGGCCGGTACGACGCGGTGCGGGGCCTCGTCCCCGACGGGATCGCGCTCGACGAACTCGTGGTCTAGCAGAGCCAGCCAGGCTGCAGAGCAGAAAGGGGGAGAAGATGGCCACGCCGGATTCGGCGGCTCTCGCGGTCAAGGTGTGGGGTGACTACGCCTGTTTCACGCGGCCGGAGCTGAAGGTCGAGCGGGTCAGCTACCCGCTCATGACCCCGTCGGCGGCCCGGGGTGCCCTGGAGGCGATCTTCTGGAAGCCCGAGATGCGCTGGCGCGTGCGCGAGATCCGCGTCCTGAAGCCGATCCGGTACGCGTCGTTCCTGCGCAACGAGGTGACCAGCCGGGCGAGCGAGCGGGTGGCGGCGGGCTGGCAGGCGCACGGGGGTGGCTACGACGCCACGGCCGATCGGGCGCAGCGCCACACCCTGGCGCTCCGCGACGTCGCCTATGTGATCGTCGCGGAGATCGAACTGCGCCCTCACGCGACTGATGACGCCGCCAAGTATCGCGACCAGTTCCGCCGCCGGGTCGCCGCCGGCCGCTGTTTCGCCACGCCGTATCTCGGGTGCCGTGAGTTCAGCGCCAGCTTCGGAGAGCCCGATCCGACCGAGCGCCCCATCCCGGTGAGCGAAGAACTCGGCCGCATGCTGCTCGACATCGAGTACGCGTCTGACGGATCGGGGCGCGGCGCGCCTCATTTCTTCGAGGCGCACCTTGACGAGGGGGTCCTGCGCATCCCTGAGCGGGTGGGGGTCTAGGCCATGCTGCTGCAGCGGCTCAGCGAGTACATGGATCGCCCTGGCCTGCCATCAGCCCTGCCACGACTGTACGCGCTCCAGGCGGTCCGCTACATCCTTGAACTCGACGGCGAAGGGCGGCTCCTGGGCCTGCCCATCGACACGGCCGATGCGGCGTCGCCGGTGAGTCGCCGCGGTACGCGCCGACCGGCACCTCTGATCCAGCGCGCGGTCGCCATCAAGCCCCTGCTCCTCGCCGACAACGCCGAGTACACGTTCGGCCTCGGGCGCGAGGGCTCACGGGCCGACCGCGTGGCGGCCTGCCACCTCGCCTACCTGGACCTGCTGCGCGCGTGCGAGGCGGCCAGCGGCGAGGGCGCGGTCAGCGCCGTGCGGCGGTTCCTCGAAGGCGCAGGCTCTCGCGATCTGACGTTCCTCGCCGACATCGACCGGGGCGCCCTGCTGACGTTCCGCGTGGACGGGCAGTTCGTCATCGATCTGCCCGCCGTGCAGGCGTTCTGGGCCGACTACAACGACCCTGCGGCACACGCGGCGCCCCTCATGGAGTGTCTCGTCTGCGGCCGCCGGCGGCCGGTCCTCGCACGACTGCCGGGCAAGCTCAAGGGTGTCCCCGGGGGGCAGACGGCGGGCACCAGCCTGATCTCGGCGAACGCGGCGGCCTTCGAGTCGTACGGCCAGCCCGCCTCCCTTGGCGCGCCCACCTGTGCGGACTGCGCCGAGCGTTTCACCCGCGCCATCAACGGGCTGCTGGCCGACCCGGCGACACGGGTCGTTCTGGGCGGCATGGCCTTCGTCGCCTGGACGCGGGAGCCTGTGTCCTTCTCGTTCACGACCTACCTTTCCCAGCCCACGCCGGAGCTCGTCGCCGAGCTGCTGCAGTCGCTCTGGCGGGGCGGTCCCGTCCCACCCCTGGACGAGACCGCGTTCTACGGCCTGGTGCTGAGCGGCAGCGGGGGCCGCGCCGTCGTGCGGGACTGGATCGACACCACGGTCGGCCAGGCCAAGGCCAGCCTGGCCCGCTGGTTCGAGCGGCAGCGCATCGTCGGTCCCTCCGGCGAGGAGCACCGGCCGCTCGGCCTCTACGCGTTGGCGGCGGCGACGGTACGCGAGCCACGGACAGACCTGGGCCCGGCCGTGCCACGGGCGCTGCTGCACGCGGCGCTCACCGGCGGCCCGATGCCTTGGAACCTGCTCTACGAGGCCGTCCGGCGCAACCGCGCCGAGCAGACCGTGGATCGATCTCGCGCCGCCCTCATCAAGCTCGTCCTGGCGAGCCAGGACCCGCACCACCTGGAGGACGCCATGGTCCAGCTTGACGTCGGTCATCCGAGCCCCGGCTACCACTGCGGGCGGCTCCTCGCCGTCCTCGAAGAGGTGCAACGCGCGGCGATGCCGGGCATCAACGCGACCATCGTGGACCGCTTCTTCGGCACCGCCTCCACGGCCCCGGCCTCGGTGTTCGGGCGCCTGATGCGGGGGGCCCAGGCGCACTTGGCGAAGCTCGAGCGCGACCGTCCCGCAACGTATGCGGCGCTCCAGCGCCGTCTCGAGGAGGTGCTGGGACCGCTGCCCGGCTTCCCCCGCACGTTGACCCTGCAGGAGCAGGGCCTGTTCGCCCTTGGTTACTACCACCAGCGCGCCGCAGATCGCGCTGCGGCCCGGGCGGCGGCCGAGCGTCGTCACGGCGAGACCGAGGCGGTCTCCGCCGATCCCGCGATATCGGAGCATGGGGAGTCCTTCGCATGACCAGTCCGCATCTCGACGTGGCGCGACGCCACGACTTCGTGCTGCTCTTCGATGTCACCGATGGCAACCCGAACGGCGACCCCGACGCGGGCAACCTGCCGCGGGTCGATCCCGAGACCATGCAGGGGCTCGTCACCGACGTGGCCCTGAAGCGCAAGGTGCGCGACTGGGTGGACGCCGCCCGCGGCAGCGAGGGGCGCTTCAAGATCTACGTCGAGAGCGGGGAGGCGCTCAACACCAAGCACCAGCGCGCCTACGATGACCTCGCCATCAAGTCGAGTGGGGCGAAACAGGCGGCGAGCGACGTGGACCGCGCGCGCGCCTGGATGTGCGCCAACTTCTACGACATCCGCATGTTCGGTGCGGTGATGACCACCGGCGTCAACTGCGGCCAGGTTCGCGGCCCCCTGCAGCTGACGTTCGCGCGGTCGATCGATCCGATCATCCCGCTCGATCTCAGCATCACGCGCGTGGCCGTCACGCGCGAGCAGGATCGCGTCGTGGCCGTGGCCGAGGAGGGCGGCGAGGGGACGGGGGGCAAACGGACGGAGATGGGTCGCAAGGCCCTCGTCCCATATGGGCTGTACCTGAGCCGCGGCTTCTTCAACCCGCACTTCGCGAGCCAGTCGGGCGCGACGCCGGAGGATCTGGAGCTGTTCTGGCAGGCCCTCCAGCAGATGTGGGACCTCGATCGTTCCTCCGCCCGGGGGATGCTCGCCTGCCAGGGGTTGTACGTGTTCAGCCACGAGAGCCCGCTCGGCAACGCACCCGCCCAGAGCCTCTTCGAGCGCGTCCACGTCGCTCGCAAGCCGGGCGTGGATGCGCCGCGCAGCATCGCCGACTACTCGGTCGGCGTCGTCGAGGAGGGGCTGCCCGACGGCGTGGCGCTGACCCGGCTGGTGCACTGAAGCGGTCGTGGGCACGACGCTCGACGCGGAGGTCGAGGTCCCGATCTCCGCGTTGGAGCACTGGAGCTACTGTCCGCGACAGTGCGGGCTGATCCACCTCGAGCAGACCTTCGACGAGAACCTGTACACGATCCGAGGGCGACTGGCGCATGAACGGGTCGACGCCGCGGCGCCCACGGCGGAGGCTGCCGGCATCCGGGTCCTCCGGGCGGTCACGCTCTGGTCAGAGCGCCGCGCTCTCCGGGGCAAGGCCGACGTCATCGAGATGCGCCCCGACGGACCGTACCCCGTCGAGTACAAGGTCGGTCGGCGTGGCGGCCTCCACGCCGATCTTCAGCTCTGTGCGCAGGCCCTGTGCCTCGAGGAGATGCTGGGCGCGTCAGTGGTGCGTGGCGCCCTGTTCTACGCTGCCACCCGCCGGCGACACGAGGTCGTCTTCGATCGGCAGCTCCGCGCCCGCACGGAGGACGCCATCGAGGGTGTTCGGACGATGCTCGCGACGCAGTCGCTGCCGCCTGCGCCCAACGACCGGCGCTGCCCGAAGTGCTCGCTCCTCGATAGCTGTCTGCCGTCCGTGGTGACCGCGCGCGACCGGCTGCGTGGCCTCCAGGGCTCGCTGTTCCGGCCGCTCGAGCTCGGGGATCCCGATGCGTGAGCTCCTCAACGTGCTCTACGTGCTCACGCAGGGCGCGGTGTTGCACGTCGAGCATGACACCGTTCGGGTCGAGATCGAGCACGAGACGCGCCTGCGGGCCCCGCTCCTTCGGCTGAGCGGCATCGTCGTCTTTGGCCGTGTCACTTTGACGCCCTTCCTGATCCAACGTTGCGCCGAAGATGGGCGCGGTCTTGTCTGGCTCGACGAGCGCGGTCGGTTCATGGCGCGCGTGGAGGGACGCACGAAGGGGAACGTCCTCTTGCGTCGGGCACAGCACCTCGCGCTATCAGACTCCGTCCGATCTGCCGCCATCGCCCGGCAGATCGTTGCCGCCAAGATCCAGAACAGCCGACAGGTGCTCCTGCGGGCTGCACGGGAGACCACTTCTGAGAGCGACCGCGAGCTGGTCAGCGCAGCCGCAGCTCGCCTCGCCGATATCCTCGGGCGGCTGCGGGGCGAACGAGACATGAACGTCATCCGCGGCGCGGAGGGAGAAGCGGCCCGAGCCTACTTCGGCGTCTTCGGAGCCATGATCCTGGTGGATCGGCCACTTCTCGCGCCTGACGGCCGAACGCGCCGGCCGCCGCGCGACCGTGCCAACGCGGTGCTCTCGTTCCTGTACGCACTGGTCCGGGCGGAATGCGATGCCGCCCTGGAGGGCGTGGGTCTCGACCCCCAGGTCGGCTACCTGCACGCGCTGCGACCCGGCCGACCGTCGCTGGCACTCGATCTCATGGAGGAGCTGCGGGCCGTGATGGCCGATCGACTGGCGATCACCCTCATCAACCGTCGCCAGCTCGGAGCCCGGCACTTCGATGTCGGACCCGGTGGTGCCGTGTCACTCACCGACGGGGGTCGACGTGTCGTGATCGTCGCCTACCAGAGGCGCAAGGAGGAGGAGGTGCATCATCGCGTCCTAAAGGCAAAGACACCGCTTGGTCTGGTGCCGCACATCCAGGCTCGGCTGCTGGCGCGGCATCTCCGTGGGGAGCTGCCGGATTACCCGCCGTTCCTGTATCGCTGAGCGTCGGCCGTGGAGGTGCTCGTGGCGTATGACGTCTCCACGGACAGTGCGGCCGGCCGCAAGCGGCTGCGCCGAGTCGCCCATGTGTGCGAGGCCTACGGACAGCGCGTGCAGCAATCGGTGTTCGAATGCATCCTCAACGATATGCAGCTGGAGCTGCTGATTCACCGTCTCACCCGCGAGATTGACCCGGACGAGAACAGCCTGCGCATCTACCGTTTGCTCGAACCGAGGGAACGGTACACACGCGTCGTCGGTCAGACAGTCACCCACGATCTCCGCGACCCGCTGGTGCTGTGATCGGCGCGTGCGCGAACGTCGAGCGATGGCCGGACAAGCGGAGTTCCGCGCAGGCGCGCCCCATCCTGGGACGTTGAGAGGCGTTTGTCGATGTCTCCTGTCCGCCGTTGCGGTCGTCTCCGAGACCTTCGCTGCCTCGCAAGCGCCCTTCTGGGGCTCCCGGGCCCGGATTTCGAAGGTTCTGGTGCCGTTGCAGCCGGCCACGTCGCCGGCTGAGGATTGAAACCAGGCGTCGATGACGACGGTCCAGAACAACCTCAAGTTGCAGCCGGCCACGTCGCCGGCTGAGGATTGAAACATGCCGATGGCCGAGGGGACGATGGACTGCTCGACGAGTTGCAGCCGGCCACGTCGCCGGCTGAGGATTGAAACAGGTTAGTCATTACGTAGGCGATCACGGGCGCCGGGTTGCAGCCGGCCACGTCGCCGGCTGAGGATTGAAACAGCCAGGCCGACGTGGACAAGGCCGTCGCAGCCGCGTTGCAGCCGGCCACGTCGCCGGCTGAGGATTGAAACGGCAAGAAGGCGATGGAGGACCAGGCGGCCACGGCCGTTGCAGCCGGCCACGTCGCCGGCTGAGGATTGAAACATTCGGGCGGTGTGGAGGTGGTGCTCCAACCCGTCAGGTTGCAGCCGGCCACGTCGCCGGCTGAGGATTGAAACCGGGGCCCCCTGAAACGCTCGTGGCGATCGCCGCGGTTGCAGCCGGCCACGTCGCCGGCTGAGGATTGAAACGATCAGCGCCTCGCCGGCCACCAAGAGCGCCGCGCCGCGTTGCAGCCGGCCACGTCGCCGGCTGAGGATTGAAACGCTGCGCTCAACGCCCTGGGCCTGGCCATCGTGGCCGTTGCAGCCGGCCACGTCGCCGGCTGAGGATTGAAACACCTACGCCGGGCGCTACCCGACGAAGGGCGGCAACGTTGCAGCCGGCCACGTCGCCGGCTGAGGATTGAAACTCGACCGCGGCCTCGTCGTCCGAGCGTCCGACGGCAGTTGCAGCCGGCCACGTCGCCGGCTGAGGATTGAAACTTCCCGAAGGCGGACGCCGTTCTGGCCGTCCAGGCCGGTTGCAGCCGGCCACGTCGCCGGCTGAGGATTGAAACACGGTCAGCTCGCCGATCAGCGGGAGGTTGTCCCCCGATTTGTTGAAGTAGGGCGGTGGTCCGCCATCTGAGGCCTTGCCTCTGGCAAGGTTCGGGGTGTCCTGCAAGACGCCCGCAGAGA
>JAJYLG010000106.1 GCA_021787985.1 Chloroflexota bacterium
TGACGTGGCCGCCTGACGGCACACAGGGCTATTCGCCGGAGGTCCCGGCGACCGACCCCGCGCCAGATCTCTGCCTAACCGCGGCATCGACGTGCGGCAAGGACGCCAGGCACTCGCCGACACCGTTGCGGGACTGCCGGCGGGATCCCTGGCGAGACGCTGGTGGACAGTGCCACGATTGCCATCGCCCGCGACGACGACTACACCTTCGGCGTCCTCCAGTCGCGGGTGCACACCACCTGGGCCCGCCGCATGGGCATCCAGCTTGAATCGCGGCCCCGCTACACCCCCACCACCTGCTTCGAGACGTTCCCCTTCCCGCGCCCCACCGAGGCGCAGCGGACGGCCATCGCCGACGCGGCCGCCACCCTCGATCGGCTGCGCCAGGGCTGGCTCAACCCACCCGATCGCCCCTACGACCTCTCCGCGCGGGAGCTGGCCCGCCGCACCCTGACCAACCTCTACAACCAGCGCCCCACCTGGCTGCAGGACGCCCACGCCCGGCTCGATGCTGCCGTGCTCGACGCTTACGGCTGGCCGGCCGATCTCGCCGATGAGGAGTTGCCTGCACGCCTGCTGGCGCTCAACCTGGAGCGGGAGCCGGCCTGAAGGAGACGGTGCCAGCCCAGTGCCGACCCCTGGCCATCCCTGGGGCGAGCCTCGGCGCACACCCGACCCGACCCGCGGAACAGACCGAAGCGCCGGACCGAGAGTCCTGGGCGGCACCACCTTCGCCGTCTAGCGCCGCAGGTTGCGCATAGTCGCTGTCGACTATCACCCGTGTCCCCTGTATAGTCGCCGCGTCAGCAATGGACTACGATTTCGAGTGGGATGAGGCCAACGAGGAGAAGCTCCTCCTGCGACACTTCGTCCGGCCCGAGGAAGTAGAACAGGTGTTCTATAATCCGCCGGACGTCCGACGCACTGGCGACGTCTATCTCGCAGTGGGGCATACCAATGGCGGACGGCTGCTCCTCATCGTGTTCGAGAATCACCAGCAGCACATCCGACCGTACTCGGCCCGCGACCTAACGCCTCGCGAGAGGAGGCGCTTCAGCCGATGAACGACCACATCGCAAAGCTTGAGGATGTCGCCACCCGCGACTACGCCGAAGCGTGGGACGAACTCGATGACGTCTCTGCCCAGTTCGCACAGGTCCGACCCAGACGTGACCGTCAGCTCAACCTGCGGGTGGATGCTGAACTTCTCGCGTCGTTGCGCGAGGCAGCAGCACGCTCGGGGGAGGGCTACCACACGCTCGCGCGCCGTTTGATCGAGGAGGGTCTCGCCCGCGTTCTGGAGGATCTCCCGGCTGCGAAGAGGACCGCCACACCGTTCCGGTCCAAGGAGGTGCTGCTCGCGCTGCTAGGAGCCAAGGGCGCGGCGGAGGAGAACGAGGCCGTTATCGGGAAGACGCGCCTGCAAAAGCTGCTGTTCCTGGTAGCCCAGCACCTGCAAGAGGGAGCCGCATCCCGGTTCGAGGCGTACAGCTACGGCCCGTTCGACGAGGCCGTCGGACCGGACCTCGACTTCCTGGCCGGCGAAGGACTCGTTGAGGCGTCGGACCGCGAACCGCCGCCTGTCCTCGACAGGAATGCACCCGACCGCGCCGATCGGGTGATCGACTGGATCTGGCACCGTGAGGATCGCACGGGGCGAGAAGTTGAGTCGGTCGTCAACTACCGGCTGACCAAGCAAGGGATGGTCTGGCTCGAGGAGTTCGTCAGGTCCGATGCCTTCGGATCAGCGGAGGCGAAGCAGCGATTGCTGACCGTCGCGGAGGAGATCAAGTCGCGCTACGGGCGCGTGCCACTGGAGGACCTCGTCGACGAGGTGTACGCGGCCTACCCCAGCTACGCCGAGCGGTCGAAGATCCGTGATCAGGTCGCCGCACGGAGAGCGCGGAAGGCCGCCCATGAGTGAACTGCTGTTCGGCGGGCGGGCGCCCCGACTCTGGCTGCGCATCGAGCAGGACGCCGACAAGCTGTACTACGCCCAGGTCCCGGCCGACCTAGCCGACGGATTCATAGTCAATGCCAATCTGATCGAGCATTCCCCTGCGGCCGTAGCAGCCTTCCTGGACAAACTGGAGCGCCCGTTCGTCGTCGATCCCATGAGCTACCGGTTCGCGCGGCCGGCATGGTACCTGCACGAGCGCGACGGTGAGGTCGCGAACAAGCGCAACTACGGCCGCCTCTGGCAGAAGTACGCGACCGGGGTCGCCGGGTTGAGCGGTGATCCACTCGTCGACGGCGGCACGGACCGCCTGGCCGGCGACGCCGCGGTCCTGCGCTTCTGTCAGAACGTGCTTGAGTTCCAGGACAGGAGCCTGCGCCACGCGTGGATCGACGAAGTCGCAGGCTACGTGGGGATGGACCGGCTGTTCGGCTACCAGCTTGCGCCGCTGGCCTTCCTGGCCCCGTACACGGTGATCACGAACGATGCCGACCTCGAGACGGCGGTCACGCTGGCGGCGGCGGCCGCGTCGCTGGACCGGGCGGTGATTGCGGTGGTGCCGCTCCTCCCGGCCGCGCTCTCCGATCCTGAACTGTTGCGCCGCACCGTGCTGGGTATGGCAACGAGCGGGGTCGGAGGCGTCCTTGTGTGGCCGGTTGGCCTCAGCGCCTTCGCCCTAGCAGAAACGCCCGCGCTATTCACGGGTCTGGCCATGCTCGTGCGGGGCCTCGCGGACGCTGGCCTCGAGGTTGGCATGCTGTACGGAGGGATCCTCTCGGGCCTGCTGCGCGGCTTCGGGCTGGCAGGCTTCTCCCATGCGGTCATGTACGGGGAGACGCGTGGGCTCGACCCGACCGGCGGTCGGCCTGCGACGCAGTTCTACTTCCCTCCCCTGCGCGCCTTCCTGCCCTACGGACGTGCAGCCGAGCTCGTCGTGCCGCTGTCCGAGAGCGATTACCTGGCAACAGTGTGCGCGTGCGAGATCTGTCGGTCGCTTCTCCGCAGGCCTGGCAGTGACGTGAGTGCGTTCTTCGAGACGTACGTGCCCGATGGTGCCAAGCGGCCATTTCCGACCCAGGTCGCCCAGGATCTGAACCGGTTCCACTTCCTGTACGCGCGCGCCGACGAGCTCGCGCTTGCGCGCTCACGCACCGAACCTGCCCTTCTGGCTGATCTCCTTACCGCGGCAGATCGGTACCCAATGGGTGTGACGCGCACCATCCGCGCCTGGGCGGAGCGGCTGAAATCAGCCTGACATCGCCAGGCGTCGCCAATCGCCCCTTCGCGGCACCCGCCGGGGCGCAGCCCGGCCAAGTTCGATCGCCCGTTCCGTCGGTGGAGTCGGACATCACACCGTCCCGGTACTCGCCGCAGCGGCCGACGCGGCTGGCACATCCGACGGTGCTGCGGTTACGCTGAGCTTCGACAGCCAACCCATGGAACGGCCCCGGCTTGATCGGAGGCACGCGTGAAGCTCCGCCGTCTCCAGGTCTCCAACCTGCTCTCGTTCGACGAGTTCGAACTCGGCTTCGACGACCATCTCACGCTCCTCGTGGGCCCCAACGGCGCGGGCAAGACCAACGTCATCCGGGCCATCGACCTAGCCTCCACGTCGCTCGCCTGGGCAGACGAGCGATGGAACCGCAGCGCCACTGAGCAGATGGCATCCGCGGTGCTCGCCGCCTGGGCGGCGGCGCGGCTCCGCCACCGGGGGGTCGTGCAACCTGCCAGCGTCCGGCTTGACCTCGAGCTGACAGCCGAACGGGAGCGCGATCAGGTCCGCACGTTCGTCCGGGCCGCGGTGCTGGCCACGCTCACCCTGGACACCCAGCGGTCGCTCGATAAGCCGCAGGTGGCGTCGTGGCTCATGCACGCCTTCGACGAGCAGGTGCTGGCACCGCTGTGGCGGGGGACCCTGATTCTCCAGCACTCGGGGGTGCCTGACACCGACTGGGAGCTGCATTACGAGTTCGACACGGACGTCGGGCCGTTCAGCTGGACGCTGGTCGCGCCGCACTCCCAGCAGGGGATCACCCGCGCGGGACCCGGTTCCCGCCGCTCGCAGTCGCAGCACAGCGAGCGACTGCTCGATCGCCTGTGGGGCGTCACGGGGGGCGGGCACGACGACAAGACGCTGCCCGATCCGCTGCCGGCGATGGCGCTCGCCACCCTGCTACCGGAGGAGACGGGTCGAATCGTCGAGCTGCCGATGCGGGTCGAAGGCGGGGAGTTCGACCTCCACCTTGAGCCGTATCGCCGATTCTCCGAGCTGCTGGCGGTGCCGCCCCAGCGCATGGCACCGCCGCGGTCGTACTCGTTTGCGCGCGTGCTGCACTTGATCATGGACGACTCGCTCGTCTTCGTCGGCGAGCAGCTCCGCGGCCTGGGCACCGGTGGCGGTGCGGCGCGGCCCGCGGGCGTCTATTCCTGGAGTGAGCTCAGTTCCCCGCTACCGCAGCGGGAGCCGTCCGCGCTCCCGCTGCGGCTATTCGCGTTGAAGAACGGCGACCAGACGGCACGAGACCGCTTGGCGGCGGTCCAGCGAGGGTTCCGTCTGTTGGCTCACGGCCGTACGTTCGAGATCGCGTTTTCGGCCGTTGGCGCGCCGACCATGGCCGTAGCACAAGCGCGGGCCAGCGCCCTGGCGCCCAGCCCCGCCGGTCTGCCTGCCGCCCCGGGCGGGATGCCTGCTCCCGATGAGACACCGAACGGCCCTGAGGGGACCGTCGCCATCTCGGTGGTGCTCACCCACGATGGATCCGGCGCCGCTCACACGGCCGTGGCGGACCTGCCCATCACGCTGGCCGGCGCCGGGGTGTGGGAGGCTCTGGTCCTGGCGGAGGCGCTCACAGATACGGTCGACCGTGTTGTCGTGCTCGATGAGCCCGCCCTGAACCTCCACCCCAGCTGGCAGCGCCAGCTGCGCGAGTGGATGCGTAACGGATCTGGTCAGATGGTGGTCGCGACGCACTCCGGCGAGCTGGTGCCGATGGGCAACCGGGCGGACCTCAATCGGCTCGTCCGCTTCGACACCGAGTCAGGGGCCAGCCGTGTGCATCACGTGCCTCGCGGTCTCGACAACGTCACGATGGCCCGGATCGCGCGCGAATTGCGGCTCTCCGCCGACGCCAGGGCGCTGCTGTTTGCGCGCGCGGTAGTGCTCCTTGAAGGCGAAACTGAGCTGGGCGCCCTCCCTGCCTGGCTGGAAGCCGCCGCGCGCGAGGCTGGACTCCCCGGGCCTGCCCAACTCGATATCGCCTTCCACTCCGTCGGCGGTGGCACCAACTTCGAGCCGTTGCTGGTTCTCCTCGACAGGCTCGGGATCCCCTGGGTGCTGCTGTGCGACGGGGCCGCCTTCGATTTGATGGGGCAGGCCGCGGCGCACATCTTCCAGCAAGTCCTCAACGCCGGAATCGCCGAGCCCCAGCTCGATGCTTATCTCAAGCCGCGACGCCGGGCGATGACTGATCGGCTGTTCCATCAGGCGGCGCGCTTGGGTCGGGAGCACGGCGTGCTCACCTTCGCCCGTGGATGGACCCCGGCGAAGGGCGCGCCCCAGCCGGGGCGCGAGGAGTCCTTTGACGAGTTCGTGCAGCGGGTGGCGCCTGGGAAGTGGCAGGAGGGACGCGCGGCGGTCGGGTCAAGCAAGGCCAGGATCGGGATCTGGCTCGGCGAGGAGGTTGGGTGCCCGGCCGCGGTGGCGTCCATGTACCCCGTGTTGCTCGCGGGATTGCGGCGCCGCGGCCTAGATCGGTAGCGGTGCGGCGCGGCGGACTGGGCCGGCACGGATGCAGCGTCGCTGAACCAGGTCAGGGTGGCGCGGGGCTTCCCGCGCTTCCATCGGTCAGTGGCACCTCGTCTGCGCCGTGCACAACCTGGGCCGGCTCTTCCGGGCCAACCGGCAGGGTCGACCAACAGGCTGGAACGCCGCTCCGCCCGTCGGTCGGGAGCCCATGCCCACGGCCGACTCGCTCGTCCACACTGGCGCAGCCCTGCTCGACTGCCTGCCTCCGCCCCGCGCTGCGAACCGGCTGGTCATGCCTCGACGCCGGACCGCTCTCCGGTTGGCGAATAACGATCCCTGCCTCGTAGCCCCGATTGCCCCTCGCACGGGCCATGGCATCGGGCGTTCGACGTCGCTGCGCCGACCCGGTGGCAGCCACCTCACAGTGCGGCAGTGCCAGTACCAACGTCCGGGGTTGACGGCAGCGGATCCCCGCCGACCGTCGGGCATGAACACCGACGATTCGCTCCTGCTGACAGTGCCCGAGGCAGCGCGCCTGCTGCGCATCGGCCGGACCCTCGCCTATTCGCTCGTCGAGCGCGGCGAACTGCCAGTCGTTCGCCTGGGCCGCTCTGTGCGGGTGCGCCGCGAAGGGCTGCTCGACTGGCTTACGATGCGCTCCAATGGTCACACCACGGAACGCCGAGCCCACCCCGCACCGGATGCCCGACGGTCGCTGGCGGATACGAGAGGAGCTGCCGCGCCTCGCCGGCCAGCCCCGTCGGCGGAAGTCGCTGTACGGCGACACCCCGGAGGCGTGCCTCGAGGGGTGGCGGGCGTGGAGGCGATCCGGCGCCCCCTCCCCTGACGAGCGCCCCACCGTCGCACAGCTCGGGTCACTCTGGCTCGACTGGCTGGAGCCGAACGGGCCGGAACACCGCATTGACCTCAGCACCTGGGTCGGCTACGAGACCCATGTCCGGCGCCACATCAACCCGTGGCTCGGCGCGAGCTGTCCCGATGACCTGACGGCCGCACAGATCGAGGACTGGCTGCTGTCGCTGCGCGCCGGCGGGAAGCGGCCCGATGGCACCCCGTTCGCGCCCATGTCACCTGCCATGCGCCGGAAGGTCCTCACGACCCTGCGCTCGCTACTGAAGTGGGGCGTCGGGCGCGACCTGTGCACCCGCAACCCAGCTTCCGCGGCCGGTCTGCCGCGGAAGGCGCGCGCCAAACGGTGGGTGCCGGCGCCCGACTCGGAGCTCGATGCGCTCCTCGCTGCGGTCCGAGCCCACCGCCTGCGGACACTGTTCGAATTCGCACTGATGCTCGGCCCGCGCATGGGCGAACTGCTGGCGATTTGGTGGACCGATCTCGACCGCGACACCCATTGCATCGAGCTAACGCACAGCCTGTCCTGGAAGGGCGGCCCGATGCGCCGCAAAGAGACGAAGACGGCGGCCGGTCAGAGAACGATCGCGCTGCCCGACGTGCTGTGGGACTCCCTCATGGAGCACGAGGAGCGACAGCGCGAGGAGCGCGCCGCAGCCGGCTCCGCGTGGCTCGGCTCCGACGCCGAGCCTTACGTGTTCACTCGGACGACTGGGGCCCCGCTCCGTGGCGACGGCACAGGCGGCGTGGGCGACCAGTGGCGCCGGCTGCTGCGACGCGGCGAACTGCCGCCCCGGAACTTCCACCAGACGCGCCATCTGGCGTCGTCGCTGCTCCTGCGGCTTACCAGCGGCGATCTGGTGGCCGTCCACCATGTCCTCGGACACTCGACCTACCGCACGACCGTGGACCTGTACTCGCACCTTCAGCCGGCCGCGGCCGGGGCGGCGGCCCAGGCGCTGCAGGGATTCTACGGCGCCAGAGGGGCTCAGTCGGGGGTTATAGACGGGGGTTCCCGTTAGCAGTCCGTGCTCGATACAGCCCGATCCAACGCGGATTGTGGATCCGATGGTTAGGGGTTCAAGTCCCCTAGGCCACCCCACTTCCTCGATCATCATCACA
>JAJYLG010000107.1 GCA_021787985.1 Chloroflexota bacterium
GAGCAGGTAGCGACCAACTGCTGGGCGAGCGCTTCCCCCACGCGATCGTCCCCCCGATCCCGTGGCCCGAGTATAAAGCCGGCGTAAGGACGCGGCTGTGCCACCCGTCACAATCGGCGAGCGCCAACGCGCCGGCTCGTGACGAGCGTTCAGATCAGGTCAGCGGCGGTCGGAAGAGATAGTAGCCGGCCCAGAGCAGCGCCAGCGCCCCCGCCAGGAAGACGGCGACGATGATCAACGGCGCGATCATACGTCCAGGTTCCTCACCTGTGCGGCGTGGGACTGGATGAACTTCCGCCGCGGTTCTACCTCGTCGCCCATGAGCCGCGTGAAGAGCTGGTCGGCGGCCGTTGCGTCCGCGATGGTAACGCAGAGCATCGTTCGGTGCTGCGGGTCCATCGTCGTGGTCCAGAGCTGATCGGGGTTCATCTCGCCCAGCCCCTTGTAACGCTGCAGCGTTGCCGCCGCGCTCTTGTGGCCGGCCAGGTACGTGTCCTTCTCCTTGTCGGAGAAGAGGTACACGGCCTCCTTGCCGTTCTGCGCGCGGTAGAGGGGCGGCTGCGCGATGTGCAGATGGCCGTTCTCGATGATCTGCGGCATGTAACGGAAGAAGAACGTGAGCAGCAGCGTACGGATGTGCGCGCCGTCCACATCGGCGTCGGTCATGATGATGACCCGGTGGTAGCGCAGCCTGGCGAGGTCGACCGAGTCGCCGAACCCCACGCCGAGGGCGGTGATCAGCGCGCGGATCTCCTCGTGGGCGAGCATCTTCTCCGGGCGCGCCTTCTCCACGTTCAGGATCTTGCCGCGCAGCGGCAGGATGGCCTGGAAGCGGCGGTCCCGCCCTTGCTTGGCCGAGCCGCCGGCGCTGTCCCCCTCGACGATGTAGATCTCGGCGTTCGAGGGGTCGCGCTCCGTGCAGTCGGCCAGCTTGCCGGGCAGGGTCGAGCTCTCGAGCGCGCCCTTGCGGATGACGAGCTCGCGGGCGCGGCGGGCCGCCTCGCGGGCGCGTGCCGCCGTGAGGCACTTCTCCACGATCCGGCGCGCTTCCTGCGGATGCTCCTCGAGGAACTGAGTCAGCCCGTCAGCGACGGCCGTCTCGACGATGCCCTTCACCTCGGCGTTGCCCAGCTTGGCCTTTGTCTGGCCCTCGAATTGCGGCTCGGGCAGCTTCACCGAGATGACGGCGACCATGCCCTCACGCACGTCCTCGCCGGTGAGGTTCGCGTCCTCGTCCTTGAGCGCCTTCTGCTTGCGCGCGTAGTCGTTCAGCGCGCGCGTCAGCGCCGAGCGGAAGCCGGTCAGGTGCGTGCCGCCGTCGCCCGTGTTGATGCAGTTGGCGAACGAGAGCTCGAGCGTGCTGTAGCCGTCCGTGTACTGCAGCGCCGCCTCGACCTGCACGTCGTTGATGGTGCGCTCGATCGAGGCCACCGTGCGGTGGATCGGCCCGCGTTCGCGCGCCGCGTTGCGGACGAACGAAACGATGCCGCCCTCGAAGTAGAAGCTGATCTCCCGGTCGTGGCGCTGGTCCTCGAACCGGATCCAGACGTTCTTCACCAGGTAGGCGATCTCCCGGAAGCGTTCGGCCAGCGTCTCGAAGTCGTACTCGATGGCGCTGAAGATCGAGCGGTCCGCGAGCCACTGCGTGGCGGTGCCGGTGATCTCGGGGCCCACCGTGCCGACGACCGCCACCGGGCCGAGCGGCGTGCCGCGCCGGTACTCCTGGCGGTACACCTTGCCGTCGCGTCGCACCTCGACCCACATCTCGTCGGAGAGCGCGTTGACGACGCTGGCGCCGACGCCGTGGAGCCCGCCGGAGACCTTGTAGCCACCGCCGCCGAACTTCCCGCCGGCATGCAGGCGCGTCATCACCAGCTCCAGCCCGGAGACCCCAGCCTGCTCGTGCACGTCCACCGGGATGCCGCGGCCGTTGTCCGACACCTGCACCCGGCCGTCGGAGAAGATGGTGACGTCAACGCGGCTGGCGGAGCCGGCCATCGCCTCGTCGATCGAGTTGTCGACGATCTCGTAGACGAGGTGGTGCAGGCCGCGCTCGTCGGTGCTGCCGATGTACATGCCCGGGCGCCGCCGGACGGGCTCGAGGCCCTCCAGCACCTGGATGTCGCGCGCCGTGTACTCGTGGATCGCCATGGAATCGACCATCAGTGCCGCCGGACAGTGCTCCGCACCGTGCCGCGAGAGCGGCGCAGGCGTAGGGACGCCCGCCGCGTCGAGGTTCTCGGCTCCCTGCGCAGCGGGCTGTTCACCTTCGAATCATAGCACGAAGCGAACCGGATCGCCAGCCGCTCTCCTCCGCAGGCAGTCCGCCTCCGGCCGACATCTCAGATCTCAGACCTCGAATCCGTCTAGCCCTGCTCCAACCATTGATTGAACCGCGGCGCGCGCTTCTCGCGGAACGCGGCGCCGCCTTCCAAGGCGTCCGGGTGATGGTCCGTGATCGCCGTCTTCGTCGCGATGTCCTCCAACGCCTGCTCGAAGCTCGACTCCGCCGCCGTGTAGATGGCGCGCTTCAGCATGCGCATCGCCACCTGCGGACCGTTCGCCAGCTCACGAGCGAGATCCATCGCGCGCTCCTGGAGCTGCTCGGGCGCCACGACCTCGTGCACCAGGCCGAGCTGCAGCGCCTGCTCGGCCGCTACGATCCGGCTGCGCATCAGGAAGTCCATCGTCTTGGCCACGCCCAGCAGCTCGACCAGCAGCGCGTGACCGCCCTCGTCTGGCAGGTAGCCGAAGCGCAGCGTCGCGCTGCCGAGTCGCGCGTCGCGCGAAGCGATACGGAAGTCGCAGCTCAGGGCGAGCGACAGCCCGGACTGAATGGTGACGCCGTTGATCGCCGCCACGGTCAGCTTGTCGAGCGAGCGCACGGCCACGTTGAGCGACTGCGAGAGCACCCGCAGCGCGTTGTACGTGCCGCCGGGGTTGTGGTGACCGCGTGGGATCTCCGGCAGCAGCGCCCGTCCCGGCCCGAAGTCGACCGGGTGGCCGCTGATATCATCGCCCGCGGAGAAAGCGCGGCCGCTGCCCGTGAAGACGAGCACGCGCACCGCATCGTCCATCTGCGCCTGCTGGACCGTCTCCACCAGGTCGCGCTTGGTGGCCTGGGTCATCCCGTTCAGCCGCTCGGGCTGGTTGAAACGAATCAGCGCGATGCCAGGGTCATGCAGCGTGACCTCGAAGCCGCGGAACGTGCCGGTCTCCATCGACTCCCTCCCGTCCGGTGATGCGCCGGCCGCGTGGCATCACGGCCGGCGCGAGCTCAGTTCTCCCCCCGGTGCTCCATCGACGGCCGCAGCACGGCAAAGATCTGCACCGACAGGTCGCGCACCTGGGGCAGCCAGCGCTCCCACTGGGCGCGCGCGTAGGCCGCCTGTGGCGAGGAGAGCGCCTCCGGAATGACCTCCTCGTCGCGGAAATGATAGACGGTGAGGGCGACGTCCGCCTCTCCGGGCAGGCGAAGCCGGCAGCGCCCCTCGACCCCCGGGATCTTGAGGACGCTCGGCTCGTGCACCTCACGTCGCCAGGTCTCGAACTCCCGGCGCGCGCCCGGTTCCAGCTTGGCGCGGACCACCAGCCAGGGTCGGTCCGCGGCGGCCACCGCTAGCAGTCCGCCGAGAAGGGGAAATCCGGCGGGGGCAGGCCCCCCCGGCGAGGCTTGCCCCCGCCCCCGCCTGCGCGGGAGCAGGTTCCTGGTGGGGGGTCCGGCAGCGTCCCCCTGACAGAAAGCCCACCCCCTCTGTGGCCAGAAACGGGGCAGGAGGACGGTAGCAACGGGTCTCTCGGCACCTTGCTAGCCTCCGGGCGCGGGGCTCGGCGCCGGAGTCGCGCTCGCCGGCGGCCGCGTCGCGGTCGGGCTCGGGGTCGGCGTCCGCGTGATGATCTGCGACGGATCGGGCTTGAGCGAGCCGTGCGCCGGACCGCACTGGGCCTCGGGATCATAGTGGCATTCGTGCCGCTCGATGAAGTCCCGGAGCTGGCCCGCGACGGAGCGGACCCAGGCGGCGTCGGCCGTCTCGCCCGGCTTCGGGTCCAGGTATTCCAGGTACTGCCACGCGGTCAGCGCGATCGCATGCTTCGGATTCATCGTGGGATACGGCGCCAAGGCGAGCTGGCCGATGCCCTTGTTGTACTCGCCGTTCACCAGGGTCTGGAGCGCCTTGGTCGCGTCGGCATCGGTGAACGTGTATTGCACCAACACCCCGCCGTGCTCCAGGAAGTGGGGCTGCCACTCCTTCGGGATCGGCTGGTCGTAAATCTGAAAAACGGGGTTGCGCCCCCAGTGCGGCCCGCTGGTGGGCGGGTCGGTGTTGTAGTTGGCGGTCTCCACGTTCTCCTTGCCGGTATCGAAGTGGCTGTTGCCCAGGCTGGGGTACTTGGTGCCGGGCAGCGGCGCCGCGGCCTGTGTGTAGATGAGGAAGGCGAGGAAGCCGGCGACCACGACCACGGGCAGCGCAAAGAGCGCGTTCTGAGGCCGGGCGATGGCCCGCCACCAGCGGCGCGCCTGCGCCGGCTTGCCGGGTCGTCGCGGACGCGACCCACCTTGCTCCCCGCGCGCGCGGCGATGCTGCTCGCGCCTGAGGCTGCGGTTCGACATGGTCCCTCCGGGCTGGGAGCCGCCGGCGCCAGGTGGACGTCCGGGGCGCGCGGCCACCAGGAAAGTATAGCGGCTGCCGTCGGCGGCTTCCTCGGTTGCGCGGCTGCGACGGCCCATGCTACCCTCCAACCGAGTAGAGAAGAAGCGACAAGGGAGCACCAGGACCGCCGCGGCGGCCAACCTCCAGCATGATCACGAAAGAGCAGAAGACCACGCTCATCGAGGAGCACCGCACCCACGACCGGGACACCGGCTCGCCCGAGGTGCAGGTCGCGGTCCTCACCGAGCGCATCACGCAGCTCAGCGGGCACCTGCGCGAGCACAAGAAGGATCACCACTCGCGGCGCGGCCTCCTGAAGCTCGTGGGACAGCGTCGGCGTCAGCTCGCCTACCTCAGCAAGGTAGACGTCGAGCGATACCGCGCTCTGATCGCCAGGCTGGGCCTCCGGAAGTAACCGCTCCGGCGGTCTTTCTTTTTCGCGGCCTGAGGCAGGACTACCGACGAAGCACGAAACGTTGCTACGCATGACCGGCGACCCGGCGCGCCCCTCGCGGCCGCCGAACCGCGCGCCGTCGACCCGACGACTTGCCGGGCGGTGCACGGCCTGCCTGGCCTTGCCTGGCCGGCGTCTGCCGTGCCATGGCAGATAGGCGCGCCCCATCTCTCCACACGACGACGAACGACATGAGGAAAGCAAAGAGGAACAGGACAGCACGATGACCAAGACCTACGAACTGGAGCTGGGCGGCCGCACGCTCACCATCGAGACCGGCAAGGTGGCCACGCTGGCCGGCGGCGCCGTCACCGTTCGCTACGGCGACACCGTCATTCTCGTGACCGCCACCGGTAACCCCACCGCCCGCGAGACGATCGATTTCCTGCCGCTCACGGTCGACTATGAAGAGCGATTGTACGCCGCCGGCAAGATCCCCGGCTCGTTCTTCCGCCGCGAGGGCCGGCCCTCGACTGACGCCATCCTCGCCGCCCGCCTTACCGACCGTCCCATTCGCCCGCTCTTCCCCAAGGGCATGCGCAACGACATCCAGGTCATCGTCACCGTGCTGTCCGTGGACCAGGAGAACGACGCCGACACCCTCGGCACGATCGGCGCCTCCGCCGCCCTCAGCATCTCCGACGTGCCGTGGAACGGCCCCGTGGCCTCCGTGCGCGTCGGCTACATCGACGGCCAGTACGTCCTCAATCCCACCTTTGCCCAGCTCGATGAAAGCGAGATGGACCTGGTCGTCTCGGGCACGCGCGACGCCGTGATGATGGTCGAGGCCGGCGTGCGCGAGGTGTCCGAAGAGGTCGTGCTCGGCGCCATCGAGTTCGCCCAGGCGGAGATCGTCCGCATCGTCGACCTGATCGAGCGCATGCAGCGGGAGGTCGGGAAGCCGAAGTTCGCGTTCGAGCCGCACCTCACCGCACCGGAGGTGGTGGACGCCGTCCAGGCGGCCGTCGCCGGTCGTGAGGCGGAGCTGGTGGCCGCCGTGCGCGAAGAGCGCGCCACGGGCATGAGCCAGATCCGCAAAGACCTGCAGGACCGCTTCGCCGAGCAGTACGCTCCGGCCGACGTCGCCGCGGCGCTGGACGAGGTCACCAAGCGGGCCGTCCGCGCCAGCATCCTGGAACACGGAGTCCGCCCCGACGGGCGCGACCCGCAGACGATCCGGCCGATCTGGGTCGAGGTCGGCGTCCTGCCACGCACCCACGGCTCGGCGATCTTCACCCGCGGCGAGACGCAGGTTCTCACCATCGCCACGCTTGGCTCCGTCGGCGAGGTTCAGAAGCTCGACAGCCTCACCCCCGAGGAGACGAAGCGCTACATCCACCACTACAACTTCCCGCCCTTCTCCGTCGGCGAGGTGCGGCGCATCGGCTCGCCGGGCCGCCGCGAGATCGGCCACGGCGCGCTGGCCGAGCGGGCGCTGCTGCCCGTCGTGCCGCCCGAGGACGAGTTCCCCTACACCATCCGGCTCGTCAGCGAGGTGCTCAGCTCCAACGGCAGCACCAGCATGGCGAGCACCTGCGGCAGCACGCTCGCGCTGATGGACGCGGGCGTGCCGATCGAGGCGCCGGTCGCCGGCGTGGCGATGGGCCTGGTGAAGGGCGAGAACGGCTACCGCGTGCTCACCGACATCGCCGGGCTGGAGGACCACTTCGGCGACATGGACTTCAAGGTGGCCGGCACCGACGAAGGCATCACCGCCCTGCAGATGGACATCAAGATCAAGGGCATCACCCTCGACATCCTGCGCGAGGCGCTCGCGCAGGCGCGCGAGGGCCGCATGCACATCCTCGAGAAGATGGGCGAGGCGCTGCCCGCACCGCGCGTCGAGCTGTCGCGCTACGCCCCGCGCATGCTGCGCATCCAGGTCCCGGTGGAGAAGATCGGCACGGTCATCGGCCCCGGCGGCCGCATGATCCGCTCGATCATCGAGGAGACCAAGTGCAGCATCGACATCCAGGATGACGGCTCGGTCTTCATCGGCTCCTCCTCCGAGGAGGGCGCGCGGCGCGCCGTCGAGATCATCCAGGAGCTGACGCGCGAGGTCGAGATCGGCCAGATCTACACCGGCCGTGTCACACGGCTGCTCAAGTTCGGCGCCTTCGTCGAGATCCTGCCCGGCAAGGACGCGCTCGTCCACGTCGACGAGCTGGCCGACTACCGGGTGCGCGCGCCCGAGGACGTGGTGAAGATCGGCGACGAGATCATGGTGATGGTCACCGAGATCGACTCGCTCGGCCGCGTGAACGCCTCGCGACGGGCGGTGCTCCAGGGCACCGCGCCGGCCGCCACGCGGCCCGGCGGGGCGCCGCCGCCGCAAGACGGCGCCGCGGACGAGGACGAGGAGGAGTTCGAGGAGGAAGGCGAGGAGCCGGTCGCGGCGGGCGAGGGCGAGGGCGAACGGCGCCGGCGGCGCCGCCGCCGCCGTGGTCCCGGCGGCCCGGGTGAGCCGTCGGCCGCAGGCGGTCCACCGGCCCCCGGC
>JAJYLG010000027.1 GCA_021787985.1 Chloroflexota bacterium
GCGGTGCGGCGCCGCGCCCGGCCGCGTGCGTGGCGCTGCCGGGGCGGGCGCGCCAGCGAACGTGGCCCCGAGGCCGCATGCTCTCCCCGACGCCCCTCGCCGTTTCCCGTCGCCCCGCGGCCGACGCGCTGCACGCCCCGCGAAGGCGCGATCCCCGCTCGCGGCCTCGTCCACCCCTCCTTGCTCGCCGCACGGCCGCCAGACCGGCTCCGGGTGCGCCCAGGCTGGTGACGCGCCGGTGACGGGCGGCGGGCAAGTTCGTATGCGAACTCGGCCGTCCCGCGGACCGCCCCGGTGGCAGGACCGCGCCGGGCCGACTCATCGCTCGGCAAAGTTCGCATACGAACATGAACGCGCCCTCACGCCTCCTGGAAGGCTCCTGGAACGGGCTGCTCCCGCCCGCCCTGGCGCTCGCGCGCCTCCTTGAGCTGGAGATGGACCGGGCGCTGGCGATCGTGCCGCTGAGCCCGCGGCTTCGTCACGCTGCTCGAGATCGCCCGGGCCCCCGCGGCCACCCAGGGGCGCCTGGCCCGCCGGCTGTCTCTTACGCCCTACGGGGTCAGCGAGCTGCTGGCCCGCCTCGCCCGCCGGGGCCTGGTCAGCCGGAACCCACGCCGCCGTGGCGGCGCACGGCCCCGGCGGGCCGATGGGCACGGGCCGGCTCGGGATGGCCGGAGCGGCGCCGTGCGGCGGGCCGTGGTCGTGCTGACGCCGAAGGGCCGGGAGCATCTGGCCCGCGCCGTGGTGATCGCCACCAGGATCGAGGACGCGTGGGCGGAGCGGCTCGGAGGCGAGGCCCCGGGAGGAACCACGAGGTTCCGGGCCTATGGCCTGGCGCGCTGGCTGCGCGACGGCGTGACCGCCCTGGCGCGCCGGCGTAAAGCCTGCCCCCGCCCCTCGGACTCCGGCGATCGGTGAACTGGTTCAACGCGGTGGACGCCACTTACCGGACCGACCTGCGGGAGTTGAACGAGCTGAACTTCGCGCGGTTCGACGCCAAGTTCGAGCAGCGCATGGCCGAGCTGAGGGCGGAGTTGCGCCAGGCCATCGCGGCGCTCAGGAGCGAGCTGCGGGGAGTTCCGCGAACAGGGGCGCCATCCCGGCCGCCGCCATTGCGCGGAATCCCCTGCCCGCTCGATACTTAGCCGCGGCACCGAGGCAGCCCAACGGTCACCCGTCCGGCGCGCCCTTCGAGCACTACGGGCCGCTGCAGAGCGAGGAGGCGATCGGCCATGCCCGTGAGATCGTTGGGCACTGCCGTGCTCACGTGGCCTGACGCGGGCGCGGTGACGGCGGCCGCGCGCCGCTGGGCCGTGGAGCTGCGGCGCGCCGACGCCGCGGTCGAGGCGGTCGGCTGCTTCGGCTCCTATGCCCGGGGCGACTGGGGGGTGGGCAGTGATCTCGACCTGGTGGTGATCGTCGCCGCGTCGGCGCTCCCATTCGAGCGCCGTGCCGCACGGTGGGACGCGACCGGTCTTCCGGTGCCGGCCGACCTCCTCGTCTATACTCGCGCGGAATGGGAAAGGCTGCGCGCGCCTCCCGCCGAGGTCGTGTGGCTGGCGGGCAAGGGCGCGACGCCCGCGCCGGCTCGATGAATGTGGATGTCCGCCCGCCGTTACACCGTCGAGGGGGCCTACAACAGCCCCGCCGACGGCGACCGTTACCGCAGAGCGGCCGGCGGAGGGAGGCTCCCAGACCGCGGCGAATTGGTTATCGGGCCGGCCGAGCGTATGCTTAGGCTGGCGTCGGACTCGACCCGAGGACACCGATGCCGGTCACAGCCAAGCTCTCGAAGGCCTTCTACGACAGGATGGGCGATGACGTCGCCAATGAGCTGGTGAACTGGTTCAACAGCGTGGACACCGCGTACCGCACGGACCTGCGCGAGCTGAATGAGCTGAACTTCGCCCGGTTCGATGCCAAACTCGAGCAGCGCATCGCCGAGCTCAGGGCCGAATTGCGGGAAGAGATCGCGGCCCTCGGGGCGGAGCTGCGCGGGGAGATCGGCAACCTGCGTCAGGAGATCGGCAACCTGCGGACCGAGTCGCGCACGGACCTGGCCGGGCTCCGGGCCGATCTCAGCAAGGAGATCGCTGCGTCGAAGGCCAGCCTCATGAAGTGGATGTTCGTCTATTGGGCCGGCACCGCGCTGGCGGTGATCGGAGTGCTGAAATACTGGCGGTGACCACGATCCGCCCCGGTTCGCGTGGGCCCGCGGCCTGCGCGATGCCGTTGCGCAAAGCCCCTGCCCCTTCGATACTTAGCGCCTATCTCTTGACGGAATCACCGTCCAGCCCCATGTTTGCTTTGCTTCACAGAGTACTTTGCCTGACACCGATCGAAACCTGAGCCCCGAGCCTGTCGCGTGACCCGAAGGGTGGCCCTACCCCGATGAGCCAGGTGTCCCGTCCGCTGCCCACGCTGGTCAACGCGCGCCGCTCGGCCCTCCAGAGCGCCTGGAAGCCCCTGTGGCGGCCTTTCGTGGCTCTGGCGGGGCTCGCCCTGGCCTCGACGCTCCTGGGGGCGGCGGTGGGGCCGCTGGTCCCTGGCCCCTACCCCCTGGCGCCAGCGGTCTTGCAGGCCCAGCAGATCCCGACCCGACCAGCGGGCGTGAGCAACGAACAGCTTCAAGCGGCGCTTCAAGGCTACGCGACGCCGGACCAGATCAGGCAGCGGATCGCCCAGTCAGGCCTCACCCCGGATCAGATTCGAGCCCAGCTCCAGGCGGCAGGCTACCCGGCCAGCCTGCTCGACCCGTACTTGTCCTCGGCGTCCGGGGCGCCCGCGCCCGCCCCAAGCTCGGACGTCACGGCCGCCATGGCCGTCCTGGGCATGGGGCCGGCCGTCGCCGGCGCCACGGCGCCGCCCCAGCCCACGCCGGCCGCGCCCGCGCCGACGCCCGCTGCGCTCCAGCCCTTCGGCGCGTCGCTCTTCGCCCGCGCCACGAGCCAGTTCCAGCCGCTGCTCACGGGTCCGGTGGACCCCAACTACCAGCTCGGGCCGGGCGACCAGCTCGTGCTGATCCTGACGGGCGACGTGGAGCTGGCGCATCAGCTCGAGGTCACGCGCGAGGGGTTCGTCGTCATACCGCAGGTAGGCCAGATCTGGGTGAACGGCCTCACCATGGCGCAGCTCCGGGACGTGCTCTACACGCGGCTGGGCAAGGTCTATTCAGGGGTCAAGCGCGGCCCGACGGCTACGACCCATTTCCAGGTGAGCATCAGCCGCCTCCGGATGAACCAGGTGTTCGTGATCGGCGAGGTGAACCGTCCGGGGGCGTACGAGGTCCCGTCGGTCGCCACGGCCTTCTACGCGCTCTACCTGGCGGGCGGGCCAAGCGGCGACGGGAGCTATCGCGACATCACCGTCCGGCGCGCCGACCGGGTGGTGAGCACGCTCGACATCTACCGGTACCTGCTGAGCGGCGACGACTCCAACGACGTCCGGCTCGAGTCGGGGGACATCGTCTTCGTGCCTGTGCACCGGCGCCAGGTGGCTATCCAGGGGAACATCGTGCGGCCGGCCATCTACGAGCTGGATCCGAACGACAGCCTGCGGCAGCTGATACGGCTGGCCGGCGGCGTCACGCCGGACGCGTATCTGAGGCGGGTACAGATTGACCGCGTGTTGCCGCCGGGGCAGCGCACCACGCCGGGCGTGGACCGCGTCGTCCTGGATGTGAACGTGGAGGCGGTGCTCGACTCCACGAAGCCCAACGTGGCGCTCCAGCCGAACGATCAGGTCAGCGTGTTCGCCGTCCTGGCCGCGCGGCAGAACTACGTGACGGTGGTGGGGAACGTGTACCGGCCCGGCACGTACCAGTTCACGCCGGGGATGAGGTTCTGGGACCTGATCAGGGAGACGCGAGGGCTCAGGACCGACACCTACCTCGGCCGGGCGCAGTTGTACCGGCTGATGCCCGACTCGACGCGCGAGTTGATCCCTGTGTCGCTCGAGACCGGCCCCGGGGGCGATCCCGCGGCGAATCCGGACCTTCTCAACCGCGACTCGATCGTGATCTACTCGCGGACCGAGTTCCGGCCGGCGCGCACGGTGACCATCTCGGGCGCTGTGCGGAAGCCGGGCAGCTATCCGTTCGTGGACGGGATGACGCTGAGGGACCTGGTCATCGCGGGGGGTGGTCTCAGGGACGACGCGTACCTGAGGGATGCCGAGGTGGCCCGGCTCCCTGCCGACCGGACCGGCGGTGTGCTGGCCGACACCATCCACGTGCCCCTCGACAGCACGTACATCGTGGACCGGGACTCGAGCAGGTATCTCGGCCCGCCTGGGTTACCGGCGCCGGCCGCCGGCGCGCCCAGCTTCAGGCTCGAGCCGTTCGACAACGCGCTCATCCTGGCGCAGCCCGACTGGGAGCTACAGCGCTCCGTCGTTGTGGCGGGCCAGGTGCGCTACCCCGGCACCTATGCGCTGCTCAACCGGGACGAGCGCCTGGACGACATCATCCAGCGGGCTGGGGGGCTCACGGCGGTTGCGTACGCGCCGGGCGCGCAGTTCGTACGGACCCAGGGGGGATTGGGAAGAGTCGGCATTGATCTCAAGAAGGCGCTCAAGGACCCGCGCTCGCGGGACAATCTGGTCCTGTTCAACGGAGATCAGATCACGGTGCCGGAGTACCAGCCCACGGTCAAGGTGGAGGGGGCCGTGAACAGCCCGGTGACCGTGGCGTACGCGCCGCATCATGGGGTGCTGTACTACATTGACCATGCCGGAGGATTCGCCCGGGTGGCGGACCGGAACCGGACGTACATCGTGCAGCCGAATGGGTCCGTGGATACGTACAACAACACGATCCAGCCAGGAGCGCGGGTTGTAGTGCCGGCGGTGCCGGCAGGCGAGGCCAAGACGGATTGGGGGGCGATCCTCACCAGTGTGGCCGGCATCCTCTCGAGCGCGCTAACGATCGTGCTCGTGGTGCAGCGCTTGTGAGCGCAGCGCGCGTGGCGCTGCGGCGGCTGGCCTCGCGGTGGCGGCCGAAGTACCGCCGGGTGGCAATTGCAGGGTCCGTTGAGCCCGACGACGGCATCACGCTCTTCGGCGTGATGGCGCAGGTGCAGAACCAAGTCGTGATCAGGGAAGGACGTCTGGCGGCCGGGGACCTATCAGCTCGATCCCCGGGAGAAGCTGACGCAGCTCATCGCGGGCGCCGGGGGTTTGAGGCCGGACGCCTATCTGGACAGGGCGCACATCGTGCGGCTCAGCCCGGACTCGACGCAGGTGATGATTCCGGTGAGCCTCGTGCGCATCCCACCCGTGGGGGCGCCCGACTCGGGGATCGTAGTCCCCGACACCCGCGGCGCGCGGACAAGGGGCGGACCTACGTCGTGCAGCCCAACGGCGCAGTGCAGCGGCGCCACGCCGCAGCCTGGGGCGCGGGTCGTGGTGCCCGAGGTGCCGCCGGGTACGAAGGGAAGCAACTGGCTTGCAATATTCTCTACAGTCACGGGCATTCTCACGAGGACGCTGACGGCCATTCTGGTGGCGCAGCGGCTTTGACGCGCAGCGGCCTCACCGAGTTGCCGGCCGGGCTGCCAGGGTAAGCGCCCCTACCGCGTAGACAGTTGAGAGTGGACTTTCGGATGCCCGGACGGAGAGGAGCGGGGGATGCGGAAGAACGGATTCACGGAGGGGCAGATTGTCGCGTTGTTGACGGAGGGGGAGACGGGCGTACCGGCGGCGGAGGTGATTCGGAAGCACGGGATCAGCCGGAACACGTACTTCAATTGGAAGTCCCGGTACGGGGGAGCGACGATCAGCGAGCCGCGGCGGCTGCGGGAGTTGGAGGCGGAGAACGCGAAGCTGAAGCGGATGTACGCCGACCTGGCGCTGGAGAACGCAGCGATCAAGGATGTGCTGAGCCGAAAGTCATGACGCCGTCCACGAAGCGGCAGGCGATCGCCCAGATGGTGAGCCAGCACCGGCTGCCGGTGGAGTGGGCGTGCCAGGTGGTGCGGTTGGCGCGGGCGGCCTGGGACCGGCCGCCGCGCCCCGCGCTGGAGCGCGATGCTGAGGTGATCGAGGCCCTGACGGCCGTGGTGGCCGCGCAGGGGGCGCTGGGGCTTCTGGAAGTGCTATGACCGGCTGCGGAACCTGGGTCGGCCCTGGAACCACAAGCACGTGCACCGGGTCTACTGCGCCCTCCGGCTCAATCGGGCGCGCCGGACGAAGCGCCGGGTGGCGCGGCGGCCGCGCGTGCCGCTGGTGGCCCTGCCGGGACTCAACGGGACTTGGGCGCTGGACTTCATGCGGGACAGCCTGTACGACGGTCGCGTGTTTCGGAGTCTCAACGTGCTGGACTAGTGGACTGTGACCGCGTGAGCGTTAGCACAAATGCGGTGCTTCACGTTGCGACATCTCCAGACGAAGGGGTGGCACGTCTAGTTCTCGGCCCGGATGTACTGCATCAGCTTGCGGCGCAGATCGGGCACGGAGGTGAAGATCCGCTGGGGTCTACCTGACGGGAGAGCTTACCGGTGGTATCGGCCGTGTGTGTGCCGCTTCTCCAGCGGCGAACCGGAAACTCCGGGCAGAAGGTACGGAGGGAGGTTCTGTGAGTTGGGGACCAGATCGCAGAGTCTACATCGCGGGTTGTGGCGGAATGCTCGGTGAGGCGGTGTATGACCACTTCTCGACCCGAGCAGTTGTTAAGGCTACCGACATCGATTTGAACGCCCCCTGGCTCGAGTATGCCGATGTTCGGGATTACCGTCAGCTGTGGGGGTCCATCGAAGCATTCAAACCCGACCTCATAATCAACCTCGCAGCGCTCACGGATCTGGAGTACTGTGAGAGAAACGCGGATCACGCGTGGCTGACCAATGCCCTGGGAGCGGAGAACCTGGCGCTCATCGCGGAGAAGATGCAGGCGATCTACGTCTACGTCAGCACGGCTGGGATCTTCGATGGCGCACAGGACGTCTACAACGATTTCGACCGCCCGAATCCCCTGAGCATCTACGCAAAATCCAAGTATCACGGGGAACAGTTCGCCCAAGCATACTTGCGACGGTTCTTCGTCTTTCGCGCCGGCTGGATGATGGGGGGCGGCCCGGGCAAGGACAAGAAGTTCGTGAACAAGATCTACCGGCAGATCGCTGGCGGGGCCAGGGAACTTTCAGTTGTCGATGATAAGCTTGGAACTCCGACTTATACAAAGAGCTTTGCAGAAGCGATGTACAAAGTCATCGGCACGGAACTCTGGGGCGTCTACAATCAGGTCTGTGGCGGTACCTGTAGCCGGTATGACGTGGCCGTCGAACTCGTGCGACTGCTGGATCTCCAGGATGCCGTACGTGTGACCAAGGTTGGCTCCGATCACTTCGCCGGGGAGTACTTCGCCCCGAGGCCACGGTCTGAGATGCTAGTGAACATGAAGCTCGACAGCCGGCGCATCAACTTCATGCCGCACTGGAAAGCGGCTCTTAAGGAATACGCGACGATATTCAAGAAGGATCTCGCGAGATGAAAGGCCGGCCCAAGCGCGGCGGCCGCCGGTCGCGCCGGGTGACACCCGACTTTGACGCATTCCGGGGGTGTGAGGCAAACGAATCATTGATTCTCAAGGACTCATTACGGGGAACAGAAATGTTTGGCACTTCTGAGGCGGCGCAGCGGACGTGAGACACGGAAATAGCTTCGGACCTTGTGAGGCCGCCGCTGGGTGCTCCAGAGAAGACGCCCGAACCCGCGCTCCGCGAGGCGGTCGCACACCTGAGCGCAGACGCAATAGACACTGCGCTGTCATGTCACGGCCTGCGGCGACGGAATCGGCTTCGGAGCTGCATGAGGGCTCCGTCCAGACTCGCTTTGAACTCCGCGTACTCGCGCACGTCGTCGGACTGTAGCCGTCGCACGTGCTCGCTGCCGAGCGCGATCAGGGCGCCAGCCACCCCCCCCATCAGAAGCGCCACGACCGCTTTGAGAGGAGTTCCACGCCGCTTCGGCTCCACAAATCCGCTCGGATGCTGAATGACCGTGATCACCGGCGTATTGCGCACTTCCTCAAGCTTCGCCAACTCATAGTACTGATTGAGAGACAGGTAGAGCTGTTGGCGCAGCGTCAGCTGGCGTTCAAGACGGCCCACCTCGGCCCTCAACTCCGGGGAATCCTCCCAGCGACGGTTGCGCATCAGGAAGGCGGCGTACGCATCCTCGGCTGTCCCAAGCCGGTGCTGGGCTGAATCGAGACGCTGTTGGAGAAACTCCCGCTCTTCCTTGGCCTGGGACTGCTGCCGCCGCACGTTGAAATCATTCACAAGGGCCAGCAACCGCGCCGCTATCTGCTCCGAGAGCTGAGGGTTGTCGGTCGTCACGTCGAAACCGACGATGCCTGTGCTCCGGTCGGTGTGCACGTCCACAATGCTAAGCATCCGGCGCAGGGCCAGCGCCGTAACCCGATCGGGGGTCGGTGCCTCGATCTTGAAATACCGGACCAGGTCACCTTGGAACGGTGGCTTTGTGGACAGCTGATACTGGGCCATGACCACGTCGCGGAGGAGTTCCTTCGACTGGAGGAGGCTCGCGTAGAACTCCGGTGAGCTGGCGCTCGCGACTCCTGTCGCCAACCCAAACTGAGGAGCCAGCTGATTAATAAGGGACTGCGGAGTCTTCGGCTCCTGCGGGATGAAGGCGGCGCTCGCAACATACATGCGATGAGATAGGACGGAAAGCGAGCCCGCGAACACGCCGCTCGCGAGGGCAAGAGTCCCTATCAGAAGGCGCCGCTCAAGCAGCACACGAGCAAGAAACCACAGCGACACACTCTGATCCCTTCGCGGCCCTCCGAGCGCTGACGGCATACTCATTCCCACCCTCCGGCCAAGTGTTCCCACTTCATCCGACGCGCGCCATACTCGAGGATGCCCGCCCTCCGACGTCGCACCCAGCGCCAGGCCCGGAGATCCACCTAGCCGTTCCTGCCCGCCCCCATGCGCGGTCGCGGAGCCGGTAGCGGGAACTCGTCCGAAGAAATTGGCACCAGCTTACGGGTGGTCAGGTTCGCCCGGGCCAGGAATTCGCGCGCGACGTCGTAGCGATTGACGGATGCCCCAGTATTCAACATGTGATAGGTACCATAGAGGCCACTGTTGAAAAGCTGCGTGGGCACGCGGGAAATGTCCACGGTGTAGCTGGGCCGGCCGAACTTGTCATTCACGACCTCGAGCTGCGGCCCCTCGCGTCCCAGCGCATTGATCTTCCCGATGAGCGTCTTGTCTTTCGCGGCGCCCCTGAACCTCCGCCGGCGCGCACAACATAGTAGCGAAATACGAGCCTCGACAGGAAGAGCTCCCCCAGTCCCTTCGATCCACTTGTGGCGGCCGCGGGGATCGGGCTCGGCGAACTCCGTATGTGCGCCCCCCTTCTCTCCGCTGAACCGCGGCAGCGTCTTCGAGCGCCGCCGCTCCTCGACGAAGCTCCGCTCGCACAGGTTCGTCGTCCGCACAAACTTCCGCAGCCGCCACGGCAGCCGCAGGTGATTCAGCAGCGCCGGCAGGTCCTCGCTCAGGCACTTGCACGCCGCCGGAAACTCGGCGCCGTAGCGCTCTAAGAACGGCGCCGCGGCCTGCTCGCCCACCTCCAGCGTCGGCGCATCCCGGATGCCGATCAGGGCTGCCTTGCCCTCCGGCCATCGCTCGCCCGGGACCTTGGTCTCCAGGTTGCGCATGCGATGCACCCAGCAGCGCAGCCGCAGGCTCAGCGGCCAGACCTCGTCAATCGCCTGCAGCAGGCCCGGCGCGCCGTCCCTGGTCACCGTCAGCCCCCGCGCCGCCAGGTCCGCGCAGGAATTGGCGCCACCCCTCGTGGCTCTCCCGATTGCCGAGGGCCACCGAGAGCAGCACCTTCCGGCCCTCGAGGGTGATCGCCCATGCCACCAGCACCGCCTGGCGCGCCACGCCATGGACCCGCAGGGGCTCATAGACCCCGTCCCAAAACACCGGCAGCACCGGGATGTCCACCAGAGACCGCTGCCGGAACGCCTCGTACTCCGCCCACAGCCGCTCGGTCAGTTCGCTCACCGCGCACCGGGAGAGCAGGCACCTCCTCACCTCATCGGTGAAGGCGGCCTTCACGTCCCGCGTCGAGCGCCGCCGGGCGTACATCTCCGCGGCGAGCCGCTCGACCACGTCTGAGTGGCCGCGCAGGAAGTCGTACAGCGCCGAGCGGTAAGGCCCGCCAGCGTCCCGCACCTGAAAAATCGCCAGCGCCACCCGGCCCTGGGCCGTGTCCACATGCCCCGGCACATAGCCACTGCGCTGGCCACGGCCGCCGGTGCGCGCGTAGCGCTCGCGCCCCACGAAATGCGTCTGCTCCCGCTCCACCGCCTCCTGGACCAGCCGGGCCGTGGCCAGCTGCACCAATCCGCTCAGCGCGCTGGCCCCAAACTCGCTGCCCTCCGTTTGCTTGAGGAACCGCGCGATCTCTTCCCGCAACCAGGCACTCGGACTATCTTCGCCATGCGGCGTGACTGCTTCTGCCCATTCCGGGCGTCAAGGTTCGGCAAGACCCCGAGAAGGTATCACGCCGCATTCACTCTTACAGAGAACTTAGGGCATCACCGCGCTCAGCTGCCTTCCGGGTCACGTCTGATGGCCCAGAGTCTGTGCCCGGATCGCGCAACGGGTCACCATCAACGAGCGACCATTTGCCGTAGACCCCGCCGCCCCCTCGACCAGTACGCTCGCATCTCGCTCGGCGTAAGCCCTAGCAACCCCGGGAACCGGTAGAGCACGGCCCCGAGCAGCGCCGCCTGCACGAGGCCCATGCAGGCGAATCGAGCCCAGACATTGGCGGGTCCGAGTACGGTCACGGCGAAGAATACCGCCGTGGTGCCAGCCCCGACCACCGTCGCAGTGGCAAGCTGATGACCGAGCTGGCGTATGATCCGGAGCCCAAGATACCGAGCGTTGAACGCGTGCAAGACCCAGACGGACACAAGGTTAATGGCCACCTGTTTGATTGCCAAGCCCATGGCGCCGAGTTGCAGCCCCGGCACTAGCCAGCCGGTTGGGGCAACCAGGACGTACGATAGGGCTACTCCGACTCCCAGCGCGCCGATCGTCAGGTTCCGGTACAGCGTCACGCGCTCGGTGGCGTAGAAGAACACACCGTTGAGCTGTCCGAGCGTTTGGTACACTGGATAGAATGCCATGAGTGTAGTCACGGGCTGCGCGCTCGCGTAGCGCGCCCCGGCCAACCCGTGCACAAAGGACCCGGCGTTGAATGCCAGGAGAAACCCCATGACGCACGAGACCAAGAACAGCCACCGCGTAGTCTTCTCGAACACCGACCGCAGCCGCTGCCGGTCGTTGGCGGCGTTCGCGGCGGAGAACTCACGCCACACAATGTTCAGCGCCGACGTCGTGAACAGCAGCACGATCCCGCTCCACTGGGCCCCGAGGGCGAAATAGCCCTGCTGCTCCGAGCCGGATGCGGTCTGCAGCAGCCAGCGATCGAAAAAGTCGTGCGCAAACACCGCCACGCTCAGCACTGCCAGCGGGCGCGCGTACGCAAGAAAGAACGCACGGCACTGGCGCTGCTCGGCGGACGAGGCCGCTGGCTGGAAGTACTGGCGACGCTTCGGCAGCACAAAGCCGCCGATCACTCCCACGACTGTAATGGCGGCGGCCACGTAGCTGGCGACGACGAAGGTACCCAACGCCAGCGCCCCCAGCGCGTACAACCCCAGGAACAGCGCGAGCCGTACCAGCTGCGTGACGAGCATGATCTTCTGGACGCGTACGGTCTCGGCCTTGGCATCGCCGAGCTGCAGCAGGAAGGTCCCTAGGAACGTCAGCCATTCCAGGCCTGTGATGATCCAGACGTAGAACACGCGCTGTTCCGGCCAGATCTGGGGCGCCAACCCCAGACGGTCCGCAAGGAGGATGACCAGGAGGAGGATCGCGATCTGAATGAGCAGCCAGCGCGCGTACAACACGGCGGCCGCGCCGCTAGCTCTGTGCTTGGCGTTATGCGTGTAGGCAGCGGTCGAGGCGCCGAAGTCGAGGAACGACCGTGAGGTCCTAGCCGCAGCGGTGAGGAATTGGAAGCCACCGTAGTCCCGTGGGCCCAAGGCACGGGGCACGACGCTTGCCGTCGTGACCCCGATGGCCAGCTTGACGACATTCGCAAAGAGCGTAACCGCAAAGCGCCGCGGAACAGAGTCCGTGGCCTGAGGGCCTCCGCTGGTCAGGTCCCCACCACTCATGACAGGGGAGCGTCCTGGCGGCCCACTCCTCTGTACAGGTCCCCGAACCCCCCCGCCATTCCCTCCAGCGCCGCGGTGCCGCGGCCCGTTAGAAACCGCATCAGCGCGAGCAACCAGAGCCCGGCCTCCGCCCAAGCCCACGGCAGCCACCCCTGCCCCGCGGAGCGCAACAGCTTGCGGTACAGGTAGTGATGGTTGACCACCATCATGCGCCAGGTGCGGCGCACGCTGTCCCGGCCGGCCTCCGCCTGCTCGTGCGCCAGGCGCGCGTCCGGCAGCTGCACCAGTCGCGCCGCGCGCGAGACACGGTACGAGAGGTCCCAGTCGTCCCCCCACCAGCGATCCCGGAGCGCCATATCGAACTGGTGGATCTCCAGGACCCGCCGCCGGTAGCTCATCATGCAACCGGAGAACACCTCGACGTCCGTCCGCTTCGACACGGACAGGGAGTGGCAGGGGAACCCCGACCGCTGCAAGTACCCGCGCTTGCCCATGCGAGCGAGCATGAACACGCGTCGCAGCAGGGGCGAGCCTCGAACCAGGGGCGGCACGTAGGTGATGGATCCCTGAACGCCCCCGATCTCGCCCGCCGCATCGGCCGCGTACACTGCGAGGATCCGCTCACAGTAGGCGGGCTCCAGCACCACGTCGTCGTCCAGGAAGAACACCACTTCGCCCGTGCCGTTCGCGATGCCCAGCATCCGCTGCCGGACCAGGGACGGCTGGGTGCGCACGTACTTCAGCGCGAAGGGGGCCGCGGCGTACTCCCGCTGCAGCTCCGCGCCCAGCTGCTCGTCCGTGCCCGCATGCACGACGACCACCTCGCCGGGCACGACGGTCTGCGCCGCCAGAGAGCCGAGACACTTCCTCAAGGTGACAGGACGGTTCATCGTGCAGATGACGACTGACGCCGACGGGAGCTTCGACACGGGGTGCGACGCCTAGGCCGGCGGAATGGCGGGCAGATCCGAGCTGTACAGCCTCTCCAGGCGCGCGAGCATCCGGGAGAGTGTGAATTCGGCAAGGTACCGTGCCCGCCCCCGGCGGCCCATCTCCTCCGCTCCACTCTTGTCCGCGAGGACGGCAACCAGCGCTTCAGCCAACGCGTCGGAGTCCGCGGGGGGCACCAACTTCCCGGTCACCCCGTCCACGATCTCCTCGGGAACGCCGGCGACGCGGGTTCCCACGACCGGCTTGCCCAGGGCCATCGCCTCGATCACCACGTACGGCAGACTTTCGTAGCCGGTGGACGGCAACGCGACCGCATCGAGCAGGTACACGATATCGAGCACGTCGCTGCGGTAGCCCGTGAACACGATGGCGTCCCCGACACCCAGCTGGCGCGCCAGGGCCTGCACGGCGCTGCGCCGTTCCCCTTC
Source organism: Chloroflexota bacterium (assembly GCA_021787985.1). Lineage (GTDB taxonomy): Bacteria > Chloroflexota > Dehalococcoidia > DSGV01 > DSGV01 > JAJYLG01. The sequence goes on from JAJYLG010000027.1 coordinate 13,606, forward strand.
TCCGACCAGGAGGACCTTCACCGTGGGGAAGCGCGAGCGGAGCGTGGGGACTGCGCGGACCAGCCACTCCTGCCCCTTCCGCGGCTCGAAGCTCCCCACGGCGCCTATCGCCACGGTGGCGCTATCGAAGCCGAGCTCCGCCCTCAGGGCCGCTTGGCGCGCGGCAGAAGGGGGCGGAGGGTCGGGGATTCCGTACGGGATGACGCCAAGGGACGCGCCGTCGAAACCCCGCACCTCTCGCAGCGACTGCGCCGACGCCTGGGACGCGGCGACGATGGCACGAAGCGAAGCGAACACGCGCCGATCGAGCGAGCGCTCCACTGTCCGGGGGAACGCCAGGGGTTCCGCGAGGTTGTGATACGTCATCACGCACATGGGCAGGCCGACCGCTCGCGCGGCGATCGCGGCCAGCCGGCAACTCTCTCCTCCAGGGTAGCCACCGTTGTTGATGTGCAGGATGTCTATCCGGCGGTCACGAAGCGCTCGCACGACGACCCGCCAGTTCCGGAGGTTCCTCGCCTGTCTGAGCAGGCCCTTCGGTACCGCGCGCCACCGATAGAGGAGCGGGTAGCGCCTGAGCGGCCGCGCCCTCGCGAGCACACGGCTGGTGGCGGACGAACCCACGCGGAGTTCGGTGACCTCGAACGGTCGGGGCTCCGGGTACTCGTGGAGGTACCTCACGAACGATGGATTCTCGGCACACAGCACCTGGACATCATAGCGGTCGCGATCGAGGCCGTGGACGACGTCGCGCAGAAAGCGTTCGGCGCCGCCGACCACCCCGACTTCCGTGAAGAAGGCAAGCCGCGTCCTGGCAGGGTGGGCGCTCACACTGCGCCCAAGGCGCGGGAGCGGCCTGCCAGATGATCTTGTCGAAGACCATCGATGAAATCGACCACTCGCTCGGCCGATCGGCCATCCGATGGGCCACAGTACGCCGCCACGCGCGAGGCCCGCGGGTCAGGCCCCGACACCGTGAGCGCCCGTACGATGGCCTCCGCCAGCGACTCGGGGGCGGACACCGTGGGGATCTCGGCGCGGCCGTCCAAGGGGTAGTCCACACCCCACCGGCAGTCGCTGACGACAATCACGCGCTTTCCCGCCAGCCAGGCCTCCAGCGCCGCGGTACTCACCGGGCTGATGACCAGATCGGACTCCTCGAGGCAACGCTCGAACGGGACGTCCGCCGCAAGCTCATCCACGCGGTCACCCCACGACGCGAGCAGCTCACGGTAGTAATCCGTCCGCTCCGAGGGGTGGGGGCGCAGAACGCAGCGCAATCGACCAGGCAGCCGGCGAAGTCCGTCCAGCACGAGCCGGAGATAGCGCTCGGAGATCGTCGAGTCCTTGGCGGCGTTGAAGTTGATGTGCGTCGCCGTGAGCACAAGAGCCGTGGGGGGCTCGGAGCGGCGACGAGGACGTGGCGTGGCGCCCGATCCGGCGTAGCGATCGAACACCGGGTTTCCTACGACGCGCAGCCGCTGCCTGTCGACCCCCCACGACGCCAATTGGTCACGCACCGGTTCGCTCCACACGAGCACGTGGTCCGCGGACCGCTTGTCGTCGTCCAACTGGGCGGACACACTCAGACCGTGCTGCACGACGACTGACGGTATTCCGAGGCTTCTCGCGGCGCAGACCTGCAACCGCGGTCGTTCCGGAGCGTCGAACGGCACGACAACGCAGCTCACGCCGCCGCGGGTGTACGCCGCCCGGAGGCCGGCCAGCTGCGTCGCCAGACCCGGTATCCGCCCGGCGACATAGGCGTCGAGCACGGGTTCGAGCGCCGGCCGAATGTCGGTCCCCCGCAGCATACGGCTGCGCCACCACGCGGCATCCGCGCGCGCCCGCTCCCAGCGGAGCCGTATCGACCGAGCCGCGCCGAGAGCGTCCTCGCCGCCGTCCGCGGACGTCACGTCCAGCACGCGCGCGCCGGCGCGGAAGTACCTCAGTGCCCTGCCGGGCGATGGTGCGGCTGCAGGGTCGAACCGGATCGCGTCGCCCAGGCCCCGCGCGCCCCACGCATCGATCACCGGCCCCAGGGCCGGATAGTAGTTGAACAGCACCGTGCCTTGCCGCCGGCCCAGCGCCCACTCGCTGCGCGATTCGGTCAGGAAGCGCCCGAGGAGTCGGCGCCCCAGTGCCGCAACCTTGCCGCCTCGACGTCCGGCTCGCCGAGCCGACTCCAGCCAGTAGTGCGCCTCCTTCTGAGACTGCCCGCTCGACGCCACGATCCTCTCGACCGGAACGTCCGCTCCCCGGCTGACGGCCGCCAACCCGTGCCACACCGGCGCGTCCGGCGCCGCATCGCACAGCACCAGGTCGGGCCGCTCCTCCTGGAGCAGCCGCCGGGAGGCACCCAGTGTCCGCACCAGCGGAAACAGTACCGCGTAGCTGAGCTCAAACTCCAGGAGGCTGCCCAGCGAGACACCGCAGAGCAGCGTGAAGTCGCCGTCTTCGTCCGCGTGCCAGCTCTGACGCACCGCCTGAACGGCAGCGTTGGCTTCCGCCACGGCCAGCGCATCCAGCAGGTCATCCAGGAGCACCGCCGGCAACCCGGCGGCGGCCGCCGTCTCGCGGACGAGCCAGCTGTCGGTGGCTACGGTGCAGGAAGCGGCCGGACCGTAGCGCCGCCGCACTGCCTCCACCGACGCGGCATGCTCGAGTAATGCCACCAGGACACGCCGCGGCCCCGAGCTCATGCGCGGCGCACCGGGGCGACGCCGGAAAGGCATCTCACCGCCGCCTCAGACCTGAAGCGGGCGTTCGCCAACGATCAGGATGTTGATCGTGCCGATGTACGAGCCGCCTCCGATGATCACCCGGGCAAGGAGGGCGAGGATGGGACGCACCAGCACCGCCCACGTCAAGAGCCGGGCCCAGGCGGCCACGGTGCGCGGAGGCGCGGGATTGACGGGAAGCACGCCCACGACCCCGAAGCCTGTCGCAAGCAGCACTTGTCTGGCGCTCTCCGCCGTGAAGATCACTTCGTGCGTGAAGTCCACGTAGCGGTCACGCGCCCCAAAGATGGACGCCCCGTTCGGCGTCTTCATGATCAAACGACCACCCGGCTTGAGCGCCGCTCGGGCACTGGCGAGGAAAACGAGCACCTCCGGCTTGGTGAGGTGTTCCACGAAATCGTTCGCCACGATCGCGTCGAGCTCGCCGTGATACACGCCGAGCTGCGCGAGGCCGTCGCCCAGCCGGACGTTGGTCACACCCATGCGCCGCGACACTTCGAGCATCTGCGGGCTCGAGTCGAATCCCTCGACCCGGCGGTACCCTTCCCTCTCCAGGAAGTAACAGAACTGGCCGCTGCCGCACCCGACCTCTACGATATGGGCGTCGCGGTCCGCGGGCAGCCACGGCCCGTGCGTCGCCCGATAGAAAGCGCGCAGGTCCTCGAAGGCGGCCGGGTCCGCCAACCCCTGGTAGTAGTGCGGTGACGCCTCGACGTACGCATCGTAGATGCGCTGACGATAGTCTGCCGTCACCGTCCGCTCCTCGCGGGCAAGGCGGCCGCTGACACGACGCTAACCCCCACGCTGCGCGCGCGCAGCCACCAGCTGCACGTACCATTCGTTTCGCACCAGCCCGCCGTTGATCGAGGCCATCGCAGGTTGCCGCTCCAGCAGCTCGAGCACGTCCTCCATCCCGAACCCGGGCTTGGTCGCGTACAGCGCCTCATAGACCCCGCGCACGAACTCCAGGTCGGCCGGATAGTCCACGGTCCAACGCAGGCTGGACAGGTCCACGTCACAGCGCAGCACACCGATACGGAATCGGTCCGGCTGCTCCCAGAGAAACGGCGTCACGTGTTCCCGATGCGCCGGCTCCACCGCCTCCCGCCAGGCCGTCGCAAGAGCTTCGGCGGAGAACACCTCCGTATCGAGTCCGTCCGGGAACGAAGGAGGCACGGCGTTGCTGACGTACGCGTACGGCTCGGGGCCGTCGAGGAAGAGCCGCACCGTGCGGTCAGTGACCTGCGGATCGAGCAGCGGGCAGTCCGCCGTGAAGCGCACCACGGTTTCAGCGCGCGCAAAGAGGGCGGCCTGGTAGTACCGGTCGAGGACGTCCTGCTCACTCCCGCGGAACACCGGTACGCCAAGGCGGCGGCAGAGATCCGCCACCGGCGTATCCCGCTCGGACGTGGTCGTCGCAACGACGACCTCGCCGATCGCGGTGCAGCGGGCGATCCGTTCCAGCTGAAGGTCCAGCAGCGGTCGCCCAAGGACAGGCATGAGCACCTTGTTCGGCAGGCGCGTGGAGCCGGTTCGCGCTTGTACGATGGCAACGACCCTACTCACTTCGCCGCGGCCCCTTCGCATAGTGGACGAGGACGCGCCGGACCGCTCGGGCCACCTGCGCCACATCCGCCTCGGTCATCCGCGGCTGCAGGGGGAGCGAGAAGGTCCGGTCCGAGATGAACTCCGCCCGGGGGAACTGGCCGCGGCGGAAGCCGTACTTCTCGCGGTAGTACTTGTGCATCGGCACCGCGCGGTAGTGCACCCCGATGCCGATGTTCTCCCTGGTGACGGCCTCCATCACCTCGTCACGGCCGACGGTCAGCGCTTCGGGCCTGACCATCACCGGGTACAGGTGCCAGGCATGGCGATCGTCCTGTTCCTCCACCTCCGGCAGCAACAGCGTATCGAGGTCGCCAAGGAGGTCGTGCATCATCCGCGCGTACCGCGTGCGGATCTCGATGAACTCGTCGAGGCGCTTGAGTTGATGAATCCCGATGGCCGACGCGAGGTCGGTCAGGTTGTATTTGTAGCCGGGGTAGACGACCTCGTAGTGCTTGTTCCCGTGCTTGGAGTAGCGCTGCCACGCGCCCAGATCCATGCCGTGCAGGCTCATGATCCGCGCCCGCTCGTCCGCGTCGGCCTGCCGGCACACCAGGGCTCCGCCCTCGCCGGTGGCCACGTTCTTCGTGACGTAGAAACTGAAGCACGTGAAGTCGCTCAACGTGCCGATCTTGCGCCGGTGGTACTCCGTGCCGAGCGCGTGGGCGGCATCCTCGATGAGGACGACCCCGTGCCGCTCGGCGAGCGGCGCGATCACGTCCATGCGACACGGCAGACCGGCGAAGTGCACGACGATGATCGCCTTCGTGCGCGGCGTCAGGCACGCCTCGATCGCCGCGGGATCGACGTTGTACGAATCCGCGGCCGCGTCGGCGAACACCGGCCGCGCGCCGACGTGCTCCACGACGTTCACGGTGGCCGCAAACGTCATCGCGGGGACGATCACCTCGTCCCCAGGGCCGACGCCGGCCGACAGCAGGGCCAGATGGAGCGCCGCGGTGCACGAATTGAGGCCGAGCACGTGCTCGACGCCCAGATAGCGGCCAAGGTCCTGCTCGAACTGCCTGGTGCGGGGGCCGGTGCTGAGCCAGCCGGAGCGGAGCGTCGCGACCACCTCCGCGATCTCCTCGTCTCCGATGAGGGGCTGCCCGAAAATGAGGAACTCGTCCCGAACCGGTTTGCCGCCCGCGACCGCCGGGCGATCCACGTCGGCGTGTCGCGGCTCGCCCGCCCGCTCACCCCTCACCTTCTTGTCCGTTTTCATCATCCCCTGTCGTCCGTGTCCAGGCGTCCGGAAGCTGGTTCGTCAAACCATTTATGATACCACAGACGCACCGACTCCGTCCGAAAACCGCACTTCTGGTACAGGCGCTGCGCGCCCGCATTGCGACCCTGCGTGACCACCTGTGCGACCGGGAGGTCCTGCTCCGCGAACCACTTCAGCGCCCGCCCCACGAGCGCGGACCCGACCCGTCGGCCCTGGTACCCCTCGCGCACCGCGATCAGGCCGATCACGCCTCGGGAGACCCCCACCCGGTCGCAGGCGATGAAGCCCGCCACGCGGCCGTCCAGCTCCACGACGAACACGCGCCCCGACGGCCCCCGATGCAGGCCCTCCACCCACTGCGCGTAGAGCTCCCGCGATCGCTCCCGGGGGAACCGATCATCGAAGAAGAACCGGCTGTCGGTGAATGCGGTAGCCGCCAGCGCCCTCAGCTCCGGCAGGTCCTCACCGCGACTCGGACGCGTGGGCGGGTCACCCGGCGCCGGCTCCGCAGCGGCCGGGACGAGCCGCGACAGCGTGACACGGGCGTCCGCCAGACGGTAGCCGTGCTCCTCCGCCAGACGGATGGAGCGGGGTGAGCCGAAGTCGGCCAAGTAGTACAGGCACCGGATGCCCTCCTCCCTCGCCCACCGGTCCGCCAACGCCAGGAGGTCCTCGGTGACACTGTACGGTGTCACCCGCCCCACGCGGATGCCGAAGAACTGCGAGTCCCACGGCAGGGGGCGCACCACACTCAACAGCTCCGCCGTGCGGCGCAGCCCTTCCCCATCCACTGCGGCGCGACCGGCAGCGCTCAGCTCCCTGCGGGCGGCGGCGGAGCCCAAGAGCCGGCCCACTTCCACGCGCACGGCACCCCGCGGCAGCTTCGCGCCCAACCCGAGCGACACCACCGCCCCCCCACGTGCCAGTCCTCCGGCCGCCGCGACCTGGTGCTCGTACTGAGCCACCACCACGGTCGGGAGTCCGCCCGCCGCGCACTCGAACATGGTCAGGCCGCCCGCGACAACCGCCAAGTCGGCCTCGCGCAGCAGGGGGCGCACGTCGGGGACGTCAACATGCAACCGGACCCGCCCATCGCTCGCGCCGGCAATGCGCTCCAGCTCCGCCTGCTCGGGGTGGCCCGCGCCGGCAACCACGTCCACGTCCAGTGGAGGCTCGAGGCCTTCGAGCTCCTTGAGACACCGCACCAGGAGGCGAGCGTCGTCGTGCCCGCCGACCGACAGGAACACCCGCCGGGCGCGCTCCGCGATCACCCGGGCAGGGGCCGGCGCGGGCCGGAACACGGCGTAGTCGGCCCCGCCGTGAATGGAGCGGTCCGCGTCTATGACGGGATTGATGCAGAGATCCGCGGGCCCCGCATCGTCCAGGGAATTGTCGACCAGGGCGACCAGCACTCCCGTCGCCTTCACTCGCTCCACGTACTCGCGGCCCACCCCCAAACGATCGACGACCACGAGATCCGGGCGGACCGCGGCGACGGCAGCGCAGGTGGGCCGCGCATCGCCGTCGTCCTCCGCTATGGGGATGATCTCGAATCCGCGCGCGGTGGCGCGCGCGATGGTCGCGGCGTCTCCCCTGACCGCAAACGCGCAACGGCCACCGAGTGTGTCCCGAAGGTACTCCGCCAGCAGCAGGTCACGGACGAGGTGCCCGGTGCCGACTTCGGGCTCCGCTCCGGCGTCACAGCGGAACAGGACGACGCGCTGCCCCACCGGCGCTAGCGAGTTGCGCGGCGATACTGCAGGGTCGAGCGCTCCGCCTCAAAGGTCTGGAACCGGCCGGATCCGAGCATCTTCTCCACCTGCCGGACCCGTGCGACGAGCTCTCGCAGGTCCGCCGGGTCGGCCGACAGCGCATGGTCGGGACCCGGCGCACTCTTGTCGAGCGTGAAGTGCTTCTCCAGAGCCACCGCCCCCATGGCGACCGCGGCAGGAGCGGCCTGTACGCCGATGGTGTGATCCGAATACCCGATCGGCCACTGATACCGCGCCCTCAGTGCTTCGATGACCCTCAGGTTCGCCTGCTCCGGAGGCGTGGGATACGCCGATACGCAGTGGAGGATGACGCACGGGCACCCCTGCGCCTCCAGGATCTCCAGCGCCGCATCCAACTCCTCCTGGCTCGCCATGCCCCGGGACATGATCACCGGCAGCCGGTGAGCCGCGACCGTCCGCAACAGCCGGTGGTTGACGACATCGAACGAGGCGATCTTGAAGGCCGGCACCCCCAGCTTCGCCAATTCCTCCACGCTGGTGTCGTCGAACGGGGTCGAGAACGCGGCGATCCCCAGGTGCCGCGCCTCCGCGATCACCTCGCCTTGCTGGCTCGCCGACAGCTCCGCCGCCTTCAGGACCCCATAGATGGGACTGTCCTTTGCGACCCTTGCCTCCGTGCGGTATGTCTGCAGCTTGATGGCACTCGCCCCCGCGCGCGCCGCCTCGGACGCCAGCGTGCACGCGGTGCGCAGGTCGCCGCCGTGATTGATGCCGAGCTCGGCAACGACGTAGGTGCGCTGTCCGTCACCGACGACCGTCCGGTCGACGGTCACGCTTCTCCGGTTCACAACACCCTCCACAGCCGTGTTTGGAATCCCCTTGCAGGCTCGATCAAGACTGAGCAACGCGCACCTCCTTCTCTCCAAATCAGGAGGTCTGCAAGCGTCACGCGCTCCCCCGTTAGGACATCAACAACTTGGAGCCCTCGGATCATACGAAGACGGTCTTGCCCCGATAGGCGCGTCGGACGACCCGCCGCGTCCATTGATTCGCGAACGCGACTCAAGACATACCCACTCTCTGCGCTCGGCTTCGGAAGGCCATCCGAGAGGTCCTTGCGCACGAAGAAGGCGTTGACTCCCGCACTGTTCGATCCCACGAAATCGTACCCCTTCTTCGCGCCGAGTGTCCACAGCGCAGACAGCGAGGCGCCAAAGTAGAGGTTGGAGTGGTGGGCTCTCGTCCTCTCGAAGCGAGGGTCGTAGCGGATAGTGACCGCTCGCTGCGCGCCGAATACGCTGTTGTATTCGCAGATGACGATGCGCGGGCTGATGACATCGATGGCTTCCCAGACCCAGTAGTCATTGCCGTCGATGTCAATGCTGAGCACGCCAATGTCGCCGCTGATCCCAGCGCTGGCGATGATGGCATTGATATTCTCCCTTGTCACGAACTGGCAGACCGATGTCAGGTCGTACTTCACCGACATCTCGTCACGATTGATCACATCGAAGTTGCTCTGACTCGAATCAATTATCAAGCCGCGCCAATTGTCGTTAAGCAAGAGCAACTTGGTATTCGACTCCCGGTACTTCTCGACCCCGAACTCGACGAATACATCATTGGCGATTGGGATTCGACTGATGAGATACTGGATGATGCCGTCCTCCCCCCACTGCGAGAACACCCTGAACTCCATCTCGGTGATCGATGTGACGTCTCTGCGCTCAAGGTTGCGCTCGATGAGAAGGCGCGCCAAGAGAAGCGAGTTGACCTCCACTCGGTCTGCCAAGTGACCGACTGCGAAGCTTCGCAGTCGCCTTAGTGCCCACCTTGCGAGGGATGTCATGACCGCGCAGTTGACCCGCGTACTTGATGGACAAGTGACCGCAATCGCGCCAGCATGTCCAGCAACACGCCCGGGTGATGATAGTACTCGATCGTGACGAACCCCAGACCGGGACACTCCCGCACGATCCGGCCGGCGGTCGTCCAGTCGCCGGGCGTCAATGCCTCATGAGCGTCCTCATAATCGAGCGTGCCGCGGTAGATCCCGCTCAGATGGATCTGCCCCACCCTCTCCAAAGGGAGCGCCCCCACGTAGTCGTGGAGGGACACCTTCGCGTACCACGCCGTGATCTCGGCGTGCCCGACGTCCAGCAGCAGCCCCACGCCGGCATTCTCCATGAGCCGGCTCAGGAAGCGCGGCTCTCCGACGATCTCGTAGGCGCCGGTCGGGAAGCAGTTGTTGTTCTCGATGAGATACGTTCGTTTGCCGGCCGCGGCCCGCACCCGCGCCATGTTGGCCGCGGCATTGGCGAGCATCGCCGGCTCGCTCATCGGGACGCCCGTGGGAACGAACCTCCGCCCTACAATTGCCGGCCTGACGTACGGCGAATGCACATGGAATGAGACGACGCGCGGCTGGTGCGATGCGATCATCGCTGCGACCATGGCGACGTCGGCATCGCCCCACGGCTCCACGAGGCTCAGCTCGCAGTGATAGAGCCGTGGCAGCTTCGACGCGATCAAAGCGCAAGCGTGATCCCGCACCTCTAATGCGTCCGACAGCTCCAGTATCCGTTCCGCTTCCGCGCGCGTTGCCGCGTTGAACAGCGTTGACTGCGGCGTGGCGATTCCGACGTTCACGAGTGACGCCCGCAATCAGTTGAGCCGGGTGAATCCCTGCATCGCCACCGGCCCCTTCAGCCGCTTACGGATGGTTTTCGTGCGAATGGCTTCGCGCAGCACCGCGAAGACCTGATCCAGTGCGCGGCCATACGTCCTGACGTGCGCGTCGGTGTGCGCGCCGCTCGCGTAGAAGCCGTCGGTGGCGAGGATTCCCCGATCGAGCATCTCCTGGACGAACAGGGTCTTCAGCGCCTGGGGCTCGGGCCCGGGGAACGCGAAGGCGAGCAGCGGCGCCACCCCGTGGGCATGGATCTCGATGCCGTGCTTCTCCCCCGCGTCGAGCCACACCTTCTTGACGCTCTCCCCGATGCGCGCGAGATGCCTATGCAGCTTCACGCGCTTCATCTTCGCGATGGTGGCGAGGGTGGCGACCGGTCCGATGCGGTCCGTCCAGTAGGTACTCGAGATGAAGGTCTGCTGCGCAGCATCCATCACGTCGCGGCGCCCGATTATGGCAGCCATGGGGTACCCGTTGCTCATGGCCTTGGCGAACACCGCCATGTCGGGCTGCATGCCGTACAGCAGATGCGCGCCGCCGAGCGTCAGGCGAAAGCCCATCGTGATCTCATCGAACACGAAGACCGCGCCGCTCTTCCTGGCGAGCGCCTGCACCGACTTCAGGAAGCCGCGCTTCGGCTCCTCGCCGTGGACCGGCTCCATGATGACGGCCGCGAGCCTGGGATGCTTCCTGACGATGGCCTCAAGCTCCTCGATGTGATTGTAGCGAAACGGCAGAATCGTGCCGCGAAGCCCCTTGGGCACGCCCCTGGGCTCGAGCCCCTTCAGCAGGTGCTCCGCCAGCGCGTCCTTCTTCTGCAAATTCGTGGCGAGATACCAGTCCGCCCAGCCGTGATACCCGCAGAACGCGATGACATCCCGTCCGGTGTGCGCGCGTGCGATGCGCGCCGCTATCGCCATGGCCTCCCCGCCCGTCCGGGCATAACGCACCATCTGGGCCCATGGATGCAGTCGGCACAGGACCTCCGCGAGCTCCACTTCCTCGGGGGCGTTGAGCGTCGCCATCGAGCCGCGATTGACCGCCTCGATCACCGCGCGGTTTACGTCGGGGTCCGCGTAGCCGAGAATGCAGGCACCCACGCCCATGATGGACATATCGAGGTACCTCGTTCCGTCGAGGTCCCAGATGTACGCCCCCTGCGCCTTAGAGTAGTAGGACGGCCAATGGTCGGGCAGGAACCGTTCGGCCCGCTTCGAAAGCAGCTGAGCGCCGCCAGGTATCACCTTCTTCGCCCTCTTCCACAGCTTCGGACCCGTATTGCTCATGGTCACAATATAACCCTCGTTCGCACTCGTTTCTCCTCGAGGCCCCGGGATAGTGGTTGTCTGCCTACCAACTGGTGAAGCCGCCGTCCACGATCAGGTTCTGGCCGGTGACGTAGCGTGCGGCATCCGAGGCCAAAAACATCAGTGCTCCAGCCAGGTCGGACTCGCGCGCCATGCGCCCCATAGGCGTGCGCCAGGCGTAGTTCTCAACGAAGGCGGGAGCCTGTGCGTTGAAGACACCTCCCGGACTGATGCAGTTGACTCGAATCTGGTGTGGCGCCAGGTAGGCGGCGAGATACCTCGTGAAGGCGATCACCCCCCCCTTGGTGAACGCATAGACCTCCGAGCTGTTGCGCCCCGAGTCCGCATAGATCCGCTGGTCCGCCGCAACGACACCATAGATCGAGCCGATGTTCACGATCACGCCGGAGTGCTGCCGCACCATCGGCCGCGCCGCCGACTGGGCACAGTGAAGCACGCCGAGCATGTTCACGTTCACCACCCGGCCAAACTCCTCGTCGGTCCGGCGCTCGAAGGGAGTGAAGACCGCGATCCCGGCGTTGTTCACCAGAATGTCCACCCGCCCTTCGCGACGAGTTACGTCCGCGAACAGACGGTCAACCGACCGTCGACTGGTGACGTTGACCTTGGCTCCTCTCGCGCGACGACCGAGAGCGCCGGCGGTCCGAACCGCTGCCCGTCCGTCGAGGTCCGCCGCGACAACCCTGGCACCAGCGTCGATCAGGGCACGGCAGAACTCACGACCGAGCTGACCAGCCGCACCGGTCACGACCGCGACCCGGCCATCGAGATCGAAGAGGCTCAGACTACCACGCTTGCGCTTTCGCATGTGGGTTGCCCGCCGCTCACCGATTGGCCAAGGTGAACTAATGGTCGCCGCCATGGTGCTCCCGAACCTACGCCGCCGCACGGCTCGGTCAAGCCCCGGGGCAGGTCAGGCGGCCCTCGCCGCAGGATCACGCACAATGCCCCGCGGCATCTGTTCGGCTCTTCGTCACCCCCGATTCCGCTGACAGGGGTCGCTGCCAGCAGGTGGTCACTTCGACGTCCGAAAGCACCTCTTGCCAGGTTTCCATCCTCGAGCCCGGGGACTGGAAACCTCACTCGGCAAGAAGATCCGAAGCGCTTCCCACCGGAGTCAAGCCACCCCTCCACCGCACGCCCATGGGCAGCGCTTCCCGATCCTTGTCCGCCCAAATCACGATCGGCGAGCGCGAGTGGAGTTGGCCCGCTTCCGTGGACACCTCACCCTTTGGGGGAAGGAGTCCACGATGGGGCGAACACAGAAGCCGTACCGGGCTGAGTTTCGGGAGCAGATGGTGGCCTTGGTCCGGGCTGGTCGGACGCCGGAAGAACTGGCTCGGGAGTTTGAGCCTTCGGGGCAGACGATTCGGAACTGGGTGGAGCAGGCTGCAGCTGACCGTGGGGAGCGTCCGGGGCAGCTGACGAGCGCCGAGCTGGAGGAACTGACGCGGCTGCGGCGGGAGCTCCACCAGGTGAAGCTGGAGCGGGAGATTCTCTCAAAAGCGGCGGCCTGGTTCGCACGGGAGACCGGCACGATTCCCAGCAGGTCTAGGGGTTCGTGAGGGATCACCAGGCCGTGTACCCGGTCGCGACCGTGTGTCGCGTGCTTCGGGTCTCTCCGAGTGGGTTCTACGCGTGGCGGAAGCGGACCACGGCTTCGCCCCGCGCGCAGCGGGACGCTGTCTTGGCGGTGCAGGTCCGGGCCTTCCACGCGCGCTCGCAGGGGACGTACGGGGCGCCGCGGATTCACGAGGATCTGCGGGAGGCCGGTGAGCGGGTGAGCCGCAAGCGGGTGGCGCGGCCGATGCACCAAGCCGGGCCGGTGGGGGTGAGCCGTCGCAAGGGCGTGCGCACCACGCGCCGGGCCGTCGACGGCCAGAGTGCGCCCCATCTGGTGCAGCGAGACTTCACCGCGACCGCGCCCAATCGGCTCTGGATGGCCGACATCACCTACGTGCCCACCTGGGCCAGGTTCCTGTACCTGGCCATCGTCTTGGACGCCTTCAGCCGGCGGATCGTCGGCTGGGCGATGGGGCCGGACCTGCGGACGCAGCTCGCCCTGAACGCCCTCGAAATGGCGCTCACGCAGCGGCGGCTGGCAAGCGTGATTCATCACTCCGATCACGGCTGCCCGTACACGGCGCTGGCCTTCGGGCACCGGTGCCGGGAGATGGGCTTCCGCCCCTCGATGGGCACCGTCGGGGACGCCTACGACAACGCGCTGGCCGAGAGCTTCTTCGCGACACTGGAATGCGAACTCCTTGACCGCCGCAGCTTCCCGTCGCAGACCGAGGTCCGGCTGGCCATCTTCCAGTTCATCGAGGGCCGGTACAACCCGCACCGCCGGCACTCGGCGCTCGGCCAACGGTCCCCGATCAACTACGAACGCCTGATGTCAGAGGCGGCTTGAAACCCCAGCCGCCAACCGTCCACGAAACCGGGGCAACTCCAAGCCGGAGCTTGAGTTCGGTGGTGTCCCGTCGCATCCAACGCACACCCATAAGGACCTCCGGGCCCGCTGCCTCAAATGTCAAGCCCAACCGTCTCAACTGCCCAGCTTCAGTGGCTCACTCCGGGAAGTGTGCACGTTCCCCCGGTGTTGACACCCGACGCTAACCGTCGCCAGGTGCGGCGGTGACCCCGGGTCCCGCCGCCACCGAGCTACGGGTCGGGGTTTGGAGCTTTGCGACGCCAAGCCCTGAGCCGAGCAGAGCGAAGAACACCACCGACAACCGCGGTTCCTGAAAGACCGAGTTGGAAATCGAGAAGATGGCCACTTGAATCATCAGACAGTAGAGTGTCGCCCTTGCCAGCAGCGATGCGACAGTCTCCGGACCGCCGCTCCCCACGATAAGGAACCGCGCAGATTTCCACAGTAACCAGAGAAAAAGCCCCGTTCCGATCAGACCGACTGAGAATAGCATGATCGCGAGGGAATTGTCTGTGGGAATTCGCTGGAGCGACCTAGTCGCGAGCAGGAGTGCTTCTCGCGTCCCGTAGGCATCGGCGAGATACTCAGGACTGCCGATGCCAAAGCCGACCAACACGCGTTTCCCTTCCAGGTTTTGCACCGCAGCGACCAACAGGTCCCAGCGGCCGCGTGCTGACAGTGCGGTGGGGTCCACGTAGGCAACCTTGCGGAAGCTCCTGGTCAGGAACGGCAGACCCAGCAGGACAAGCGCTAACGACGCCAACACGAACAGGCCTCGGCTCTTCTTGCCCGCAAGAAAGGCGGCAGCCACGACGCTGAACCAGGCGGTGCGGGCGACAGTGAACACCGATGCAAAGAGCACCAACAGCAGAGTGAGGTCCCAGAGCCGGCTGCGCACCCTCCCACGTAGCATCAGCAGGAACGGCAGGAGGATTGTCAACGCAAGCCCGAGGTAGATGCTGTGTTCGTAGGTAGACTCTACGCGAAGAATCCCGCCTCGCCTCGCCAACCCCACTCCTCCTGCCGTCGCCGTAAAGGCCTGCACGTCCAGTCGCGACGCTTCGCGAATGATGGCGAGGTTGTTGAACCGTGTTCCGGTCGCCGCTTCCCAGAGGGCGATCGCTGCGACCAAGAGAGCTCCAACGCACAAGCCACGTAGGACGAACACGAAGTCCTCCTCGGTTCGAACCAGCGTGTAGGCGATCCACAGTAGAATGGCGCCGCCGACAATTCTCTCGGAGAAGATGATCTTCAAGTTGTACTGGGGACTCACGGCCAATGGAGTCGTTACGAGCAGATAGAGGATGAAGAGCAAGAAGTACCAAGCCGCGGGCGGTACTCCCCGGCGAGCGACTGCGGCGAACAGCCGATTGACGCCGTAGCCCAATAGGAAGCCGGCGAGTACGGCTCGCGGGACCGTGAGGATCGGGAGCGGCAAATCCGACGGAGCGCGGAAACCCACAGTTGTTGGAATCACAAAGTAGCTGACCACGACAACCCGAAGGGCTCCCAGAGGCGACGCGGCGGCATACGCGGCGGATAGAGCGAAGACTATGACGATGACGGCGAAGAACATGGCCGCAGCGCCCGGCGACTAGGTGGGCGCGTCGCGCCGACGCAGGCGCGCGAGCAGCACGAGCCCCACGAACCGCAAGCCGTCCACCAGATACCGGCGCCACAGGCGCCGGGGCTCCTGCGCTAGGCGCCACAACCATTCCAGACCCACTCGCGACACCCACCGCGGTGGCTCACGGAGGGTGCCGGCCAGGTAGTCGAGTGCGGCTCCCACGCCGATACTCACGGGCACGGCAAGGCGATCCAAGTTCGCGGCAATCCACTTCTCCTGCTTCGGCGCTCCGAGGCATACCAGCAGAACGTCCGGTCTCGCCGCGTTGACCGCGCCAACGATCCTCGAGGACTCGGCAGCGTCGAAGCGATCCGCGAACGGAGGGGTATACGAGCCACACACCACCAGCCCGGGACACCTGGCCATGAGCCGCTGGGCCGCCCGGTCGGCGTCGGTCCCCGACCGACCTCCCACGAAGAACACCCGCCGTCCCAACAGAGCCCACCGTGCTGCGAGTTCACCTACCAGCAGCCGCCCGGAGACATTCTGCCGGAGCGGCGTGCCCAACACACGCGACGCATACGTCACGCCCATCCCATCAGACACCACCAAGTCCGCGCGCCGAAGAATCGCGCGGAACTCGGCGTCTCGCCGGGCCAGCATCACATGCTCCGCATTGGGCGTGCACACCATCCGCGGTCGCCCTTCGGCGACGTAACGCTCCAAGGCGTCAATTGCTTCGGCGCGAGTGACGTTGTCGTAGGCGACACCCAGAATGGTTACCGAGCCGATCCGCCGCAACCCTGGCGCGCCGTCACCGGGAGCCGCGCGCGTCGCGGTGCTCACCGGACCGTGGCCGCAGTCAGCGCGCGACGATACATCGCGATGGTCCGTTCCACCATGCCGTCCAACGAGAAGACTTCCCCCACCCGCCGCCGGCCCGCCTCGCCGAGCCGGCCGCGGAGCGCCGGATCATCGAGGCACCGCGCGATCGCATCCGCCAGCGCCACGACGTCACCCGGCTGAACCAGAAGCCCCGTCTCCTCATCGGAGACGACTTCCGGAATTCCTCCCGTTCGGCTGGCAACCACGGGAAGCCGGAGACGCATCGCTTCGAGAACGACCAGTGGCAGGCCTTCGCGCAACGACGGCACCGCGACGAGGTCCATCTGCTCGTAATACGCATCGACATTGCTTCTGCTACCCTCGAACGTCGTCACGCTCCATACGCCAAGCGTCCGCGCCAACCCCTCAAGCGCGGCTCGCTCGGGGCCATCCCCCAGAATCAGCAGACGGAAAATGCGCCCTCGTTGGCGGACGAGCCGTGCCGCCGCCTGAATCAGCGCGGCGCAGTTCTTCTCGGAGCTCAGCCTGCCGACGAAGCCAATCACCGGCAGCCCGGCTGCAGTCTCGCTGCTCCGAACACCGCTGGCGCTGGAATCGGGTCGTAACGGGATGCCGTTCCGTACCACCTCCAATTGGCGCACCCGCACTCCCCGTTTGCGAATCGCGCCGGCCAGATGCTCGCTGACGGCGGCAGTTGCCCGATTGCAGCCATACGTTGCCCAGTCGAGCCAATACACGAACTTCATCCCGAGTCGCGCATCGCCCACAATGATGTCGTGCAGGGTCGAGACAAGGCATGCGTTTCGCCCCGACAGGCGGACCGCAGCGCGCCCCACCAGGCCCGAGAAGTGAGCCTGAGTATGCAACACTGCCGGGCGTACGCGCGGGAGCTGGTGTGCCAGCCGCCAGGCCGCCAGGGGCAGTTGCTCACTCGTGCGGTGCCGAGCGAGCACCGTAAGCGGAATGTCGAGCTCGCGGCACCGGCCCGCGAGCCATTCATCCTCTTTGGGCCACACAACGGCGACCGTTACGGGAATCCCGCGCTGTCGTAGCCCGTCCGCCAAGTTCACCAGGTACGAGTTGATGCCTCCCATCCCGGCATTCTCGCCCAACAGTAGCACGCCGTCGCGATCGAGGCGACCCTCGAGCGTCGCACCGCCCGCCCCTGGCGGCCGCACTTCGAGACGCGAACCAACCCCGGCTGCGTCCGCCGCGTGGCCCACTACCGCCACCGATCCCTCAACGGGACGGACCCGCGTCCAGCGACCCCCACTTCGTGGGCTTCACCGCCAGCATCGGGTGGGATACCAGCAAGTGCCACACGATCGCCTGGAATGCTTCGGTGTGCGCGGTAGCCAGCTTGGCGTCGACCGTAGGCACCACCACCACAGCATCGCCATGACGAGCCGTGTGACCACCATCGCGCCCCACGACGCCGAGCACGGAGGCGCCTACGGAGCGAGCGAGATCCACAGCATTCACGATGTTCACGCTGACCTGCCTGTCGCGGCTCCCTCCACCGACAGAGAAGACGAACACTCCATCGCGCGCGTCGAGGTGGCTCCCTTCGAGCCAAGCGCTGAAGCTGGTGTCCCAACCCTCATCGTTAATCCGCGCAGTCAACTCCGAGACGTTGTCCGTCGGCGCGTAGCACTCCACGCCGGCGATCTTGCGAAAATCGTTCACGGCATGCGACGCGTGACCGGCGCCACCGCCCACGCCGAGAAAGAAGAGTCGCCCGCCGCGCTCTCGGATCCTGCCAATCTCAGTTGCCATCCGCTCGATGGCCGCTTCGTCAATCTGCCGCGCGATCGATGCGACCCCTTCGAGAAAGCCGTGGCTGAAGGTCACAAGCTGCGCTCCACGTCCGATTGTGCCCGTCGAATCGTTCCCGGGACCGCCTCCAGATTCGGCACGGTGTAGTCCGCCGCCACGTCTGCCGGCGCCGGGCTCGCGAGGAGAATCGTGCGGCAGCCAGCGCGCCGTCCCGCTTCCACGTCCTTCCAGGAATCTCCCACGATGTAGGAGGTGCGAAGATCGATGTGCCACCGGGCGGCCAGGGCCAGGAGCATGCCCGGCCGCGGCTTGCGGCAGTCGCATGCGTCCCCGTCGTCATGCTCACACACGGCGATGTCGTCGAGCTCCACCTCGGCTGTGAGACGCTCATGCATCTGCTGCAGGACTGTCTCAGCAAGAAGTCCGCGCGCGACATCCGGCTGGTTGGAGACCAAGAAGGTCCGGTATCCCTCGCGCCGCACCAGATCAACGACCTGTCCTGCATCCGGAAGCACGCTAAAGTCCTCCAGCGTTCTCGGTGATGCCAGTACGCCGTCGCGCCGCACGAGCCGGCACAGCGTCCCATCCCGATCGAAGAACACCGCGGCGTTCAGAAACTCGCCCTTCGCGCGACCGCCAGCAAGGAATAGCCGAACATGACTCGGCCCAGAGTAAGAACACGCAACGCCTCACCCATCGCGCGGATCCCACGCTTGGCAGCCTGCAGCACGGGGTCCCGGGAACGGATAACCGGGGCCTGATCGAGTGCAAGCTCTCGAAGTCCTGACAGTTGCAGCGCCCGGCGCAGGTGGGCAGCGTCGAACGACGACAGATGGACGGGAGGATCAAACCCCTGCTGGGTGTATCGCGAGGAGTCGAGCATGTAGACGTCTCGAAAGCCGAGCGCACGTCTGACTCTACCGAGCGCCAACGTGAATGACACATCCGGCACGACCACAACCAACAACCCCCGCTCCGTCAGCATTCGCCCCACTGCTTGCAGCACCCCGACCGGGTCTGGCAGGTGCTCGAGGACATTGAGCATCGTCACACCCTCGAGGGGTTCCCTGCAATCGTGCAGAAACGCTTCGACACCCTGCTGTCGGAGCGCCACGCCGTAGCGCTCCACGGCGGCCCGGCAGTTCTGCGGGGACGCCTCGACACCCGAGGCACGCAGTCCAGCGTCGAGGGCCATACTCACGAACCGTCCCTGCCCGGCTCCCAGGTCCACCACTGACGCTATGCCGTGACGATGGAGGCGACGGATCACGGCCCGGTTGAGGTCATCCTCCAACCCATGCCATATCTGCGCGTGACCGTCGGAGTATCCGGCATCGTAGACGGCTGCAAGTTCGGCCGGATCGGGCTGCGGGTTCACGAAGTGGAAGCCACAGGCCGCACAGCGCACAGATCCGTACACCACTCCGCCACGGGTCTTGGAGCAGATTGGAGTATGGTCCCCGGCGCCGCAGAGCGGGCACGGGATGATTCTCACCGCGAGCGTGCCGGTAGGCGCGCCCGCACTACTGCGCGCCCCGGCCTGTGACCACGACCGGGATTGTCCGGGCAAGGATCTTGAGATCGAGCCATGGAGACCAGTTCCTAATGTACTCGAGATCAAGTCGAATCCACTGGTCAAATTCCCGAATTGTCGACCGGCCGGAGATCTGCCATAGGCATGTCATCCCCGGGGCAACCGCCACCTTGAGCCGCTGGTAGGGCTCGAATTCCGCGTACTCGTGCGCGCCCGGCGGCCGCGGCCCGACCAGGCTCATGTCCCCCCGCAGCACCGACCACAGCTGAGGGAGCTCGTCTATACTCGCGCGACGCAGGAAGCGACCTACGCGAGTCACTCGCGGGTCGTCGCGCATCTTGAAGACCGGGCCTGTCATCTCATTGAATCGCTTCAGTCCTTCTCGTCGCTCTTCCGCGTCCGACACCATCGTTCTCAATTTGTATCCGACAAAGCGCCGCCCTCGGAATCCGACCCACTCCATCCGATGGAATACGGGACCCCTGGAATCCAACTTGATCAGGATGGCCGCGACCGCAGCAACCGGCGCCAGCAGGACCACTCCGATCGACGCCAGGACGAGATCCATCGCGCGCTTCAGCCGCAGCGCCCACCTCCATCGCGGTGAGCTGGCCCAAGCGGGCAGCACGCTGTCCCAGGGCTCGCCGCCAGCACCGCCCCCTCTCTCCGCACCAGACATCAGGGGCCGCCGAACCATAGGCTCCGCCTCGTCCAGATCCACGATCCAGGCCGTCCTACTCACCAGCGGCTGCGCTGCGGCCCGCAGACGTCGCATTGGGATGAATGATCATCGATTGCGTGCTGCTGACATTGGCGACCGTCTTCGCACCCTCGCGCTCGAGATCGTAGTACAGCCGCGGCATGCCCCGCTCCCGCATGAAGTCCTCCAGCGCCCGCCCGTCCGCAGGGCAGTACAGCATCAGGAACCCGCCGCCGCCGGCGCCCATGATCTTCCCGCCCAGCACGCCAAAGCGCTCGCGCGCCTCATCGTAAATCTGGTCCCACGCGGAGGCGCTGATCTTCCCGGACATCCTGCGCTTGTGCTCCCAGTGTCGGTGCAGCAGACGCCCCCAATCGTCGAAGTTCTCGTGCTCGATGGCGTCGAGAATCTCGTAGCCCAGCTGCTTGATGCCGTTGAGCGAGGTCTCCACCGGCATGCGGGCTGAGGCATTCCCTCTCATCGCAGCGTTCTGGTCCTCCAGCACGCTCACGGCGTTCCGGTTGAGGCCGGTGTAGTAGATGTGCGTGTGGTTCACCAGCTCGTTGATGGCGCTCTCCCGCATCGTCACCTGGCGGACCTCGACCTCACCGTTGTGCATGATCTCCAGCACCGTGAGGCCGCCGAACGCCGCCATGTACTGGTCCTGCTTGCCGATGGGCTTCTCTAGTAGGTTCAGCTCGATGTAGCACGCCTCCTCGGCCAGGCGCTCGAGCGACACGAAGTCCCTACGGTACTGGTGCAGCGCGAGCAGCAACCCCACTAGGTAACAACTCGAAGAGCCCACGCCAGTCCCTGCCGGCAGGTCGGCCATCGAGGAGATCTCCATCCCATCCTCGATGCCGTGGAATCGCAGCGCCTCCCGGGCCAACTCATGCCGCACCTCAGACACGTGGTCCACCACCTCGCTCTGCGTGTAGTGCAGGCGGATCTTGCGATCCACCCCCGGCGGGTTCGTCATCACGTACATGTACTTGTCTATGCCCATGGCGAAGATGAACCCACCGTGCTTCTCGTAGTAGGACGGCAGGTCGGTGCCTCCGCCGCCGAGGGTCACCCGGAACGGCGTGCGCGTGATGATCACTGGCGGGCCGTTGCCCGAGCTCGGTCGGGGACCACGTGCTCGCGGATGAAGCCGATCGAGCGCTGCAGCCCGGCGGTGAGGTCCACCTTGGGCTCCCATCCCAGCGCCCGCGCCGCCGAGGTATCGGCCAGCGTCTCCTCCGCCTCGCCGGGCAGGTCCGTGCGGTACTCCGGTTCGACCTTCGCGCCCAGCAACCCGGCGACCCGGTCAAGAATGTCCCGCACCGAGTAGTTGACGCCAGAGCCAAGGTTGTAGGTCCCGCCGTCGGTCCTCCGGTCTGTCGCGCACAGCAGGTGGAAGTCGTTCACGTCGTCCACGTAAATGAAGTCCCGCCGCTTGCGGCCGCTCCCGTAGATCACCGGCCGCTCGCCCGTCAGCAGCTTGATAATGAAGGCGCTCATCACCGGCGGGATCGTACGCCGGTAGTCCTGGCGTGGGCCGTACACACAGAAATAGCGCAGCGCCGTCATCCGCAACCCCGACCAGCGCCGGTACGCGTCCGCGAACGCCATTCCCGCAAACTTGCTCACGGCATAGAAACTCTGCGGCCGAACGTCTGACTCCGGTGTTGGCAAGCGCCCCACGCCTTCGTACAACGCCGAGGATTCGGCGTAAACCACCTTGGGCACCGCCGCTCGACGCGCCGCCTCGAAGACTCTCACGGTGCCAGTAACATTGACGTCCGCGGTTTCGACCGGATCCGCCTGGCAGTCGGCGATGCAATTCTTGGCTGCCAGGTGATAGACAACATCCGAGCCCCGGAAGAGGGGCTCGAGTCCCTCGCCGCGGATGTCGCCCTTGTGGAAGTCCACTCCGGAGGGCACCTGCTCGATGACGCCGTAGGCGAGGTTGTCCACGCCCACAACCTCAAAGCCCTCGGCCAGCAGGCGATCCGCCAAGTTGCTGCCGATGAACCCGGCGACGCCGGTGATGACGGCGCGGCGTCTGCTAGGCACTGGAACGCCCCCTACAGCGTGTAGCCCGCGCGCCGCGCATCGTCGAAGAACATCTGCACGGTCTCGCGCGACAGTTCCACCAGATCCTTGTCCTTCATCGGCAGCTTGTCGAGCAGAGACTTCGTGGCCGTCACGATGTGGCAGCCGCACTCCTCGGCCTGGTAAACATTTAGCACCTCGCGGGGGCTCGCCCACAGCACCCTGGCGAGCGGCAGGCGCGCGACGAGACGGACAACCTCTTTCATCACGGGCACCGGGTCGCGCCCGGTGTCCGCGATGCGGCCCGCGAACACGGAG